>NZ_QUAC01000450.1 GCF_003389455.1 Streptomyces inhibens | reverse complement strand
GGGCCGCTCCTGCGGGCCGGCGGTGGCAGCGGCGGCGCTTGTCGCGCCCGCGACCGAGGCGACGGCACCGAGTCCGCCGACGGCGGCCGCGGCACCGGCGCCGGCGAGCCCGCCGAAGGTACGGCGCGAGATCGCGGCGGATCCGGAGGTGGATCCGGAGGCGGCCGCAGATGCGGATCTATCGGAGTTTTCGGGCGTGGAAGGGTCGACGGAGGTCATCGATTCGGCTCTCCAGAGTGGACGTGACGGGTCGCGATGCGAGCCACGGCCGGCGGGGACGGCGGCGGGCGGAGGCGGCGTCGCGTATCTCACACAGGCGGTACGGCGCCCCTGGCCGACAAACCCGGCACGGGTGAGCAAGAGGCGCATGCCGGGCGGGCGGCGAAAGAGACGGGAAGCGGAACGCGAAAGTCCGCAAGACCGCTACGAAAGCGCAGCTCAGAAGGGCGGACGGAGGATCGGGGAAGATCCGGAACGCGGTCGTCGCGCCCGGCCGTCGCTACCCGCAGCTACTGCGCCGATCCGCAGCGACAGATGGCGCTCGCGACCCGGCCGAGGTCGACATGGCGGCGCCGTACGAGGCGCTGCGCGAGGCGGGGCGCCCGGTGACACACCAGGTGCGCCAAGGGCTGCGGGGTCTGCATGGGCCGAAATCCTGTCGGGATGGCCGTGACCACGTCAAGCATGCTTAACGCGCCGTTCATGCACTCATCCAGATTCGCGGCCATCCCCGGTTCGGATGAATGCGCGACCTGCCCTAGACTCGGGGGCGTGCCACGTGGTGACGGACGACTCAACCACGACCTGCTCCCCGGTGAGAAGGGCCCCCAGGACGCTTGCGGCGTCTTCGGTGTCTGGGCTCCGGGTGAAGAGGTCGCCAAACTCACCTATTTCGGGCTGTACGCGCTGCAGCACCGTGGACAGGAGTCCGCGGGCATCGCAGTGAGCAACGGCTCCCAGATCCTCGTTTTCAAGGACATGGGCCTGGTTTCCCAGGTCTTCGACGAGACTTCGCTCGGCTCCCTCCAGGGCCATATCGCCGTGGGCCATGCCCGCTACTCCACCACCGGTGCCTCGGTGTGGGAGAACGCCCAGCCGACGTTCCGTGCCACCGCGCACGGCTCGATCGCGCTCGGCCACAACGGCAACCTGGTCAACACCGCCGAGCTGGCGGATCTGGTCGCCGCGCTGCCCCGTGAGGGCGGACGCGCGACCCAGGTCGCGGCCACCAATGACACCGATCTCGTGACGGCGCTGCTGGCCGGCCAGGTGGACGAGGACGGCAAGCCGCTGACCGTCGAGGAGGCCGCCCCGCGCGTCCTGCCGAAGGTCATGGGCGCCTTCTCGCTCTGCTTCATGGACGAGCACACGCTCTACGCCGCCCGTGACCCGCAGGGCATCCGCCCGCTGGTCCTGGGCCGTCTGGAGCGCGGCTGGGTGGTCGCCTCCGAGACCGCCGCCCTCGACATCTGCGGTGCCAGCTTCATCCGGGAGATCGAGCCGGGTGAGATGGTCGCCATCGACGAGAACGGCCTGCGCAGCAGCCGTTTCGCCGAGGCCCGCCCCAAGGGCTGCGTCTTCGAGTACGTCTACCTCGCCCGCCCGGACACCGATATCGCCGGCCGCAATGTGTACCTCTCCCGTGTGGAGATGGGCCGCAAACTGGCCGCCGAAGCCCCGGCCGACGCCGACCTGGTGATAGCGACGCCGGAGTCCGGCACACCCGCCGCCGTCGGATACGCCGAGGCCAGTGGCATCCCCTACGGTTCCGGCCTGGTCAAGAACTCCTACGTCGGCCGGACCTTCATCCAGCCCTCGCAGACCATCCGTCAGCTGGGCATCCGGCTGAAGCTGAACCCGCTGAAGGAAGTCATCCGCGGCAAGCGCCTGGTGGTCGTCGACGACTCGATCGTCCGCGGCAACACCCAGCGCGCCCTCGTACGGATGCTCCGCGAGGCCGGCGCGGCCGAGATCCACATCCGGATCTCCTCCCCGCCGATCAAGTGGCCGTGCTTCTTCGGCATCGACTTCGCCACCCGCGCCGAGCTGATCGCCAACGGCCTGACGGTCGAGGAGATCGGCAAGTCCCTGGGCGCCGACTCGCTGGCGTACATCTCCATCGACGGCATGATCGAGGCGACCACCATCGCCAAGCCGAATCTGTGCCGCGCCTGCTTCGACGGCGAATACCCGATGGAGCTGCCGGACCCGGAGCTCCTGGGCAAGCACCTCCTGGAGTCGGAGACCGCGGCCCCGGCAAAGTCCGATGTGGACGGCGTCCAGACGCTCACCGCCGGGATCGGCGGCGCCGACGCGCTGCGTCGCCCGTAGAGCTCGTACACACACGACACGAAAGTTCTCAGCCATGCCCGAGACCACTGGTGCCAGCTACGCAGCCGCGGGCGTCGACATCGAAGCCGGCGACCGCGCCGTGGACCTGATGAAGGAGTGGGTGAAGAAGGCCACCCGCCCCGAGGTCGTCGGCGGGCTCGGCGGCTTCGCCGGCCTCTTCGACGCCTCGGCGCTGAAGCGCTACGAGCGTCCGCTGCTGGCCTCGGCCACCGACGGCGTCGGCACGAAGGTCGACATCGCACGCAAGATGGGCGTCTACGACAGCATCGGCCACGACCTCGTCGGCATGGTCGTCGACGACCTGGTCGTCTGCGGCGCCGAGCCGCTGTTCATGACCGACTACATCTGCGTCGGCAAGGTCTACCCCGAGCGGGTCGCCGCGATCGTCAAGGGCATCGCCGAGGGCTGTGTGCTGGCCGGCTGTGCGCTGGTCGGCGGCGAGACCGCGGAGCACCCGGGGCTGCTGGGCGCGGACGAGTTCGATGTCGCCGGCGCCGGCACGGGTGTCGTCGAGGCGGACCGGGTGCTGGGCGCTGATCGCATCCGTACGGGCGACGCGGTGATCGCGATGGCGTCCTCCGGACTTCACTCCAACGGGTACTCGCTGGTCCGCCATGTGCTCTTCGACCGGGCGGGCATGGCTCTGGACCGGGAGATCCCGGAGTTCGGCCGCACGCTGGGCGAGGAGCTGCTGGAGCCCACCAAGATCTACTCGCTGGACTGTCTGGCGCTGACCCGTACGACCGAGGTGCACGCCTTCTCGCACATCACCGGCGGCGGACTGGCCAACAACCTCGCCCGGGTGATCCCGGACGGGCTGCACGCCACCGTCGACCGCGCCACCTGGACGCCGGGCCCGGTCTTCGATCTGGTCGGCTCGGCCGGCTCGGTCGAGCGCCTGGAGCTGGAGAAGACCCTGAACATGGGCGTCGGCATGATCGCCGTCGTCCCCCAGGAGTCGGTGGAGGCCGCCCTGACCACGCTCGCCGACCGCGGGGTGGATGCCTGGGTCAGCGGTGAGATCGTCGAGCGTGGCGACCGCACCGAGGCTGTGACCCTGACCGGTACGTATTCACGATAGATGCAGCCACGAGCTGAGCCGGGTGGCCGCCGCAACGGCGGCGGCCATCTGGGCAGCACAGAACCCGGCCCGGGCAAAGCCCTGGACCGGGTCCGTGATGATGTTATGGGTGCCGCGAGTGCACAGCGCGTCAAGCGCGACGACGCTGCTGAGAGGAGTCGCCCTCGTCTTCATCGTCGTCGTCGCCGTTGTACAGATCTGCGTACCGTGCGTACGGGTCGTCGTCCTCGTCATCCTCGAACGGCTCTGCGTTCGGAGGCTGCTGGTTCGACGGTGATGCACCCAGCTCGTCGGCCAGTCGTGAGAGATCCGTCCCACCGCTGCTGTACTTCAGCTGGCGGGCGACCTTCGTCTGCTTGGCCTTGGCCCGGCCGCGCCCCATGGGTCGACCCCCTCAATGACGGGGCTCGATGGCCCCAGAGTCTTGACACGCGTTCATGGATCAGAGCGGGCTCTCGACAGAGAGACCGGCCCGTAGGGCTTTAACGGTACCTGCTTCCGCGGCCATACGGTACGTCGCCCGCATCACCCGCCGCTCGGCATGACCTGCGAGTCGCCCCGTCCCCGCTGGTCAACTGCGATTTTAACCTGTCCTGTGCGGCGACCCGCCGACGGGTGGTGAGGGATGTCTCCCCGACCACCCGTGGCGGGCCGCGCAAGGCTGTGTTTCCGGCCGACAAGGCCGGTTTTTCCGGCCGTCGTCAGGCGTGCCGCGCCTCCGCCATGCGCTGCTCGGCCAGTCGGTCGGCGGCCGCGGCGGGCGGAATGCCGTCGGCCTTCGCACGAGCGAATATGGCCAGTGTGGTGTCGAAGATCTTCGCCGCCTTGGTCTTGCAGCGGTCGAAGTCGAAGCCGTGCAGCTCGTCGGCCACCTGGATGACACCGCCGGCGTTCACCACGTAATCGGGCGCGTAGAGGATGCCGCGGTCGGACAGATCCTTCTCGACTCCCGGGTGCGCGAGCTGGTTGTTGGCTGCGCCGCACACCACCTTCGCGGTCAGCACCGGCACCGAGTCGTCGCTGAGCGCCCCGCCCAGCGCGCACGGCGCGTACACGTCCAGACCTTCGGTGCGGATCAGCGCCTCGGTGTCCGCGGCGACGGCCACCTGCGGGTGCTTGGCGCGGACACGGTCCACCGACTCGCCGCGTACGTCCGTGATCACGACCTCGGCGCCGTCCTTGAGGAGGTGCTCGACGAGGAGGTGGCCCACCTTGCCGACGCCCGCGACGCCCACCTTGCGGCCGCGCAGCGTCGGGTCGCCCCACGCGTGCTGGGCCGAGGCGCGCATGCCCTGGAAGACGCCGTAGGCGGTCAGGACGGAGGAGTCGCCGGCGCCGCCGTTCTCGGGGGAGCGGCCGGTGGTCCACTTGTTCGTACGGGCGACCACGTCCATGTCGGCGACGTACGTACCGACGTCGCACGCGGTGACATAGCGGCCCCCGAGGGATGCCACGAACCGGCCGTAGGCGAGCAGGAGTTCCTCGGTCTTGATCAGGTCGGGGTCACCGATGATCACGGCCTTCCCGCCGCCGTGGTCCAGCCCGGCGAGGGCGTTCTTGTAGGACATGCCGCGCGCGAGGTTCAGTGCGTCCAGCACGGCCTCCTCCTCGGAGGCGTAGGCGTGGAAGCGGGTGCCGCCGAGGGCGGGGCCCAGGGCGGTGCTGTGGATGGCGATCACGGCCTTGAGGCCGCTGGCGCGGTCCTGGCAGAGAACGACCTGCTCATGGCCCCCTTGCTCCGATCGGAACAGGGTGTGCAGAACGCCGTCGGTGCCGGCGGGGGCCGGACGTACGTCAGTCACTGTGGTGACTCCCATAAGTCGCGAAGGACGCCCTCCTGCGGGTGGGGAGGGCCGGTTGAAAAGAGCGTAAGACCTGCGGGGCCGGTTGATCGGTCAGGTGCCGAGGATCACCCTCTCCCGGGGGACGGGCGTGGGACGATCTGGTCGTATCGCAGGCCGGTCGGGGGCCCTCGGGATCTCCCGGCGGCGGACTTTCCTTTAAGGAGCGGGCGTGGCGTTGGCGTCGTCGGTGAAGGTCCCGTATATGGCATATCTACGGGTCTACGAGCCGCTGGCAGCGTTCCCCGAGCCGGAGCGCTCGCACTGGGCCCGCTATGCCAAACGGGAGAACACCCCTACCGCCCAGGACGAGCAGCGCCGGGCGCTGGCCGATCTGCTGCCGACCCCGCCGGTGCCGGTGCCGGTCCACGAGAGCGCGGACGCGTTCATCGCCGTCGTGAACGAGGTGACCTGCGTCTGTCCGTGGCGCACCCGGCTGCGCGGCTGGCAGGCCCTGGAGGCGCTGGAGGAGCTGCTGCCGGCGTCGGTGCTGGATGCGGCGCTGCCCCCGGTGGTGCGCCGGCAGGCGGCCACCGACTACGAGCGGTGGCGCGAGCGCAACCCGGACGCCAGGCCGTGGATCCGCGCGGCGACCTGGCATGTCCCGGTCCGCTGGTTCGTGCTGTTCGACGACGGCGAGCGGGAGTATGCGAAGAGTGACCAGGCGCCTGTGCTGCGTTACCGGACGCCGATGGTGCAGGCCAGACGGCGGGTCGCGCGGGGGCTGCGGACGCTGCGGGACGCCCTGGAAGAGGGGCCGCTGATCGACGGCCTGGTAGATGTGGGGCGCTGGCTCGAAGAATTCCATCCGCGTTCGCTCGTGGAGCTGGACTACGGAGGGCTGGTGCACGCGGTGCCCGAAGGGCAGCTCGCCGAGGACCGTTCCGCCGCGGAAGTGGCGGAGGGGCTGGCGGCGCTGCGCGAGGGGGACGGTGAGCGGGCCGGGGTCGCGTACGAGAAGCTTTCGCAGCGGTGGCGTGCGGTCCGCGAGCGTCAGTTCTCCAGCTGAGCTCCGAGGAAGTGCCAAAGGTTCGTGGCGCGGAAGTGCTGTGTTCGCTTTTCGGTGGTTGGGCGGTAAGGGACGTAGGTCCTTAACCGGGCGATTGCCTCAAGCGTGACCTAAAGCACTGACTTCGGGTCTTGCTCCCAAGCCATACCCTCGTGCCAAAATAGGACAAGGAGCCCGACGTGGGCTCCTTCCGTCCAACTAAGGGCGGATAGATCGGTATTGCGTTCCTTGAGGGGTCTCGTGGCGGCTGAGCACGTTGTGACTGATCGTCACGGCCGTGTGACTGTCCGCTATGGCACGGTCCATCGGCATCCGCCGAGGTTGAACACCTGAGAGGGCAATTCCATCGGTTTGGCCGACGTGGCTGGACGGATGGTGTAGTTGTAGTGCCGAGGACAAGCCGTTCGTCCTATAACCGACTCGGCCCGCGTCCGCCATTTCGGGCAACGTGGGTCAAGGTGCAGAATTTAGAGGAAAGAACCGTGATGGTTCGGTTCTCCCGAGGAGGCCGCTCATGACCGCTCGCACCCCTGACGCCGAGCCGCTGCTGACCCCTGCCGAGGTTGCCACGATGTTCCGCGTGGACCCGAAGACGGTCACCCGTTGGGCCAAGGCAGGCAAGCTCACGTCCATCCGCACGCTCGGAGGACACCGGCGTTACCGCGAGGCTGAGGTCCGCGCACTGCTTGCGGGCATCCCGCAGCAGCGCAGCGAGGCCTGAACAACCGCATAACCAGGTCGTTTTCGGGGCCCCCAACCCGAAAATGCCTACTTCGCACCACATAGCTCGACCTGCTCCACCCACGCTCCACACAGCTTCATACGACGCGGCGCCTGCCCCACAGGCCCCACACCCGCTCCATCTGGGTACGTCACCGATCGCGCTGGACTCCGCCGGGTCCAGCGCGATCTTTTTTGTGCACGCCCGCTCCCGGGCCCGTCAGAGCGGTCGGGCCGGCCTGGCGCCGGCGCCGCCCCGGGTGGCTTTCTGGGCGTCTTGAGAGGCCCTGTGGGGGCCTTTCCCCGCGGACCCTGCGGTCTCGTTCACAAGCTGTTCGAGGGTAGTGCAATTGCACATATTAAATTGACTGGTTGTAGGGGAGGTGTAAGTTCCCTGTCCCGTCAAACTTGTTCGGTGACACCCGTCACATGACATGGCGCTTGAAGACGATACGTCCGCTGCGGTAGAGAACTTCCCTCGCCACACTCAACAACCTGTCACCGCACGGGGCATGGCGCAGGCATCGTCGGTCACCGGGCCGCGGGACTTTCGTCCTCGGCCGCCGACGGCTCGCAGGCGGGCGCGGACCGGGCGGGGGCGGACGCGGGCGCCGCGGGCCCGGAGCGGGCCGTGTGCGGCTCCATGACGAGCCGCTGCAGCTGATGGCAGATCGGGCAGTGCCGCGTCAGATGGCGGTAGCCCGTGGCGGCTGACAGATGGGCCCGTAGCAGCGCCCTGGTCTCGTGCCGTACCGCAGTCGTCATCGCAGATCCCTCCCCGGCCCCCACGCTTCCTCTGTGAGTACCGGCGGTACGTGCCGCCGTCAATACGGCGAGCAGCAAACGCGCTACGGCCCGCAGCCGCCGCGGACGGCCCGATCCGGACAGCAGGGCGGCCCGCGTGCGCTGTGCGGCCCTGACGGGATGCGCGGTGTCCGGCGACGGCGCCCTCGCCGGATGGCCTGATCCGGACAGCAGAACGGCCCGCATCCGATGAGGATGCGGGCCGTAAAAGTGCGGTCCTGACGGGATTTGAACCCGCGGCCTCCACCTTGACAGGGTGGCGAGCACTCCAAACTGCTCCACAGGACCTTGCGTTTCGCTTTCCGCTTGCGGCGGGCTGCGAAGCAAGACTCTACAGCAGGTCAGGGGGTGCGGTCGAACTCGATACCGGTGACCGTCGTCCGTCAGGGCGCGGCGGCGGTCACGGCCTTCACGATCCGCTTGTCGGAGACCGGATACGCGGTCCCCAGCGCATGCGCGAAGTAGCTCACCCGGAGCTCCTCGATCATCCAGCGGATCTCCAGGGCCGCGGCCGGCACCGGGCGGCCGGGCGGGAACTGCTCCAGCAGCCAGGCGTATTCGTCCTGCATCTCCTTCACCTTCGCCATACGGGTGCGGTCCCGCTCGGCGTTGGTGGGCAGCTGCTGAAGCCGGCGGTCGGCGGCCACCAGATAGCGCATCAGATCCGGCAGCCGCTTGGCGCCGTGCGTGGTCACGAAGCCCGGCTTGATCAGGCCCGCCAGCTGCTCCTTGATGTCCGTCAGCGACGGCAGCAGCGAGGGGAACGTGGTGTCCTTCAGCCGGCGTTCGCACGCCTGCCAGGCGGCCAGCACCTCCTGGACCTGCTGGATGGTCCGCAGCGTGACGTCCACCAGGTCGGCGCGGACCGCGTCGAACAGCTTCCGGAAGGACTCCTCGTCCCATGCCGGACCGCCCCGGGCCGCGATCAGACGATCGGCGGCGGCGGTCACACAGTCCTCGAAGAGCGCCCCGATCGAGCCGTGCGGATTACGGGACAGCGCGAGCTTCTGCTGGTTGCTCAGCTTGTCCTGGGCGAACTTGGCGGGGTTGGAGGGGATGTTGAGCAGGATGAGGCGGCGGGTGCCCGCCCACATCGCCGTCAGCTGCTCGGCCTCGGTGTCGAAGAGGCGTACGGCGACGCTGCTGCCCTCGTCGACCAGCGCCGGGTAGGCCTTCAGCGGCTGGCCCCCGCGCCTGGTCTCGAAGGTGCGCGGCAGCGTGCCGATCGTCCAGGACGTCAGCCCGGTCCGCTGCTCGGGTCCGGCCGTCGCCGGCCCGTCGCCCGCGCCGCCCTTGCGGTCCCTGGTGGGCCGCTCGGCGGCCTGCTCGAAGGCCTTGGAGATGGCCGCCCTGGTCTTCGGCTTGAGCTTCAGCCGCAGCGCTTCCAGGTCCTTGGCCTCGGCCAGCTTGTGGCGCCGCTCGTCGACAACCCGGAAGGTGATCTTGAGGTGGTCGGGGATCTTGCCGGTGTCGAAGTCGGCGGCCTCGACCGGTACGCCCACCATCCGCTGCAGCCCGGCGGCCAGAGAGGCCGTCAGGGCGCCCTGCAGAGGGACCGTGGAGTCCAGGAAGCGGGCCGCGAAGTTCGGCGCGGGTACGTAGTTGCGCCGGATCGGCTTGGGCAGCGAGCGGATCAGCTCCGTCACCAACTGCTCGCGCAGGCCCGGGATCTGCCAGTCGAAGCCCTCGGAGGAGACCTGGTTGAGGACCTGGAGCGGGATGTGGACGGTCACGCCGTCCGCGTCGGCCCCCGGCTCGAACTGGTAGGTGACCTTGAACTTCAGCTGTCCCTGCCGCCAGGAATCGGGGTAGTCGTCCTTGGTGACGGCCTCGGCGGATTCGTTGATGAGCATCGAGTGCTCGAAGTTGAGCAGCTCCGGCTCTTCCCGCTGCTGCTTCTTCCACCAGGCGTCGAAGTGCGCCCCGGAGACCACATCCGCCGGAATGCGCTGGTCGTAGAAGTCGAAGAGCGTCTCGTCGTCCACGAGGATGTCGCGGCGCCGGGCGCGGTGCTCCAACTCCTCGACCTCGCCGAGAAGTTTGCGGTTGTCATGGAAGAACTGGTGGTGTGTGCGCCAGTCGCCCTCGACCAGGGCGTTGCGGATGAACAGATCGCGCGAGGTCTCCGGGTCGATCCGGCCGTAGGTGATCTTGCGCTGGGCGACGATCGGGACGCCGTAGAGCGTCACCCGCTCGTACGCCATCACCGCGGCCATCTTCTGTTCCCAGTGCGGCTCGCTGTACGTCCGTTTCACCAGGTGCTGGGCGAGCGGCTCGATCCACTCGGGTTCGATCCTGGCGTTCACCCGCGCCCACAGGCGGGAGGTCTCCACCAGCTCCGCCGACATGACCCAGCGCGGGGGCTTCTTGAAGAGCGCGGAGCCGGGGAAGACCGCGAACTTGGCGCTGCGGGCGCCGAGATACTCGTTCTTGGCGTCCGTGTCCTTCAATCCGATATGCGAAAGCAAACCGGAAAGCAGGGAGGTGTGAATGTGCTCGGGGGCCGCATCCTCCTCGCTGAGGTGGATGCCCATGGTCTTGGCGACCGAACGCAGCTGGGAGTAGATGTCCTGCCACTCGCGTATCCGGAGATAGTTCAGGAACTCGCTCCGGCACATCCGGCGGAAGGCCGAGGAGGACAGTTCCTTCTGCTGCTCGCGGATATAGCGCCACAGGTTGAGGAAGGCGAGGAAGTCGGAGGTCTCGTCCTTGAAGCGGGCATGCTGCTGATCGGCCTGCTGCTGCTTGTCGGAGGGCCGCTCGCGCGGATCCTGGATGGACAGCGCCGCCGCGATGACCATGACCTCGCGGACACAGCCGTTGCGGTCCGCCTCCAGCACCATCCGCGCCAGCCGCGGGTCGACCGGCAGCTGGGAGAGCTTGCGCCCGAGCGGGGTGAGCCGCTTTTTGGCGTCTTTCTGCTTGGCGTCCAGCGCCCCGAGCTCGCTCAGCAGATCGACGCCGTCCTTGATGTTGCGGCGGTCCGGCGGATCGATGAACGGGAACTTCTCGATGTCGCCGAGGCCGGCCGCGGTCATCTGCAGGATGACGGAGGCGAGGTTCGTACGGAGGATCTCCGCGTCGGTGAACTCGGGACGGGAGAGGAAGTCGTCCTCGGAGTAGAGGCGGATGCAGATGCCGTCGCTGGTACGGCCGCAGCGGCCCTTGCGCTGATTGGCGCTGGCCTGCGAGATCGGCTCGATGGGCAGCCGCTGGACCTTGGTGCGATAGCTGTAGCGGGAGATCCGGGCCATGCCCGGGTCGATGACGTACTTGATGCCCGGGACGGTCAGTGAGGTCTCGGCGACGTTCGTGGCCAGCACGATCCGTCTGCCCGTATGGCGCTGGAAGACGCGATGCTGTTCGGCGTGCGAGAGCCGCGCATACAGGGGGAGGACCTCGGTGGCGGGCAGCGCCTTCTTGTTGAGCGCGTCGGCGGTGTCGCGGATCTCCCGCTCGCCGGAGAGGAAGACCAGGATGTCGCCGGGCCCGGCGGCCTGCAGCTCGTCCACGGCGTCGCAGATCGCGGTGATCTGGTCGCGGTCGGCGTCCTGACCGCCCTCTTCCAGCAGCGGGCGATAGCGCACCTCGACCGGATACGTACGGCCGGAGACCTCGACGATCGGCGCGCTCGGCCTCGCCCCGTCCGCGCTCCCGGAGGTGTCCCGCTCACCGGGCGTGTCGGACGCGTCCACGGAAGCGACGGCGCCGAAGTGGCGCGCGAACCGCTCCGGGTCGATGGTCGCGGAGGTGATCACGATCTTCAGATCCGGGCGCCGGGGCAGCAGCTGCGCCAGATAGCCCATGATGAAGTCGATGTTGAGGCTGCGCTCGTGCGCCTCGTCGATGATGAGCGTGTCGTACTGGCGCAGCTCGCGGTCCGTCTGGATCTCGGCGAGCAGAATGCCGTCGGTCATCAGCTTGACGAGGGTGTCGCCGCCGACCTGGTCCGTGAAGCGGACCTTCCAGCCGACCGCCTCGCCCAGCGGGGTCCTCAGCTCCTCGGCCACCCGCTCGGCGACCGTACGGGCCGCGATCCGGCGCGGCTGGGTGTGCCCGATCAGACCGCGTACGCCCCGGCCGAGCTCCAGGCAGATCTTGGGGATCTGGGTCGTCTTGCCGGAGCCGGTCTCACCGGCGACGATCACGACCTGGTGGTCGCGTATCGCGGCGAGGATCTCGTCCTTCCTCTGGCTGACGGGCAGCTCTTCCGGATACCTGATCTCCGGGACCGCGGCCCGCCGCTGGGCGACCCGCAGCTCCGCCTCGTCGATGCCGCCCGCGATCTCGGCGAGCACGGCCGCCCGGGCCTCGGGCTTACGGATCCGGCGCGCGCCGTCGAGCCGGCGCCCCAGCCGCTGCTGGTCGCGCAGCATCAGCTCGGGCAGACGCTCCAGCAGAGCCGGGAGGCTGGGAGCGGCGCTTGCGGGGAGGGTAGGAGCGGTGCTGTCGGGCAGCGTGGGAGCAGTGCCGTCGGGCAGGGCGGAGGCAGGCTGACTGGACATACGTCCCCCAGGATCTCACCTCGGCCGATCGACTGGCGAACCATTTGCCCGCGCGGCCGGATGGTGGACGCCCGGGCCGCCGCGGACAAGAGTCCTGACCAGGTATGTCCGACATCGTTGCTTTAGCGTGTTCCTATGTTTGATCATCGCGGTGCACGCGGCAGGCCCCGGACCGCGGCGGAGAAATGGACGGCCTTCAAGAAGTCGCCGTTCTTCCCCGCGGTCGTGCTGGTCTTCATCGTCGCCGCGGCGGCCGGCCTCTTCGCCGGCTCGTACACGTACACCATGGCCAATCCGACCCCGCGGCAGATCCCGACCGCCGTGGTCGGCCACCGCCACGCCCCGCAGGAGAAGGCGTTCGTCCTGGGCATGGAGAAGGCCCTGAACGCCCCGCTCCGGCTGACCGGGTACGCCACATACGGCGAGGCCCGGCGGGCCGTCGACGAACAGCAGGAGTTCGCGGTGCTGCGGGCCCGCGGCAAGGGTGTGGAGCTGGATGTGTCCGGCGCCTCGGGCGCGACGGTGGCGCAGCTGCTGGCCGAGTCCGGGGTGAAGGTCGGCCGGGCGACCGGTGTGGACGTCCGGGTCCAGGACATCAAGCCGCTCCAGAAGGGCGACCCGCGCGGGCTGGCGCTGTTCTACATCTCGCTGGCCGCGGTGATCGTCGGCTTCGTCGGGGCGATCCAGCTCAGCGTGCACGCCCGCGCCCTCGACCCGGCCGAGCGGATCGCCTTCATCCTGGTCTACGCGCTGCTGGGGGCCTTCGCCATCGCGGCGGTGGTCGACTGGTGGCTGGGCGCGCTGCGGCTGCCGTTCGTGGAGTCCTGGCTGATCCTGGCGCTGACCATGTTCACCTCCGGCATGGTCTTCTCGATGTTCAACACCCTGATGGGGCGCTGGGCGATGATCCCCACCTGGGGACTGATGGTGCTGCTGGGCAACCCGTCCTCGGGCGGCGCGGTCTCCTGGCCGCTGCTGCCGTCCGCCCTCGGCCACATCGGCCGCTGGCTGCCGCCCGGCGCCTCGGTCAACGCCCAGCACACCGCGGTCTACTTCGGCGGCCACCAGCACGCCTTCCCGTTCCTGGTGCTGGCCGGCTGGTCGGTGCTCTCCTGCACGGTCTTCTGGGGCTGGCGGCACCGCCATCCGGGTGGCCGCGAGGTGACACCGGCGCATGCGGCGGCCGGCTGAGGCGGCGGGCCGCGGACGCACCCACCCCCGTACCGTGCCGCCCCGCCGCTGAGCGAAGATGACCGCATGAACAAGGGATTACGACAGATGGCGGGTGTCGCGACGATGGCCGCCGGCATCGCGTTCGCCGCCTGGCTGGTCTTCGGCGCGCCGCACGACTGGGACGGCGATGTGCGGCTGCTGAGGGCGGCACTGGGCCTGGGGGCGACGGCGGTCATCAGTGGCGGCGCCCGGCTGATCTTCTGGCGGCCGGAGAGTGAGCGCACGCAGAGCATCGAGGGGGCCGGCGGGGAGCAGATATGAAGAAGGCCCCGATTCGATGAATCGGGGCCTTTCCCAAAGGGTGTGGCTGGGGCCGGGGTCGAACCGGCGACCTATCGCTTTTCAGGCGATCGCTCGTACCAACTGAGCTACCCAGCCGCAGCGGTCCTGACGGGATTTGAACCCGCGGCCTCCACCTTGACAGGGTGGCGAGCACTCCAAACTGCTCCACAGGACCTTGCATTGCGCGAGAGCGGCGTGAACCAGTCTCGCACACGATGATGCGTGCCCCCAACGGGATTCGAACCCGTGCTACCGCCTTGAAAGGGCGGCGTCCTGGGCCACTAGACGATGAGGGCTGGTGGCCACCTTGGCGTCGTTACCGGCGCCGTCGGGGACGTGAGAAGCATATGGGATGGGAGGACCGTTCGCCAAAACGGTTTACCCGGGGCTGTCGGAAGAGCCCCGGACCGGGTGTGAACGAGGGCTGGACGAGGGGCCGGACGAGGGGCCTGACGAGGGCCCTGACGACGGGCCGGGCGGGTGCGGTGAACCGGACGGCGAGGGTGTCGCGCCGGGTTGGTTCTCCCGGGGGAGATGGCGGCTGACCTCGGCACGGGACAGGCCCAGGCCGCCGAGGGTGATCTCGTCCCACGCCTGTAGCCGCTTCGTCGTCCGGTCCAGATAGAGCACCGACGCCTGCACCGGCGCGGGCTTCTTGTTCTGCACCGCGCGCAGCCCGCCGCCGCCCGTCGAGCCCTCGACCATCAGCCGGGTGCCCTGGGGGAGCGTGGTGATCTCGCGGTGGTGGAGATGGCCGGCCAGCGCCAGCGGGGCCAGGCCGTCCGCCTCGGTCGCGGCGGTGGGGTTGTGGGCCAGCGCGATATCGACCGGGGTGCCGGCCAGCCGCTGGGTGCGCAGCGCATCGGCGAGCCGGCCGCCGGCGGTGCGCTCGGCGGGTTCGCCGGCCGCCACCACGGAGCGGTCCGGGGTGAACTGCGGGTCGCCGACGCCCGCGATGCGTACGCCGGCGATCCGGGTGACCTTGCCGTTGTCGAGGACGGTGACGTGCTTGCGGCCGGTCAGGTACTTCTGGGTGCTGCGCGAGTCGTGGTTGCCGCGCACCCAGACGTAGGGGGCGCCCAGGGTGGACACCGGGTCCAGGAAGTGGTTCTCGGCGACCGAGCCGTGGTCCATGGTGTCGCCGGTGTCGATGATCACGTTGATCCGGTACTGCTTCACCAGGGAGGCGATGATCTGCCAGCTGCCGGGGTTGAGGTGGATGTCGGAGACATGCAGCACCCGGATGGTGGTGGGGTCCGGCTGGTACGTCGGCAGCGTCGAGGTGGCGTCGTACAGCTTGGTGACGTTGGTGACCAGGCGCGCCAACTCCTTTTGGTAGACGTTGAATTCGCTGACGATGTTGCGGGCGTTGCCGGCCACGGACGGGGCCGAGGAGAGCAGTCCGGAGAACTTCGGCTCCAGGACGGACCGGGGGTTCCAGGTGGCGTACGCGGTACCCGCGCAGGCGGCGAGCAGGGCGAGCGCCAGACCGCCGGCGGCCAGTGCGCGGCGCGGGCGGCGGTAGACGGCCAGGCCCAGGGCGGTGGCGCCGGACGCCACGGCGACACAGGAGTGCAGCGCCAGTCCCACGGCGCCGCGGGTGACGTCACGGGTGACCTCGGCCTGGAGGCCGGAGAACCGCTCGGGGTGGTCGACCAGCGCCTGGGAGCGGACCGGATCCAGCCGGTCGACATCGACATCGAGCCGTACGGGCCCGTAGTGGCTGCTCAGTTCCAGGTCGCCGAGCGGCGCGACATCGATCCGGGTGCCGCCGGTCAGTGAGGGGCGCAGCGCCATGGTCGTGTCCATCGGGCCGACGGGGGCGTGGAAGCTGCCGATGAGCAGCAGCCCCAGCCAGGCGCCGAGGACGGTGACGGCTATCAGGCCGAGGGAACGGACACGGGGGTGCGGTGGCTCGATGAGGGTGGCGGTGGGGGGTGTACGGCGGGAGCGGTAGTCGCGGCGGACGGTTCGGGGCAGCGTGTGTACGCCGCCGAGCCAGATAGGGAGCAGCCGGAGCAGGGGGGTTTGCGGTATGCCGGGGTGCGGTGTCCGGGAGCGCGCTGCGCGGGCCATTGGTCCCGTATGCCCGCCATGGCGGGCGTTAAGCCGGGGGCGTCGGCTCCGGTTCGTGCTGCGGTGCGGCGGGCGGGCGGCGACGATCGGATGCGGGGCCGGGTAGCGGAGAATGGTGGTGTGCTGGAAATGACGCGCGAGGAGTTCGAGGAACTGGTCGCCGAGTCGCTGGACCGGATCCCGCCGGAGCTGACCCGGCTGATGGACAATGTGGCGGTCTTCGTCGAGGACGAGCCCCCGGCGGAGGACCCCGAGCTGCTCGGGCTGTACGAGGGGACACCGCTGACCGACCGTGGGGAGTGGTACGCGGGCGTGCTGCCGGACCGGATCACCATCTACCGGGGGCCGACGCTGCGGATGTGCGCCACACGCGAGGACGTGGTCGCGGAGACCGAGGTGACGGTCGTTCATGAGATCGCGCACCACTTCGGGATCGACGACGAGCGGCTGCACGCGCTCGGCTACGGCTGAGGCGATCGGCCGGGCGCCGCGCGTGTCCTCAAGCGGGGGGCGGGAGTTGGGCAGGGCGTCCGTGTCGCCGTCCCTGCGCTCCGGATCCGGAGGTCCCGCCGTGCGCCCGCGCCCTTACCGTCACCTGTCCCCGACGCCGCCCCCTGCCCCTGTCTCCGCCCCTGTCGTCTCCGTCTCCACCCCCGTCTCTCTCCCCGCGGACGTCCCCGCCTCCGCCTCGCCGCAGCCGCCGGCGAGCCGTGTGCGCTCCCGGGTCGTCGCCGCGGCGGTGACCGTCTCCGCGCTGGTCGTCTCGCTGGCCGGCTGTATGAGCGTGAGCGATCCGGACGAGCAGAAGCCGTCCGGCAGCACCACGCGCCACGACGGCAAGGACGCCGCGCCCGGCCCCGGCGGGGTGACCGTGGACGGCCGCGGCGACGGGCCGCACCGTATGGGCCGCAGTGGTCCGGCTCACTCGGCCGGCGGTGATGAGAAGGAGGGCGACCCGTCGGGGAGCGCCACACCGACGCCGTCCGAGCCCGGTACGCCCTCCAGCCCGGTGCAGCCGTCGGGCCCGGAGCCCGGCGCGGGCGGCGGCCACGGCTCCGGCGGAAACGGCGGAGGCCCCGGCCATGTGCACCCCTCGCCGTCGCACCCCGACCGGCCGACCGCCCCGCCCGCCTCGCCCGCGCCCA
>NZ_QUAC01000446.1 GCF_003389455.1 Streptomyces inhibens | reverse complement strand
CCGGCGGCCGCCGGCCGGCCCGGCGGCCCGTCGGGCGAGCGCGGACGCCCACCGTGGCAGCGCGTCAAAGACCAGCGCACCGCCGGGAAACCGCTCCGCGCACGCCGCCAGCAGCGCGCGCACCGCGGGCGGCGACAGCCGCATCAGCACCCCGGGCGCCGTGACGATGACCCCGCGCTGCGGCTCGCGTACCGCGTCCAGCCAGCCGTGATCGGTCACCGCGCGGGCGACCGTACGCCGCCGGGCGCCGTCCGGCAGCAGCATCCGGCGCACCGCGGCGGTCTCCGGCGGCTGCACCGTCAGCCAGTTCAGCCGCCCGTTGTCCAGCCGCCAGAATCCGGTACCCAGGCCCTCGCCGAGCGCGACCACCGTCGCCTCCGGATGCCGCACCAGATAGGCGCGTACGGCCGCGTCGAAACACCGCCCGCGCGCCCCCGGCTCGCGCGCGGGGCGGGCGCTTTGCCGGCCCTGCGCTCCGGTCTCGGTCAGCTCGGTTTCGGTCACGGGTCAAGAGCACCCGCCGCCGCGTCCCCGGGCAAGCGGACACGGGCCCCGCCGGGCATCCGTCATCCACGCAGCGCAAGCGCCTGGCCCGCGACGACCAGCAGCACCTGCTCGCACTCCGCACCGAACGCCGCGTTCAGCCGCCCCAGTTCGTCCCGGAACCTCCGGCCCGCCGCGGTCGCCGGAACGACCCCCGAACCGACCTCGTTGCTGACCGCCACCACCGGCCGGTGGGTCTCCCGCAGCGCCGCCACCAGCGCATCGGTCCGCTCCCGCAGCGCCCGCCGCCCGCCGGCCTCCCAGGTCGCGTCGTCCCACGCCCCGACCTCGTCCATGGCATGCGTCAGCCACAGCGCCAGACAGTCGATGAGCAGCGGTGCGGCATCGGCCGGCCGCCCGGTGCCGGGGTCGGTGCCGGGCCCGGCGGCCGCCAGCAGCGGCACCAGATCGCAGGTCTCGACGGTGTGCCAGCTGCTGGGGCGGCGCTCGCGGTGCAGCGAGATCCGCTCCGCCCACTCCTCGTCGCCGTCCCGGGTGCCGCCGGTGGCCACGTACACCACGTCCGGGAAGGCCGCGAGCCGCCGCTCCGCCTCCACCGACTTGCCGCTGCGCGCCCCGCCCAGCACCAGGGTGCGCCGCGGCAGATCCGGCACCGCGTGGAACTCGCCGACCACCAGCGAGCTGCCGTCCGGCACCGCGCGGGCGCCCACCGCCGCCAGCCTGCGGTGGAGTTCGGGCCCCGGCGGCACGCTGTGGTCGATGTGCACCGCGACCACATCCGTTGCGGCGTCGACCGCCCCGCTCGCCCGCAGCCGGGCCAGCGCGTCCGGCCGCTCCAGTACGTCGACCAGCACCATGTCGTACGGGCCGGTGCCGCCCATGCCCTCGTAACCGCCGCCCGCCGCGGGATGGTTGCCGTCGCCCAGCCCGGCCGGCGCCGCACCCGGCGGCAGATACAGCAGCCGCTCGCCCTCGGAGCCGGAGATCTCGTAGCCGGTACCCGGGATGTCCACCGCGATGGCCCGCACCCGGTGCCCGTCGAGCAGCGCCAGCTCCCGCCCGTCGGCGACCCGGCCCGGTGTCGGCAGCCCGGCCGGCACCTCCATCACCGGCCCGTCGTGCGGATGCGAGAGCAGCACCTGCCGTACGCCCGCCAGCGACTGCCCGGCGCGGGCCGCCGCGAAGGCCGGGCCCGGAGTCAGGTCGATGAGCAGCGCACCGTCGACGAGCAGCGCGGTCGCCGCCCGCGCCTCGTCGCCGACGGCGGTCGCACAGGCGGCACACGGGCAGTCGGGGCGCGGCAGCCCCTGAGGGGCCCCGGTGCCTAGGAGAGTCACATCCACACCGCCGAGTTTCTCGCGTCCGCGCCCGGTGAGCGCGGCGGGGGCGGACTCGACACGGCCGTTAGGCTGCCGATCAGCACGCAAGCACCACATGGCGGAGTGCGTCAGCACGCGGTCCGCGGTGGCACAAACACGTACTCGGCGGGATTCAGGAGGCGGACATGGCGTGGACGTGGCGGTTCGAGAAGACGGACGGTACGGAGACGGCACCCGCCGTGGAACCGGAGGAGTTCACGACCCAGGGCGACGCGGAATCCTGGATCGGCGAGGAGTGGAAGGCCCTGCTCGACGGCGGCGTCGACCAGGTCCGCCTCTTCGAGGACGGCCAGGAGATCTACTCCGCCCCGATGAGCCTGCACGCGGCCGCCGAGGGCGCCGAGGGCTGAGCCCCCCATGACGCAGGGCCGGGTCCGTACGGACGGACCCGGCCCTGCCCCATCACATCCAGCGTGGCACCCTCAGGGCCGCTGACCCCGCTTGACCTGCGGCTTCGGCAGCCGCAGCCGCCGCATCTGCAGCGTCCGCATGACCGCGTACGCCTTCACGCCCTTGAGGTTCTCGTTCGGGAAGCGCTCCTGAAGCCGCTTGCCCAGGCGGAACCAGATCAGGACCGAGTCGAGCACGATCAGCACGATGATCACGAGCCACATCAGCAGCGCGATGGTCTGGATCGACGGCACCCGGATCATGGTCAGCACCAGGATCACCACCGCCATCGGCAGGAAGAACTCGGCGACGCACCAGCGCGAGTCGACGAAGTCCCGCGCGAACCGGCGCACCGGTCCCTTGTCGCGCACCGGCAGATACCGCTCGTCGCCGCTGGCCATCGCCTCACGCTGGCGGGCCATATCGGCACGGCGGGCCTCCCGCTGTGCTTTGGCCGCGTCCTTGCGGTTGGACGGCGTATGCGCACGGGAGCGGCGCTGCGACTGGGAATCGCTGCGCTTGGGCGTCGGGCGGCCTTTGGGGGCCTGCGGGTCGCGGGGCTGCTGGGGCTGGTCCGCGGTCACCTTGGCGGTCGCGGCCTGCTCATCCTTCGAACGGCTTCGGAACACAAAACCCAAGGGTACGTGCTCCCCGCCCGGGGGCCAGGGTCCGACGGCCACGATCCGGCAACGGCGTACGCCGATATCGCCACATCAGGCCTCTCCCTACTCCTTGCGCGGGAGGAGATGCGCTCCGCGATCGTCCTGGAGGAGGAGCGCATCCGGGCGCGAACAGTGCGGTAATGGAACCAGGGCCCGTACTGTGGGGTCTGTAGATGTGCTGGAGCCTAAGCCCGAAGTGATTCGGTCAGAAGGGGGCGCGCGAGGCCCATGAGCGATGGTGTCATGAAGCGGATGGGGATGATCTTCCGCGCGAAGGCCAACAAGGCCCTGGACCGGGCCGAAGACCCGCGCGAAACCCTCGACTACTCGTACCAGAAGCAGCTGGAACTGCTGCAGAAGGTACGCCGCGGTGTCGCCGACGTGGCGACCTCCCGCAAGCGCCTGGAGCTGCAGCTCAACCAGCTCCAGGGCCAGTCCGCGAAGCTGGAGGACCAGGGCCGCAAGGCGCTGGCGCTCGGCCGCGAGGACCTGGCCCGCGAGGCGCTGACCCGGCGCAGCGCGCTGCAGCAGCAGGTCACCGACCTGGAGACGCAGCACCAGACGCTGCAGGGTGAGGAGGAGAAGCTCACGCTCGCCTCACAGCGGCTGCAGGCCAAGGTCGACGCCTTCCGTACGAAGAAGGAGACGATCAAGGCCACCTACACGGCTGCCCAGGCGCAGACCCGGATCGGCGAGGCCTTCTCCGGCATCTCCGAGGAGATGGGCGACGTCGGCCTCGCGATCCAGCGGGCCGAGGACAAGACCGCCCAGCTCCAGGCGCGGGCCGGTGCGATCGACGAACTGATGGCCTCCGGTGCGCTGGACGACCCGAGCGGTATGGCCAAGGACGACATCACCGCCGAGCTGGACCGCCTGTCCGGCGGCAGCGATGTCGAACTGGAGCTGCAGCGGATGAAGGCCGAGCTCGCGGGAGGCCCGTCGGCCGGCAAGCAGGCGATCGAGAGCGGTCAGGGCGGCGAGGCCCAGCCCTCACCGCAGCAGGACCAGCCGCGTTTCGACAAGCAGTGACGGTCGGCGGCGGTTAGCCTCACAGAGATCGTCGGACCGGACCAAGGGAGACCGTCGTGATCGTACGGATCATGGGGGAGGGCCAGGTGAAGGTGGCGGACAGCCACTTCATCGAGCTCAACAAGCTGGACGACGAGCTGCTCGCCGAGATGGAGAGCGGCGACACGGACGGCTTCAAGCGCACGCTGAGTGCTCTCCTGGAAGCGGTGCGCCGGCTCGGCGAACCGCTGCCCGACGACTCCCTGGAGCCGTCGGAGCTGATTCTCCCCAACGAGGACGCGGCCCTCGAAGAGGTCCGGGAGATGCTCAGCGACGACGGCCTCATCCCGGGCTGACCGCCGCCGCCCACCTCCACTCCAGCGCACAGCGCCCCGGTCCCTTCCCGGACCGGGGCGCTACCGTTTGCTCTTGTGAGCCTCCCCGACCCTCGTCCGGACGCGCCCCGCGCCGGCCGCTTCCACTGGCACCGGACGCACCCGCTGGCGTTCGACGCCGTCCTGGCGGTGGCCGCCTTCGGGTGCATCCTGTTCGGCGCGGTGGCCGATCCGCACGGCCGGCACGGCCCGCGGTTCGCCGGCCATGAGCTGACCGCGACGACCGTGGTGCTCGCCGCCCTGGCCTGCACCGCCCTGGTCCTGCGCCGCCGGCTGCCCCGTACGGTCCTGGCGGCCACCTGCGCGCTGACCATCATCGAACTGGTCGCCCGCTCCACCGATCCGCGCGCCCCGGTGGCCGCCTCCGCCGTGATCGCGCTCTACAGCCTGGCCTCCCGCACCGACCGGCCCACCACCTGGCGGATCGGCGCACTGACCGTCGTCGTACTGACCGCCGCCGCGATGCTCTACGGGCCCCGCCCCTGGTACGCGCAGGAGAACCTCGGGATCTTCGCCTGGACGGGCATGGCCGCCGCCGCGGGCGATGCGGTCCGCAGCCGCCGTGCCTTTGTGAACGCCATCCGCGAGCGCGCCGAGCGCGCCGAACGCACCCGCGAGGAAGAGGCCAGGCGCCGGGTCGCCGAGGAGCGCATGCGCATCGCCCGCGAGCTGCACGACGTCGTCGCCCACCACATCGCCCTGGTCAACGTCCAGGCCGGGGTCGCCTCGCACGTCATGGACAACCGCCCCGACCAGGCCAAGCAGGCGCTGGCCCACGTCCGTGAGGCGTCCCGGTCGGCGCTGGAGGAACTCCGCGCCACCGTCGGCCTGCTGCGGCAGTCCGACGACCCCACGGCGCCGACCGAGCCCGCGCCCGGCCTCGGCGTCCTCGACCAGCTCGTCGAGGGGTTCGTCCGCGCCGGGATCCCCGTCGATCTCGACCTGCCGCCCGCTCCCCGGCCGCTGCCCGCCTCCGTCGATCTGACCGCCTACCGTGTGGTCCAGGAGGCGCTGACCAATGTGCACAAGCACGCCGGTGAGGGGGCCCGCGCCACGGTGCGGATCATCCACTCCGGGACCACGCTGACCGTGACCGTCCTGGACGACGGAGCGGGCCGGGCCGGGGTACCGCGGCAGAAGGGCGGCGACCGTCCGGCCGTGGAGGGCGGGCCCGGCGAGCCGGAGGACAGCGGCGGCGGCCACGGTCTGATCGGGATGCGTGAGCGGGTCTTCGCGCTGCGCGGCACGGTCGTGACCGGCCCGCGCGCGGCCGGCGGCTTCCAGGTGCGGGTCACCCTTCCACTGCAGTCCGTCCGTACGGGGGAGACAACATGACGATCAAGGTGCTGCTCGCCGACGACCAGGCACTGCTGCGCAGCGCGTTCCGGGTGCTGGTCGACTCCGAGCCGGACATGCAGGTCGTCGGGGAGGCATCCGACGGCGCCCAGGCGTACGAGCTGACCCGGACGGAGCGCCCCGATGTCGTCCTCATGGACATCCGGATGCCCGGCGTGGACGGTCTGGCCGCCACCCGCATGATCACCGAGGACCCGGAGCTGACCGACGTCCGGGTGGTGATCCTGACGACCTTCGAGGTCGACGACTATGTGGTGCAGTCGCTGCGGAACGGCGCCAGCGGCTTTCTGGGCAAGGGCGCCGAGCCCGACGAGATGCTCAACGCGATCCGGATCGCGGCGGCCGGTGAGGCGCTGCTGTCGCCCGTCGCGACCAAGGGGCTGATCGCCAAGTTCCTTGCCCAGGGCGGCAGTTCGGTCGAGGGTGGGCCCGGAGGGCGGGGCGCGGAGCGGCTGGCGACGCTGACCGGCCGCGAGCGCGAGGTGCTGGTCCTGGTGGCCGGCGGGCTGCCCAACGACGAGATCGCCGAACAGCTGGCGGTCAGCCCGCTCACCGTCAAGACGCATGTCAACCGCGCGATGGCCAAGCTGGGCGCCCGCGACCGCTCCCAGCTGGTGGTCATCGCCTACGAGTCAGGGCTCGTACGCCCACGGGTGCAGTAAGGGTGGAGTAAGCCGTACTCCGAACGCGGTACGGCCGCGAGCCGGAAACCGACCTGCGAGCGAGGAAAACCGGCCAGGGCATGGCCGAAGGTGTAAGTGGGCCCGCAAAGGCCCCCGCCGCCGGGCCCGAGCAGGCCCCGCCGACCCTTGCCGTCCTTTTCAGAACAGAAGAGAGACCCCACCCATGTCCTGGCTGTCCCGACTCAGCCTCGTACAACGGGGCCTGGTAGCGCTGATGTCGATCGTGGCGATCGCCTTCGGCGCCATCGCGATCCCGCAGCTCAAGCAGCAGCTCCTGCCGTCCATCGAACTCCCGATGGTCTCCGTTCTGGCGCCGTATCAGGGCGCCTCGCCCGATGTCGTCGAGAAGCAGGTGATCGAGCCGCTGGAGGACGGTATCCAGGCGGTCGACGGCATCAAGGGCGTCACCTCGACGTCGAGCGAGGGCTCGGGCGTCATCATGGCGCAGTTCGACTACGGCAATGACTCCAAGCGCCTGGTCGCCGATGTCCAGCAGGCGGTGAACCGCGCCCGCGCGAAGCTGCCCAAGGACGTCGACCCGCAGGTGGTGGCCGGCTCGACGGACGACATCCCCACCGTCGTCCTCGCCGTCTCCTCCGCCACCAAGGACCAGCAGACGCTCGCCGACCAGCTCGACCGCAGCGTCGTACCGGACCTGAAGAACATCGACGGCGTCAGCCAGGTCACGGTGGACGGCGTCCAGGACCGGATCGTCGCGGTCACCCCCGACGACAAGAAGCTCGCCGCCGCCGGGCTGAACTCCCAGGCGCTCGGCCAGGCGCTGGAGGCCGGCGGTGCGTCGGTGCCGGCCGGTTCGTTCGCCGAGGGCGGGCAGAGCAGGACCGTTCAGGTCGGCGCGGGGTTCACCTCCGTACGGCAGATCAAGGACCTGACCCTCGCCCCGGCCCCGGCGGCCGGCGGCTCCGGTGCCGGCGTGGGCGGCGGCCGGTCGGCCGAGCCGGTCCGCCTCGGTGATGTCGCCACCGTCAAGGAGGAGTCGGCCACCCCGACCTCCCTCACCCGCACCAACGGCAAGCCCAGCCTCGCCGTGATGGTGACGATGGACCAGGACGGCAGCGCGGTCGCGATCTCCGACGCGGTCAAGGACAAGCTCACCAAGATCCGTCAGGACCTGGGCAAGGGCACCGAGGTCACGGTCGCCTCCGACCAGGGCCCGGCGGTCTCCAAGTCGATCGACTCGCTGACCACCGAGGGCCTGCTCGGCCTCGCCATGGCGGTCATCGTCATCCTGGTCTTCCTGCTCAGCCTGCGCTCCACGCTGGTGACCGCGGTCTCCATACCCCTCTCGGTCGTCATCACCCTGATCGTGCTGTGGACCGGGGACCTCTCCCTCAACATGCTCACCCTCGGCGCGCTGACCATCGCGATCGGCCGCGTCGTCGACGACTCCATCGTCGTCCTGGAGAACATCAAGCGGCACCTCGGCTACGGCGAGGAGCGCCGCGAGGCCATCCTCTCCGCCGTCCGCGAGGTCTCCGGAGCGATCACCTCCTCCACCCTCACCACGGTCGCGGTCTTCCTGCCGATCGGTGTGGTCGGAGGCATGGTCGGCGCCCTCTTCGGCTCCTTCTCGCTGACCGTGACCGTCGCCCTGCTCTCCTCCCTGATCGTCTCGCTGACGGTCGTCCCGGTGCTGTCGTACTGGTTCCTGCGCGCCCCCGAGATCCCCGAGGGCACCACCGTGGACGAGCTGCGCCGCACGGCGGAGGAGAAGGAGACCAAGAGCGCGCTGCAGCGCCTCTACGTCCCGGTGCTGCGCTTCGCGACCCGCCGCCGGATCACCAGCCTGGTCATCGCCGTCGTCATCCTCATCGGCACCTTCGGCATGGGCCCGCTGCTGAAGACCAACTTCTTCGACCAGGGTGACCAGGACACCCTCACCCTCAAGCAGGAGCTCAAGCCCGGCACCAGCCTGGGCGCGGCCGACGCGCAGGCCAAGAAGGTCGAGAAGCTGCTGGCGGCCGACGACGACATCGCCGACTACCAGGTCACCGTCGGCTCCTCCGGCTTCATGGCGGCCTTCGGCGGCGGCACCGGCGCCAATCAGGCCTCCTACCAGCTCAAGCTGAAGGACGCCGCCGACTCCGGCAAGGTCACCCACGATCTGCGGGCCGCTCTCGACAAGCTCGGCAAGTCCATCGGCGACACCACCGTCACCGCGGGCGGCGGCTTCGGCAGCCAGGACCTGAGCGTGGTCGTCAAGGCCGGCGACGCCGACGTGCTGAAGAAGGCCGGCGAGCAGGTCCGTAAGGCCGTCGCCGGGCTCGACAACGTCACCGACGTCCAGAGCGACCTGGCCCAGAGCGTGCCGCGGATCTCCGTCAAGCCCAACGCCAAGGCGGCGGCGGCCGGTTACAACCAGGCCACGCTCGGCGCCGCGGTCGCCCAGGCGGTCCGCGGAACCACCAGCGGCAAGGCCGTCCTGGACGACACCGAGCGCGACATCGTGATCAAGTCGGCCCACCCGGCCACCACCGAGGCCGAGTTGAAGAACCTGGCCGTCCCGACCCCGGCGGGCCCGGTCAAGCTCGGCACCATCGCCACCGTGCGGACCGTCCCCGGTCCGGTCCAGATGACCCGGATCGACGGCGCCCGCTCGGCGACCATCACCGCCAAGCCGACCGGCGACAACACCGGCGCGGTCAGCACCGAGCTGCAGAGCAAGATCAACGCCCTGAAGCTGCCGGACGGCGCCACCGCGAAGATCGGCGGCGTCTCCCAGGACCAGACCGACGCGTTCTCCTCGCTCGGCCTGGCGATGCTGGCGGCCATCGCCATCGTCTTCATGCTGCTGGTGGCCACCTTCAAGTCGCTCATCCAGCCGCTGATCCTGCTCGTCTCGATCCCGTTCGCGGCGACCGGTGCGATCGGTCTGCTGGTCGCCACCGGCACCCCGCTGGGCGTCCCGGCGATGATCGGCATGCTGATGCTGATCGGCATCGTGGTCACCAACGCCATCGTGCTGATCGACCTGATCAACCAGTACCGGTCGCAGGGTTACGGCGTGGTCGAGGCGGTCATCGAGGGCGGCCGCCACCGTCTGCGCCCGATCCTGATGACGGCGCTGGCCACGATCATGGCGCTGCTGCCGATGGCGCTGTCCATCACCGGTGACGGCGGCTTCATCTCGCAGCCGCTCGCCGTGGTCGTGATCGGCGGTCTGATCACCTCCACCCTGCTCACCCTCCTCCTCGTCCCGACGCTCTACGCGATGATCGAGCTGCGCAAGGAGCGCCGGGCGAAGAAGAAGGCCGCCAAGCGCGCGAAGAAGGCCGGCCTGCCGGTCCCGTCCGCCGAGGGCGACGACGAGCGCACACCGGAGCCCGCGAGCGTCTGACCGCGGGCCCGCCGACAGGAGCCCCCGCAGCCGTGTCCTACGGCTGCGGGGGCTCCTTCGTGTGTTTCCGCGTCTGCGTTGCCGAGCGCTGCGGGATGTGGTGCGGATTGCGGCCGGCCGGGGTGACCGGCTCGCCGATCGCACTGAGTGATGGGATCGTGGCTTTTGGTGCTGATCCGACGAAAGGTGAGCGACCGTGCCGTCCGCCCTGGCCCGCAAGGCCGCCCCTGTCACCGCTGCCGGGATCGCCTTCGCCCTGGCTCTCGCAGTCGCTCCACCGGCCGCCGCCATCGGACCCACGGCGTCCGTCCGTGTGAAGGTCACGGGCGGGGCCTTCACCGCCAGCGTGGGCACCGGGACGGAGGCGCGCTTCGTCTTCGGCGGCTTCTACTGCGCCGCCGGCGACGGAAGCCCCACGCCCCTCACCGCCCTGGTCGACGCCGACGAACGGTTCGACTTCGGCGTCCAGGCGCGCTGGGACGCCGCCACGCAGGACTTTGTCGTCACGAGCATCCATGGCGATTTTGCCGACGACAGCAAGAAGTGGAACGCGTATGTGAACGAGAAAAAGATCAAGACCGGGCCCTGTGGCACCGCGATCAAGGACAACGACAAGGTGCGCTGGACCCTGGAGGCCCCGAAGAAATGACCGGCGGCCCCGCCTCTCCCGAGGTGGGGCCGCCGGTCTTGCGTGGCGACAAAGGGGCGCCCACGGCGCCTACGGCAGCGCCAGCATCCGCTCCAGCGCCAGCTTCGCGAAGCTCTCGGTCTCCTTGTCGACCTCGATGCGGTTGACGACCTTGCCGGACGCCAGCGACTCCAGGGTCCACACCAGGTGGGGGAGGTCGATGCGGTTCATGGTCGAGCAGAAGCAGACCGTCTTGTCGAGGAAGACGATCTCCTTGTCCTCGGCGGCGAAGCGGTTGGCCAGCCGGCGGACCAGGTTCAGCTCGGTGCCGATGGCCCACTTCGAGCCGCGCGGGGCGGCCTCCAGGGCCTTGATGATGTACTCCGTCGAGCCGACCTGGTCCGCGGCCGCCACGACCTCGTGCTTGCACTCGGGGTGGACGAGGACGTTGACGTCCGGAATGCGGGCCCGCACGTCGTTCACCGAGTCCAGGGAGAACCGGCCGTGGACCGAGCAGTGGCCGCGCCACAGGATCATCTTCGCGTCCCGCAGCTGCTCGACGGTCAGGCCGCCGTTCGGCTTGTGCGGGTTGTAGACCACGCAGTCGTCCAGGGACATGCCCATGTCGCGGACGGCGGTGTTGCGGCCCAGGTGCTGGTCGGGCAGGAAAAGAACCTTTGTTGAACCGGGCTCCCCCTGCTCGAACGCCCAGTCCAGCGCCCGCTTGGCGTTGGAGGAGGTGCAGATCGTGCCGCCGTGCTTGCCGGTGAAGGCCTTGATGTCGGCCGAGGAGTTCATGTACGAGACGGGCACGACCTGCTCGGCCACGCCGGCCTCGGTGAGCACGTCCCAGCACTCGGCGACCTGCTCGGCGGTGGCCATGTCGGCCATCGAGCAGCCCGCGGCCAGGTCGGGGAGGATGACCTGCTGGCCGTCGCCGGTGAGGATGTCGGCGGACTCGGCCATGAAGTGCACACCGCAGAAGACGATGTACTCCGCGTCCGGCCGGGCGGCGGCGTCCCGCGCGAGCTTGAAGGAGTCGCCGGTCACGTCGGCGAACTCGATGACCTCGTCGCGCTGGTAGTGGTGCCCGAGGATGAAGACCTTGTCCCCGAGCTTCGCCTTGGCCGCGCGGGCGCGCTCGACGAGGTCGGGGTCCGACGGCGCCGGCAGGTCGCCGGGGCACTCCACGCCGCGCTCGCTCTTCGGGTCGGCCTCGCGGCCGAGGAGGAGCAGGGCCAGCGGGGTCGGCTGGACGTCCAGGGGCTGGGCGGTGGTCACGACACGCACCCTCTCATTTCTGCAGACTGCCTTTTCGTCTATTTGACGCTATCTATGATAGCTGCTTCACGTCACTTTGACGATGGCCATCGTGTCGATGTGACGCATCAGCACCCCGCTGTGTGTGGTCGGCCACCTGTTCCCGGCCGCCGGTGTGCGAGCATGAGAGAAGAAGGATGAGAGAGGCTGCCCCCGGCAGTGTTCGGAAGGCTTCTCCACAAGTTTGCGCCCAGCCGGAATTAATCCGGGACGTCTGCGGTTGCAGCTGGTTGCATCCGATGACAAGCGGTCCGTACAACCCGGGAGAGATGTAGATGAGCGTTCAGGACGAGACCACCGTCAGCGACGGCATCATCCTGTCCGACGCGGCCGCGTCGAAGGTCAAGAGCCTGCTGGAGCAGGAAGGCCGGGACGACCTCGCGCTGCGGGTGGCCGTTCAGCCCGGTGGCTGCTCCGGACTGCGCTACCAGCTCTTCTTCGACGAGCGCTCGCTCGACGGCGATGTCGTCAAGGACTTCGACGGCGTCAAGGTCGTCACCGACCGGATGAGCGCCCCCTACCTGGGCGGTGCCTCCATCGACTTCGTCGACACCATCGAGAAGCAGGGCTTCACGATCGACAACCCGAACGCCACCGGCTCCTGCGCCTGCGGCGACTCCTTCAGCTAAGGGTCACGGGTAGTACGCCGAAAGGCGGCGCCCCCGAGTGGGGAGCGCCGCCTTTCGGCGTATCCGCTCACGGGCCGGCCGGTCGCCGGCCCTGTTCACTGCTTCGGCACGGACTCACCGGTCGACACATCGATCACCTTCCGGCCGTCCAGCGGCCGCTCCAGCGTCACGGTCTTGGTGAACTCCTTGGCGATCTTCACGCAGATCTGGCCCGGGTGCTTGTCCTTGCCGACGACCTGGGTCCGCACGGTCGTGGCCGACTCCTCGGCGCTCACCGAGTAGACGCTGCACACCCCGCCCCAGAAGTGCACGGTGAGCTTCTTGCCGCCGTCGCTCACGTCGTACGACTCCAGCGCCATCGCGCCCGGCTTCCCGGACGGCCCCTTCGGCGGCTGCCCCGGGCTCTTGGAGGTGCCGTCGCCCGGGTGGGCCAGGTACTTCGGGTTCACCGCGGGGTGCGCGACCGTCGATGTCGCGTCCGGGCCGCTGCCGGCGCCCGGCTGGCGCACCGTGTACAGCCACGACGGCACCAGCGCCTGCCCGCCCTTCACGTACTGCACCGCGAGCCCGAAGACCGCACCGGTCACCTCGGCCGGCTTCTGCGCCTTCGTCGGAGCCGGCTCGCACGGCGCGATCCCGTCGTCCTTGCCGCCCTTCCCGGCGGGCGTCGAGGGGCAGCCGGCCGGCTTGCGCCCATCGCCCGAATTCAGCCGGTCGAGCGTCTTGCCGGCGCTCAGCACCGGATACACCGCGCCCTTGACCGGGTTCGCCAACTGGCCGCTGCCGCCGACCACTTGACCGTCCGAACCGACCTGTAGATCGCTCTGCCAGCCGTACGTCGGCAGCCCGCCGAGCACCGGATCCGCGGTCACGATCCGCACCGCGCCGGACAGCCCGCTCGCATCGAGCTTGGCGCTCTGCCGGCCGATCGCCTTGAGCACCGGCCGCACCGCCTGCTTGGCCTTCTCCGGCGACACCGCGCCCTTGCCGCTGCCGTCGTCCTCGGTCGTGATGTCCCCGCCGCCGCGGTACGACGGACAGCCGGGCCGGCTCGACGAGCCACCGCCGGCGGGCCGGTCCTCGCCCGTCCCTCCCTTGGGAGAGGCGGGCAGCGCGCAGTTCGTCCCGCCCGGGGTGCCGTACTGCGAGTACGTCCAGGAACCCGAGCCGGTCTTGTTCACCTGGAGGACGGGGCTACGGGCATCCCGTGTCAGCCCGCCGACCTTCCAGGTGGTGCCCTCCGAGCGGACCTTTCCGGCCACATCCAGCGCCTTCGCCAGCCGTTCCACCGACGCCCGGCTGATCTCCCCCTTGGGGCGGTACACCGGCGCGGACCCCGGCCCGTCGGGCAGCTTCGCCACGGCCCGGTACTTCGCGCCCTGCGGATTGGGCTCACCGGCCGCGATCGAGCCGCCGTCGTAGCCGTCGAGCGCGAGCGGCGGCGGGTCGCCCTTGGCGGGGGCGCCCGCGCCCGAGCCGTCGCCGTGGGACGCGGACGAGGCCCAGTACGCCGCGCCACCCCCGGCCAGCAGCACCGCGGCGGCCATCGAGGCGACCACCATCGGGGTGCGCCGCCTGCGCTCCTTGGGGCTCGGGGTGTCGTTGGTGTCCTCGGTGTTCACCGCATCGCTCCTTCAGCTCCGCTGAACATCTGACGTGCCACCCTTTGTGGGGTGGACGTCGATGGGACGGAGCGGGGGCGCGCGCGGTTCCCGCCCACCGCCGTTCGGGCGCCGAGGCGACCGTTCAGTCGCCGTACTCGGACATTCCGTCCACCAGCGCGGCGGATGTGGCAGGAACCTTGATCCCGTGCAGATCGGAGGCGCGCCCCGGCGCCGGCGCGGTCCGCCGCCCGGCCTTCCAGTGGCCCGCCATCCGGGCGCAGTCGCCGCGCAGCTCGTCGAGCGATTCCGGGTCCGATACGGCGGGCGAGCCGGCAGCGCGCGATGTGACGGCTTTCACAGGCTTGGTCATAAGGGCACCGTACGCAGCCATGTGCCGGCGAGAAAGGCCTACTATTGGGTAGTTATTTGCTGGTTTCAGCAGATCCAAGTGTCCGGGATGACCGGGTGGCCCCGCACCGTGCCGGGTAGCGTTGCTCTCCGTCCGCCCGCCCCTACGCCCTCCGCAGGAGCAGACCCGTCGTGCGTATCGCAGTCACCGGCTCCATCGCCACCGACCACCTGATGACCTTCCCCGGCCGCTTCGCCGACCAGCTCGTGGCCGACCAGCTGCATACGGTCTCCCTTTCGTTCCTGGTCGACCAGCTCGATGTCCGCCGCGGCGGTGTCGCCGCCAACATCTGCTTCGGCATGGGCCAGCTCGGCACCGCGCCGATCCTGGTCGGCGCCGCGGGCAACGATTTCGAGGAGTACCGCGCCTGGCTCGACCGCCACGGCGTCGACACCCGTTCCGTACGCATCTCCGAGGTCCTGCACACCGCGCGCTTCGTGTGCACCACCGACGCCGACCACAACCAGATCGGCTCCTTCTACACCGGCGCGATGAGCGAGGCCCGGCTGATCGAGCTCCAGCACGTGGCCGACCGGGTCGGCGGTCTGGACCTCGTCCTCATCGGTGCGGACGACCCCGAGGCGATGATCCGGCACACCGAGGAGTGCCGCGGCCGCGGGATCCCCTTCGCCGCCGACTTCTCCCAGCAGATCGCCCGTATGGACGGCGACGCCATCCGCACCCTCATGGAGGACGCGGCCTACCTCTTCTCCAACGAGTACGAGAAGGGCCTGATCGAGACCAAGACCGGCTGGACCGACGAGGAGATCCTCGCCAAGGTCGGCACCCGCGTCACCACCCTGGGCTCCAACGGCGTCCGCATCGAGCGGGTCGGCGAGCCGGCCATCGAGGTCGGCGTCCCGGAGGAGAACGCCAAGGCCGACCCGACCGGCGTCGGCGACGCCTTCCGGGCCGGCTTCCTGTCCGGTCTGGCCTGGGGCGTCGGCTTGGAGCGCGCCGCCCAGGTCGGCTGCATGCTGGCGACGCTGGTCATCGAGACCGTCGGCACCCAGGAGTACGAGCTGCACCGCAGCCACTTCATGGACCGCTTCACCAAGGCGTACGGCCACGAGGCCGCGACCGAGGTCCAGCAGTACCTGGCCTGAACCGGCCGGACCCTTCCGTCAGACGCGGCGCCGCACCACATACGCGGCGCCGCGTTCGGCGGACCGCTCGCCCACGTACTCCTGGTCGCGCATCGCGCACCAGGCGGGGATGTCCTGCCGGGCCGCCTCGTCGTCGGAGAGCACCGTCACCGTCCCGCCGACCGGCACCTGGCCGATCACCTTCGCCAGCTCGATGACCGGGATGGGGCAACGCCTGCCGAGCGAGTCGACGACCAGGCCGGCGGGCTCGTCGGGCTCCTCGTGGGGCGCCGGGGCCGCCGCGGCCCCGCCGGCCGTCGCCGCTACGTCCGCCGGCACCCCCAGCCGCTCCCGCACCGACCGCACCACCTGCGGCAGCACCTCCAGGAAGCGGTCCACATCCGCCTCGGCGGTGCCGTACGGCAGCGAGACCCGCACATTCCCCTCGGACAGCACACCCATCGCGCGCAGCACATGGCTCGGCGCCAGGGTGCTGGACGTACAGGACGATCCGGACGAAACCGAGAACCCGGCACGGTCCAGCTCGTGCAGCAACGTCTCTCCGTCGACATAGAGACAGGAGAAGGTGACGAGATGGGGGAGGCGGCGCACCGGATCGCCGACCACCTCCACGTCCGGCACCAGCTCCGGCACCCGTGTGCGGATCCGCTCCACCAGCCGCCGCAGCCGCACCGCCTCGTCCATGGTCTCCGGGGCCGCCCGCAGCGCACGCAGCGAAGCCGCGGCGGCCACGATCCCCGGGATGTTCTCGAACCCCGGGCTACGGCCGGACTCCCGCTCGTCATACGGCCCCTGGGGCGCGAACCGGGTCCCCTTGCGGACCGCGAGCAGCCCCACCCCGGGCGGACCGCCCCACTTGTGGGCGCTCGCCGCCAGCAGCGACCAGGCGCCGGGCACCGGACCCCAGGGCAGCGACTGCGCGGCGTCCACCAGAAGGGGCACCCCCGCCTCCTGGCAGAGCGCGGCCACCTCTTCGACCGGCTGTTCGGTTCCCACCTCGTGGTTGGCGGACTGGAGACAGACCAGTGCGGTGTCCGGGGTGAGCGCGGCGGAGGCCTCGTCGGCCGCCACCCGGCCCGTACGGTCCACGGCCAGCTCGGCGCGGGTGCCGCCGGCCGCCTCGTGGACCTCGGCGGCATGCAGTACGGAGGAGTGTTCGACGGCGGAGTACAGCAGCCGGCGGCCGACGCGCCGACGGGCCGCCAGCGCCCCGGCGACGCCCCGATGCACCGCCTGCGTCCCCGAAGGGGTGAAAACCAGCTCGTCCGGGCGGCAGCCCACGGCCTCGGCCGCGGCCTCGCGCGCGGCGTCCAGCAGCAGCCGGCCGCGCCGCCCCTCGCGGTAGAGGCGGGCCGGGTCGGCCCAGCCTTCGTCGAGCGAGGCGAGCAGGGCCTCACGGGCGACGGGATGCAGCGGTGCGGCGGACGCCGCGTCGAAGTAGGGCACGTACGAGACGTTAGTCCCCCCGCCGACGCCGGGGGAGCCCCACCGGGATGCGGAGCGCGGCCCCGCGCCACGGCGGGCGGGGCGGCCGTCCGCGGGGCCCGGCGGGCAGGGCGGT
>NZ_QUAC01000447.1 GCF_003389455.1 Streptomyces inhibens | reverse complement strand
GGTCGCCAACATCACCGCCGCGGCCAACTACGCGGCCCACCGCTACGGCTCGATCGACAACGTCAACTCGGCCTACTGAGCCGACGGAGCCGAGAGCCGTCGCCGGCACACAGCGGCCGGCCCAGCCGGACAAGGCCATGGGTATGACGGACAACACGGACGAGCCGACAGGCTCGGTATGAGGCAGCTTGCGAAGCGGCGGAATGGCGCGTTCGCCGCTGCGCGGTTGAGCGGGTCCCGGCAGTGCCGGGGCCCGCTTTGCTCTGTCCTGGGGGCGCGATGGCACGGGGGATCCCGGGGCACGAAGGCCCGGAGTGCGGGGGCCGCAGTCCGGAGCGGGCCACGCAGGCCCGGATCGGGGGGGCGTGGGCGACCGTTCCTGACCGCCAGACGGGTGAGATGCGGGGCCGGTCGGCGGACTGACGGCCTGTTGGGTCATAGAGTCAGGCGGTTCTGCGTATAAGTCTCTTATCGGCAGAATTCTGCTCAAATGATGCCGAACCTGACTCAACCGAAGGCCTTCGGAGGCATGCGATGCCCTTGCGCAGATCCGGTCCGGCCCGCCGTACAGTCCCCATTGCGGCCGGAACTCTCGTTTCTCTTCTCTCCGTGCTCGCTCTGCCCCTCGCGCTGCCGGGCTCCGCCACGGCGTCGGATGCCGGGAAGAGACCCGCCCACCCCGAGCAGGACTGGATGGGTTCCACCATCGCCGCCCATGAGGGCGGCGACCGGGCCGGTGGTTCCGAGCCACGGGCGTCGTGGTCCCGAAGGGGCGTGGCCGGCGTCGATGTCTCCAGCCACAACGGCAATGTCCGCTGGCAGTCGCTGCGCAAGAAGGGGGTGCGTTTCGCGTACGTCAAGGCCACCGAGGGGACCAGTTACACCAACCCGTACTTCGCTCAGCAGTACAGGGGTTCCTACAGCTCCGGCATGATCCATGGCGCGTACCACTTCGCCCTGCCCGACCACTCCAGCGGCAGCTCACAGGCGAGGTACTTCGCCGACCACGGCGGTGACTGGTCCAGGGACGGCAAGACGCTGCCGGGCGCGCTCGACATGGAGTACAACCCCTACGGGGCGACCTGCTACGGCAAGAGCCACCGGGGGATGGTCAGCTGGATCCACGATTTCGTCCGGACCTACCGGGAGGAGACCGGCCGCGACGCGGTCATCTACACCTCGACCAACTGGTGGAAGCAGTGCACCGGCAACTCCGGCAAGTTCGGCCGGACGAACCCGCTGTGGATCCCGCGCTACGGCTCCTCGGTCGGCTCGCTGCCGGCCGGCTGGCGCTACCACAGCATCTGGCAGCACACCTCCTCGGGCCACACGGTCGGCGACCACAACCGTTTCAACGGCTCGTTCTCCCGCCTCAAGGTCCTCGCCAACGGGCACTGATCCCGCTCCCGTCCCCCGTACCCGGCCGGTCCCCGGCGCCGCAGCAGGCGCTGGGGACCGGCCCTTGTTCCGCCCTCTTCCGGCCCGGCCGCGCCGACGCCCGGACTTCACTATCGACAACTCCGCCCGGAAAAATGGGAATTCGCGCCGCGGTACAACCATCCGCCGTCGGGCGTTGTCCAACACTGCGAAATGACCACGCGACGCACACCACCCGACGGGGGTATTCCCATGAAGCGTTCACGTGCCATCGCAGGATCCGCAGTGCTGGCCGTGGCAGGTCTCGCCACGATGGCTACGGCCACCACCGCTTCCGCCGCTCCGACAGCCGCCGCGTACAACGGGGCCTGCGGCAGCGGATACAGCGTAGTGAATTCCGTACCGGTCACCGGAAAGGGGACCGTGTACCTGACGTACAGCGCAAGGACCGGAAAGAACTGTGTCGTGACGGTACGGAACAGCCCGGGTAAGCCCGTGTACATGTACACCTATCTCACGGCGACCGACGGCAGTTCCGAATGGGTTTACGACAGCGGTGATTACACCACCTACGCCGGTCCGGTGTATCTGCCCGCGAAGGGCCGGTGTGTGGACTGGGGCGGCTCGATCGAGTCGGTCAGCGTCAGCGTTTCCGGCTCCAACTGCGGCCGGATGGCGGCCGGGGTCGTGACACACCACTGAGTGGTCGTGACACACCACTGAGTGCCGGACGACGGCGGGTTCCCGGGCAGCGCGCGCCCGGGGATCCGCCGCCGGCGCGCCGGGGCCCGGCCGCGGGACCTGAACCCGCCGTCCCCGCAAGGCTCTTGACTGGCGATGACCGCAGCCCCGAGGGTGTTGCGGTCAGCCACTCACGATCTTCGGAGGGTTCGCGTGACGCAGCGCAGATCCCGGTCCGCCGTCGCCGCCGTCGCGGCGGGGCTATTGGTACTGGGCGCCGCCACCTCGGCACAGGCCGCTCCGACAACGTTGTCAGGCCGCCATCGTCCGGCCCCGGTCGGCGCGGCGTCGCTGGTCGGAGACCCGACGGGGTATGTCGACCCGCTCATCGGCACCGGCAAGGGCGGCGCGACGGTCGGCGAGATCAACAACTTCCCCGGCGCCGCCGCCCCGTTCGGGATGATGCAGTTCTCCCCCGACACCAAGGACTCCTACGCGGGCTACCAGTACCACAGCGACCGGATCCGGGGCTTCAGCCTGGACCATGCCTCGGTCGGCTGCAGCGCATTCGGCGATGTGCCGATCCTGCCGGTGACCGGAGCGGTCGGCGAGGCACCGTGGGACCGTACGGAGCGCTTCTCGCACGACGAGGAGCGGGCCGAGCCCGGGTACTACGCCGTGACGCTCAAGGACTCCGGCGTACGGGCCGAACTGACCGCCGGCACCCGTACCGGCCTGGCCGCCTTTGCCTACCCGGCGGGCAGCGAGGCAAAGGTCCTGGTCAAGGGCGGTGCGAGCTTCGCCGGCAACAAGAAGGCGGAGCTGAAGGTGGTGGGCGACCGGCAGCTGGTCGGGTCCGCGACCACCGGCAACTTCTGCGGCAAGGGCAACACGTACACCCTGCACTACGCGATCACCTTCGACCGGCCGTTCACCGCGCACGGAACCTGGGACGGGAAGACCGTCACCCCGGGCGGTGACGCCGTGCACGCGCCCAGGGCCGGGGCGTATCTGTCCTTCGGCACCGGCGGCGGAGAAGCCGAGCGCACGGTGCGCGCAAAGGTCTCGATGTCGTACGTGGATGTTCCGGGCGCCGAGGCCAATATGCGGGCGGAGGTGCCCGGTTGGGACCTGGCGGCGCTGCGGCAGCAGATCCGGGAGCGCTGGCGAGCGGCGCTCGGCAGCATCCGGGTGGCGGGCCGGGACGAGGGAGAGCTGAAGACCTTCTACACCGCGCTCTACCACTCGCTGATGCATCCCAACACCTTCAACGACGCCGACGGGCGCTATATCGGCTTCGACGACCGGATCCGCACCCTGCCCCGGGGGCACACCCAGTACGCGAATTTCTCCGACTGGGACACCTACCGGACGCTGGCCCCGCTGCATGCGCTGCTCTTCCCCGACCGGGCGAGCGATATGGCGCAGTCGCTGGTCAACGACGCGGAGCAGGGCGGATGGTGGCCGCGCTGGCCGATGGCCAACGGCTATACGGGGCAGATGACCGGCGACAACTCCGTTCCGCTGATCGCCAATCTGCATGCCTTCGGAGCGACCGGCTTCGACCTCAGGACGGCGCTGAAGTACCTGGTCAAGGGCGCCACGACGGTCGACGACCGGCCGGGCGCCTATAAGGAGCGGCCGGACATCGCCCAGTACGTCCGGCGCGGCTATGCCCCGAACAACGATGCCTCCCGCGGTGACCACCAGCGGGTCGGCGGGTCGGTGACCCTGGAATGGGCCATCGACGACTTCGCCATCGGGCAGCTCGCCCAGGCCGCCGGCGACCGGGAGACGGCACGCGCCTTCGCCCGGCGCGGCCAGAACTGGCAGAACATCCTCAACCCCGCCACCGGCTACCTCCAGCCGCGCGGCGAGGACGGCCGCTTCCCCGACGGGCCCGGGTTCGTCCCGCCGCCCGAGGGCAAGTTCGGCCAGGACGGCTTCGACGAGGGCAACGCCGCCCAGTACAACTGGCTGGTACCGCAGAACACCGCCGGTCTGATCGCGGCGATGGGCGGGCGGGCCGCGGCCGCCGAGCGGCTGGACGCGTTCTTCGCGGGCGATCTCAACTCCGGTCCCAACAAGCCCACGATGTGGGCGGGCAACGAGGTCAACTTCGGTGTCCCGTGGGTCTACAACCATCTGCGGCAGCCGTGGAAGTCCCAGCAGACCGTACGGAAGATCGCCACCACGCTGTTCACGCCGACCCCGGACGGACAGCCCGGCAATGACGACCTCGGGGCGATGTCCTCCTGGTATGTGTGGGCGGCGCTCGGGCTGTATCCGTCGGCGCCGGGCACCGCCGATCTCACCGTGCACAGCCCGCTGTTCGCGCGTGCGGTGCTGGATCTGCCCGGCAGCCGCGACCTGGACATCCGCGCTCCGCAGGCGTCCGCGGGCACGCCGTACGTCCATGATCTGCGGCTCGACGGGCGCAGCTGGGAGAAGACGGCGCTGCCCCGGGACATCATCCGCACCGGCGGCCGGCTGGACTTCACGCTCTCGGACCGGCCGGACACCACCTGGGCCACCTCGGCGGGTTCGGCTCCGCGCTCCTACCGGGACGGCGAGCACGCCTTCCTGGCCGGCGCCACGCCCAACCAGGTCACCGTCGCACCGGGCGGCGGGCCCGGCCGGCTGACCGTCGACGCCCAGCGGCTCGGCGGCCATGACCGCACGCTGAGCGTGTCCACCGATGCGCCGAAGGGGCTCACGGTGTCGCCCCGGCACGGTGGACTGCGGCTGGACAAGGGAACCGGCTCGGGGCGGCTGCGGCTGGCCGTCACCGCGGACCCGCACACCCCGGAGGGCTACTACGAGGTGCCGGTGACCGTCACGGGCGGCCCCGGCGGCCGGCCCGTACGCGCCTCGGTGATCGTCCTGGTCGCTGCCCCGAACAGCCTGCCCGCCGCATACGACAACGCGGGCGCGTCCTACGACTCGGACCGGCGGCAGGCCGATTTCGACGGCCGGGGCAACAGCTATTCACGGCAGGCGCTGGCGGCGGTCGGGCTCATGGACGGGGCCCGGATCGAGGTCGCCGGCACGTCGTTCATCTGGCCCGGCTCGCCGCCCGGCCGGGACAACAACGCGGTGGCGGCGGGCCGGCGGCTCGATCTGGGCGTGCGGGCGGCGCACAGCGACCGGCTGACGTTCATCGGCGCCTCCGCGCACGGCGACCGCCGGGGCACCGCCACGGTGACCTTCACCGACGGGTCCACCGCGTCGGCCGCTCTCTCGTTCGGCGACTGGCGGACGGCGGGAGACGGGGCGGGCGGCGGTCCGGTCTTCGGCAACACGGTGGTGGCGCGGAGCGCGTACAGCAACGAGGACGCGGGCCGGGGCCCGGCGGCCTCGGTCTTCGCCACCGAGCCGTTCGAGGTGCCGGCGGGCAAACGGATCGCGTCGGTGATGCTGCCGGATGACGCGGCGCTGCATGTGTTCGCGGTGGGGTTGTCGTGAGGGGTGTCGCGTCGTGTCGTGACGGGTGTCATCGGGGGTGTCGTGCGCCCGCTGTCCGCCCCCTCCCGTTCCGGGCACCCCGGTCGTCAGCCCATGCCGAGCGCCCGGAGCGCGGACCGCGCCGCGTTGTGGCCGCTCATGCCGTGGGCGCCGGCGCCCGGTGGGGTCGACGCCGAACACAGGAAGACGCCGGGGACGCCCGTGCTGTACGGGTCGAGGGCGATACGGGGGCGCATCGTCAGCCGTAGCGGGGTGTTGGCGCCGCCGATGATGTCGCCGCCGATGAGGTTGGCATTGCCGCGTTCGAGGTCGGCGGTCGAGGTGGCGGTGAGGGCGACGACGCGCTCGCGGGTGCCTGGCGCGAAGCGCTCGAACTGGGCCAGCATCGCAGCGGTGGCGTCGCCGGTGTAGCCGTGCGGCACATGTGCGTACGCGGAGACGGGGTGGATGTCACCCGCCGAGCGGCCGGGGTCGGCGAGGTACTGCTGGGAGACCAGGAGGAACGGCCGCTCCGGCATCCGCCCGTGGTACGCCTCCCGCTCCGCGTACACGATCTGCTCGAAGCTGCCGCCGAGGTGCACGGTCCCGGCCCGTCGGCAGGCCTCGGCGCGCCAGGGCACCCCGCCTTCGACCGCCAGATCGAGCTTGAACGCGCCGGGGGCGGGCCGGTAGCGGGTGTAGGCGCGGCGTACCCGGGACGGCATCCGGTCGCCGAGCAGATTTGCCGCGGCGGCCGGCGACAGATCGAGCAACACCGTTGCGGCGGGCGGGAGTTGGTCGAGGGAGCGGATCGGTACGCCGGTCTCGATCCGGCCGCCGGCCTCGATGAGCAGTGCGGCGAGCGCGTCGGCGATGGCGCGGGAGCCGCCCTTGGCCACCGGCCAGCCGTACCGGTGCCCGGCCGCGATGATCATGACTCCTACGGCCGCGCCGGCCGGCTGGTTCAGCGGTCCGAAGAGATGGGCCGCCACGCCGCCGAAGAGGCCGCGTCCGGCTTCCGTGCGGAAGCGCCGGGCGACCAGGGTGGCGGGCTGAAGGGCGTGCAGGCCGAAGCGGGCGAGGCGGAACGGGTGCCGGGGCACCTTGACCAGCGGCCGCATGACCTCGTCGGTCAGCACTTCGGCGTCGGCGGCCAGCGGTCCGAACAGCCGTCGCCAGGCGGGCCCGTCGGCGCCGAGCCCCTCGGCCGTGCGCTCGACCGAGCGGTAGAGCGCCCCGGCGGCCCCGGAGTCCACCGGATGCGCCAGATCGATCTCGGGCCAGCACCACTCCAGCCCGTGGGCCGCGAGATCCAGCGTGCGCAGATACGGGGAGCCGGCGCCCATCACATGCGTCGAGGAGCAGTGGTCGAACAGCACGCCCGGCACGGACAGCTCGCCGCTGCGGACGCCGCCGCCGATCTCGTCGGCCGCCTCGAACACCGTCACCCGTAGCCCCCTGCGGGCCAGTGTGACCGCCGCCGCCAGACCGTTCGGCCCGGCGCCCACCACCACTGCTTCATCGCGCCCGCGCCGGGCTTGTTTCGTCATGGCTCCAGCATGCCAAGGCTCCGGAAATCCGGTGGCGCAGGGGGTGTGTGACGCCCCCTAATGGGCGTCGTTCTCCCGAGCATCCGTCCCGCGCTACGGATCGCGGCGGATCTCCGACCGAGGAGGAAGCATGCACTCCCGTCTCTCCACAGCAGGTGCGAAACCGGGTGCCGAACCGGGTCCGGGGGGCGAGGACCGGCCGGCCTCGGAATCCGAGCAGTTACTGTTCGGCGGCCGGCTGCGCGATGACCACGCCTGGTCGCGGCATGACGGCGCATTCGTCGAACTCGGTCTGTGGGCCATGGTGGTGCGACTGCCGCATCTCCTTGCGCTGACCGCGCGGCTGGCGCACCGGGCCGATGCCCGTGCGCTGCGGATGGTGGTCGGCGCGGAGACCGGCCGGGGCGTGATGCAGGCCGTGGCCATGGTGAACATCAACGGTGTGCTGGCGGCGCTGCTCGGTACGGGGGCGACCACCGAGCGGCTGCGCAGCGCCGTACCCGCGCTGCTCACCGTGGGTCTGGTCGCGATCGTCGGCACGGTGTTGAAGTCCGTGTCCACGATGGGGACGGGGCGGCTGGAGCCGAAGGTCGAGCGGGTGGCGACGGAGCTGTATCTGGAGGCCGCGCAGAAGGTGGAGATGGCCGCGGTCGAGGACGCGGAGTTCCACAAGCGCCTGGAGAGCGCCCGGTTCGGGGCGTCGGCGGCGCGCCGGATGGTCCAGTACAGCGCCTCGGTGATCACTGCGCTGCTGTCGCTGATCGCCGCGCTCGGTGTGCTGACGGCACTGCATCCGGCGCTGCTCCCGCTGATCGTCGTCATGACGCTGCCCAGCGCCTGGGCCGCGCTGTCGGTCGCCCGCCGGCACTACCACTCGCACACCGCCTGGATGCAACACGCCCGCGCCGGGCGGCTGTTGAGCGATCTGCTGACGTCCGCGCAGGCCGCCGCCGAGATCCGGGTGCATGGCATCGGCGGCTTTCTGCTGCGGCACTTCCGGCTGATGGCCGAGGACTCCGAGCTGGAGCAGACCCGGCTGGCGCGGCTCGCCGCCCGTACCGGTCTGATCGCGGCGCTGTGGACCGGGGCCGCGACGCTGGCCACCTTCGGGACGCTGGGGTGGCTGCTGTGGAGCGGCGCCATGGCGCTGTCGGTGGGCGGGACCGCGGTGATCGCCATCCGTACGGGATCCGGCGCGCTGGACAGCCTGGTGCGGCAGATCAACTATCTGCACGAGGAGGCCCTGTTCGTCGGCGATCTCGAACATGTGCAGACCGAGGCGGTGGCGCGGGCGATCCCGGTCGAGGGGCGGGCACTGCCGGAGCGGCTGGACGAGATCCGCTTCGAGAACGTCACCTTCACCTACCCCGGCGCCCACTCCCCCGCGCTGCGCGAGCTGGACCTGGCCGTCCCGGCCGGGAAGATCGTGGCACTGGTGGGCAGCAACGGCTCGGGAAAGACCACGGCGGTCAAGCTGCTGTCCGGGCTCTACCTCCCCGACGAGGGGCGGGTCCTGGTGGGCGGCGTACCCACCGCTGTCGTCGACAGGAATGCGCTGTTCTCCCGTGTCTCCACCGTCGGGCAGGACTACTTCCGCTGGCCGTTCACGGCACGCGCGAATATCGCCATCGGGCGGGCGGACGCGCCGCTGACGGATGCCCGGCTGGACGGTGCGGTGCGCTACGCGGACGCCCAGGGCGTGATCCGTGAGATGCCGCGCGGGCTGGACACGCTGCTCGCCCGTGGCTACAAGGACGGCCACAATCTGTCCGGCGGGCAGTGGCAGAAGCTGGCCATCGCCCGTGCGCGCTACCGGGACGGCGAGATCCTCGTGGTCGACGAGCCCACCGCGGCGCTGGACGCGGAGGCCGAGCAGGAGGTGTTCAGCAAGATCCGTCATCTCGCCGCCGACGGCCAGACGATCGTCCTGATCACCCACCGGCTCCATTCGGTCCGGCACGCCGATCTCATCTGCCTCATGGAGCACGGCCGGATCGTCGAACGCGGCACCTTCCAGGAACTGATGGCGCCGACCGCCCCGGGCGGCTTCCGCGCCATGTACGAACTCCAGCGCAGCCAGTTCCAGCCGGAGCCGGACCGGCCGCCGCTGCCCGCCCAGAACGGCCGTGGGGAGGCGGGCGGTGCACGCTAGGGCGCGTCGCGTTCGGCCGCCGCGGCGGCCGCGATGTTGCGGGCCATGCCGCCGAACACCGCGGCGTGGAAGGGCGAGACGCACCACCAGTACGCGTGGCCGGTCAGCCCGTGCGGATGGAACAGGGCCCGCTGGCGGTAGCGCGTACGGCCGAGGGCGTCGCGGCCCACGGTCATCTCCAGCCAGGCCAGGCCGGGGAGCCGCATTTCGGCGCGCAGTCGCAGCAGGCGGCCCGGTTCGACCTCCTCGACGCGCCAGAAGTCGAGCGAGTCACCGACCCGCAGCCGGCCGGCGTCCCGTCGGCCGCGGCGCAGTCCCACGCCGCCGACGAGCCGGTCCAGCCAGCCGCGCACCGCCCACAGGAGCGGGAAGGAGTACCAGCCGTTGTCCCCGCCGATGCCTTCCACCACCCGCCACAGCGCCTCGGGCGAGGCGTCCACGGTCTGTTCGCGCCGGTCGGTGTAGAGACTGCCGCCGGCCCAGTCGGGGTCGGTGGGCAGCGGATCGCTGGGCGCGCCGGGCACCGCGGCGTTGGACCAGCGGGTGCTGACCTCGGCGTCCCGTACGCGGCGCAGCGCCAGTTCCAGCGCGTCGTCGAAGGCGAGGGGGTGGCCGGGCGGGTCCGGGTCGGGGACGTAGCGGGCGATGTCGTGCTCGTGGCAGACGACTTCGTACCGCAGTGAGGCGGCGAGCGGCCGGGCGATGCCCGGCGGCACGGGCGTGACCAGGCCGATCCAGAGGCTGGACAGGCGCGGGGTGAGCATCGGCACGGGGAGGATCACGCGTTCGGGCAGCGCGGCGACCCGCGCATAGCGTTGCATCATGTCGCGGTAGCTGAGGATGTCGGGTCCGCCGAGGTCGAAGGCCCGGCTGACGTCGTCGGGCAGCTGGGCGCAGCCCACGAGCGCGCGCAGCACATCGCGAACGGCGACCGGCTGGATGCGGGTACGGACCCAGCTGGGGGTGACCATGACCGGCAGGCGTTCGGTGAGATAGCGCAGCATCTCGAACGAGGCCGAGCCGGAGCCGATGATGACGGCGGCGCGCAGTACGGCGGTCGGGACGCCGGAAGCCAGCAGGATCCGCCCGACCTCGGTGCGGGAGCGGAGGTGGGGTGACAGGTCCGCTTCGGGGACGCCCTGCGGGGTGAGTCCGCCGAGGTAGACGATCCGGCGTACACCGGCCGCGCGGGCCTGGCGGGCGAAGATCTGGGCGGCCCTGCGGTCGGTGTCCTCGAACCGCCGGCCGCTGCCGAGCGCATGCACCAGGTAGTACGCGACGTCGACGCCGGCCATCGCGGTTCGGACCGCGTCGGGGTCGGTGACATCGCCGCGCAGCACCTCGGTCCGTCCGGCCCAGGGGTGGTCGCGCAGCTTCTCCGGCGTCCTGGCGAGCGCGCGTACGGCGTATCCGGCCGCGAGCAGCTCGGGGACCAGGCGGCCGCCGATATAGCCGGTGGCGCCGGTGACCAGGGCGAGCGGGTGGGACGCCGGCGGGGGCGGCGAGGTGGCTTCGCCGTTGTCGGCCATGAACGCGGCCTCCTCGGGCTCGTGGCAGCACGGGATGAGCCTGCCCGCCCAGTGTGTCACCGGCTCCCCCGCCGGGCATCACGGCGCGGCGTCGGTGCACGTCCTGCGCATGTCCGGCGTCGCCGCAGGTCAGCGCGGAGGGCGCGCTCCGGTGCTCTCCCGTGCCTCCAGATGCGGCAGTTCGCCCTGCACGGTGCGCAGCGGTCCGCCGTCGAGGACGGCGAGGAGTTCCTGGGCGGCGAGCCTGCCGAAGCCGGGGGTGTCACGGACGAGCGCGGTCAGCCGGGGGTGGGTGACCCGGCACAGCGCCGAGTCGTCCCAGGCCACGATCGACAGCGCGCCCGGTACGGGGATTCCGCGCTCGGCGGCGACCGAGGCGCCGGCCACGGCCATCACATCGTTGTCGTAGATGATCGCCGTGGGCGGCGGTGCGGCGTCCAGGATGCGGCGGGTGGCTTCGGCTCCCTCGGCGTCGGAGTAGTCGGTGGTCACGGAGTGGACGTGCCGTTCGTCGAGGCCCCGCAGATCCGCTTCGGTGCGCAGCGAGCGGATCCGGCGTTCGGTGTGGGCGAGGCCGGGCATCCCCGCGACGTGCACGATGCGGCGGTGTCCGAGGCCGTGGAGGTGGTCGAGGACGCGGGCCATGGCCTTGGCGTCGTCGGCCCAGACGGTGGAGAGCAGCGGGGGCGGGTGGGCGGCGGCCGGGTCGGGGGGCGCCGACACCGCCGGCTCGGGGATCGCCGGCTCGGGGATCGCCGGTCCGCCGACGACGACGGCGGGCAGGCCGAGGGAGGCGAGCAGCTCCGGCCGCGGATCCTCGGTACGCGGGTCGACCACCAGGACTCCGTCCACCCGCCGTTCGGCCCACCAGCGGCGGTAGAGCGCGCATTCGGTGTCGAGGTCCTCGACGACCTGGAAGAGCAGCGCGATCTTCCGTGCGGAGAGTACTTCCTGGATGCCGGAGACGAGTTGGAGGAAGAAGGACTCCACGCCCAGGGTCTGCGCGGGGCGGGCGAGCACCAGCCCCATGGCGCCGGCGCGTTCGCCGGACAGTGCCCGGGCGGCGCTGTTGGCCTGCCAGCCGAGCTCCTCGGCGACGCGTCGTACCCGGGCGCGGGTGTCCTGGGAGACGCCCGGCCGGTCGTTGAGCGCGAAGGAGACGGCGCTCTCCGACACGCCGGCCCGGCGGGCGATGTCCTTGATCGTCGGCCGGCGCGCCGGCTTACGGCGGGCGGCCTCACCGGGCGCTGTCATGGCGGGCTCTCCTCGACCTAAACCGCATTAGTGCGCTCCAGTGTGATCAGCGGTGGGTGGCATGTCAAACGCAGCGCGGGCCCCCGGAAGCAGGCTCACCCACCAGCGGTGATCAGGGGAGTTCACCACCGGACGCGCCTGGGTATTGACACCTACTAAAACGCATTAGTACCGTCTGCCGCATCGTCGCCGAAGGACTCACGGAATAGCCGGCAGTCAAGGTGCCCGTACGCCGCCTTTCGACTGCCGGAAATCATCCGCGTACGTCTCCATTTCCCCGCGCGACAATTCAATTGTGTCTGGTCCGAGCAAAGGAGCCCGCCAGTCATGCATATATCCCGCCGAGCAGCCGCCACCACCGCGGCCCTGGTCACCTCGGCGCTTGCCCTGACCGCATGCGGGTCCTCGGGAGGATCCGGCGGATCGGACAGCGCTTCGGGGAAGGTCGAGGGGCAGGTCACCTTCCAGACCTGGAACCTCAAGGCCAATTTCAAGGATTACTTCGAGGGGGTCATCGCGGCCTTCGAGAAGAAATATCCGGACGCCAAGGTCAAGTGGGTGGACCAGCCCGCCGAGGGGTATCCGGAAAAGCTGAGTGCGGACGCCGCCGGAGGCACGCTGCCCGATGTCGTCAATGTGTCGCCGGATCTCGCCTATCCGCTGGCCAAGGCCGGGCTCGCGCTCGACCTGGAAAAGGCCGCCGGGAAATACCGCGGTGAGTATCTCGACGGGGCGTGGCAGAGCCAGCAGATGCCGGGCATGAAGGGCGTCTACGCCTTTCCCTGGTATCTGAACACCGGGCCGATGTTCTACAACAAGGAGCTCTTCAAGAAGGCCGGACTCGATCCGGAGCGGCCGCCGACGACCTACGACCAGCTCTTCAAGGACGCCGTGTCGATGGCGAAGAAGAGCGGGCGGAAGATCGCGATGCTCGCCGGCACCCCGTCGATCGAGGACTTCGGGCGCTATGGCGTACGGCTGATGAACGCGCAGGGCACGGAGTTCACCTTCAACGAGCCCAAGGGCGTCGAGCTGCTGGAGCACTACAAGGAGCTGTATGCGGCCGGGGCGCTGGACTCGCAGGCGCTCACCGCGCAGGCCGAGTCGTCCGGGCGCAAGTTCCAGCAGCAGTCCGTCGCCATGAATCCGGGCAGCGCACTCGATCTGGAGAACTTCAAGAAGGAGGCGCCGAGCCTCTACCGGCATATCGGCATCACGGACGCGGTCAACAACACCGGTAAGGCCAATATGTATGTGCAGGGCCTGATGGTGAATGCGCAGAGCAAGGTGAAGCCGGCGGCGGTGGCGTTCGCGCACTTCGTCACCGACAAGAAGAATCAGATGGCCTTCGCCAAGGAAGTCACGATCTTCCCTAGCACCAAGGGTTCGCTGGACGATCCGTACTTCACCAAGGAGGACGGCACCGATGCGACCCGTGTGCGGGTGGCCTCGGCCAAGTCGCTGAAGACCGCGGTGAATTACACCCCGGTGCTGCTCAGCGACCAGATGAAGACCTTGCTGCGCAATGCGGTGGCCAAGGCCGTACAGGACAAGGAGTCCCCCAAGGCGGCGCTGGACGGTGCGGTCGCCGAGTGCAATCGCCTGCTCAAGACGGGCTGAGGCCGAGGTCGCCATGAAGACCGAAACGACGCCGCGGAGCCGGGGCACAACAACCCTGTCGCGATCCGCCGCTCCCCCGCGCGCCTCGGCGCAGCAACGGGCCCGTGGAATCCGTACGCATCTGCCGTCCAGCCCCTGGCTGTTTCTCGCTTCCGGGCTGCTGATCGTCGCCGCCTTCAGCCTCTATCCGTTCCTGAGCACGGTGGCGCATTCCTTCACCGACGCACGCACCCTCACCGAGGGGCAGTTCGTCGGCGGCGCCAATTACCAGGAGCTGATCCATGACGCGATGTTCTGGACGGGGCTGCGCAACAGCCTGCTCTACGTCCTCGGCGTCGTGCCGCTGCTGGTGCTGCTGCCCCTGCTGCTGGCCATGCTGGTGCAGCGGCACATCCCCGGGATCACCTTCTTCCGGGCCGCGTTCTACACGCCGGTGGTCGCCTCCGTCGTGGTGGTCGGTCTGATCTGGGTGTGGCTGCTGGACGACCGGGGGCTGATCAACGCACTGCTGGAGGGCCTGGGTTTCGGCAAGGTCGGCTTTCTCGGCGATCCCTGGCTGTTGCTGCTCAGCGCGATGGCGGTCACGGTCTGGAAGGGCCTCGGCTACTACATGATCATTTATCTGACGGCGCTGGCCAACGTCCCCAGGGAGCTGCACGAGGCGTGCGCGGTCGACGGTGCGGGGGCGGTGCGCCGCTTTCTGACCGTCACGGTGCCCGCGGTGCGCTCCACGATGGTGCTGGTGGCCGCGCTCTCCTCGGTGAGCGCCTTCAAGGTGTTCTCCGAGGTCTATCTGATGGCCGGTCCGACCGGCGGCCCCGGCGGCGAGGACACCACCTTGGTGATGCTCGTCCAGCAGGTCGGTACCGGCCTCAGCGGCCGGGTCGGCTATGCCTCCGCGCTGTCCGTCGTGGTCTTCGTCATCACGCTCGGGCTGATGCTGCTGGTGCTGCGCGCCAACCGTAAGGAGGACGCATGAGTACCCTCGCCCGGCGGGAGCCCGTCCGGCGGGCGAAGTGGGAGCGTGCCGAGCGGCGGCGGATGCCGTGGTGGCAGCTACTGCTCCGATATCTGCTGCTGCTCGCCGTGCTGGCACTGACCGTCGGGCCGTTCCTGTGGCAGCTGTCCACGTCCCTCAAGGGCGCCGGCGAGGACATCTACCGCTATCCGCCGAGCCTGATTCCGCACGAGCCCACAGGCGCCAACTACGCGGGCGTGGCAAGGATCATCCCGGTCTGGGACTTCGCGCTGAACTCCCTCAAGGTGGCCGCCGCCAATGTGCTCACCAACTGCGCGGGCGCGGCGCTCGCGGGCTACGCACTGGCCCGGATGCGCTTCAAGGGCCGTAAGACCGCACTGGTCGTCTTCATCATGGCGATGCTGGTGCCGGTCGAGAGCATCATGATCGCCCAGTTTGTGACGATGCGGGAGCTGCAGCTCAACAACACCCTGCTCGGTGTGGTGCTGCCCGGCTGCATCGGCGCGATGAATGTGCTGCTGATGCGCAACGCCTTCGCGGGCCTGCCGTACGAGGTCGAGGAGGCCGCGTACGTCGACGGCGCCAACACCTGGCAGCGGTTCGTACGGATCGCGCTGCCGTCGGTGAAGGGCACCCTCGCGGTCGTGGCGATCTTCGCCTTCATGGGGGCCTGGGACGACTTCCTGTGGCCGCTGATCGTGCTGAGCGACCAGTCGAAGTTCACCCTGACCATCGGCCTGAACTTTCTGCACGGCACCTTCGCGGACAATCAGCGGCTGGTCGCGGCCGGCACCGTCATCGCCGTCCTGCCACTGATCGTGCTCTTCGCCTGTCTGCAGCGCTACTTCTTCCGCGGCGTCGGCGAGGGCGCCGTCAAGGGCTGACCCCACCGCACCCGCGCTCCCCCGCTCCCTCACTCACAGGAAGCCCGATGCCCGTGCAGGACACCGCCGCCGCCCCGCTCCGTTTCGGCGCCAACTACACGCCCACCCAAGGCTGGTTCCACCACTGGCTGGACTTCGACCTCGACGCGGTACGCGCCGACCTCGACTCCATCGCCGCGCTCGGCCTGGACCACATCCGGGTCTTCCCGCTCTGGCCGCTCTTCCAGCCCAACCGCACCCTGATCCGGCCGCGCGCCGTGGAACAGCTGGTGCAGCTGGCGGACGCCGCGGCCGAACGCGGTCTGGACGTCAATGTCGACGGGCTGCAGGGCCATCTGTCGAGCTTCGACTTCCTGCCCGCCTGGACGCAGACCTGGCACCGCCGCAATCTCTTCACCGACCCCGAGGTGCTGGCCGGCCAGGAGGAGTATCTGCGGACGCTGGCGGCCGCGCTCGCCGACCGGCCCAACTTCCTCGGGATGACGCTCGGCAACGAGATCAACCAGTTCTCGGACGGCCCGCACCCGGACCCGGACCGCATCACCGACGAGCAGGCCGCGGCCTGGCTGGAGCGGATGCTGGCGGCGTGCGAGCGGGGCGCGCCGGGGCGGATGCATCTGCATGCCGAGTACGACGCCGCCTGGTACCGCGACGGCCATCCGTTCACCCCCGCACAGGCGGCCCGGCTGGGCGCCGTCACGGCCGTGCACTCCTGGGTGTTCAACGGCACCGCGCAGCGGCACGGCCCGACGGGCACCGCGACCGAGCAGCACGCCGCGTATCTCATCGAGCTGTCCAAGGCCTGGGCCGAGGATCCGCACCGCCCGGTGTGGCTCCAGGAGGTCGGCGCCCCCGCGCCGCACATCCCCGAGGAGCGGGCGGCGCACTTCACCGAGGCCACCGTCGCGGGCGCCCTGGACTGCCCGGACCTCTGGGGCATCACCTGGTGGTGTTCGCACGATGTGTCACGGTCGCTCGCGGACTTCCCCGAGCTGGAGTACGGGCTCGGGCTGCTTGCCAACGACCGTACGGTCAAGCCGGCGGGGAAGGCGATCGCGGCGCTGACCGAGCGGTGGCGTGGCCGTGCGCACCGTCCGCCGGTGCGCAGCACCGCGCTGGTCGTCGACGCCGGCGGGGCCGGGCCCGCGCCGCGCCGCTCGGTGTGCG
>NZ_QUAC01000448.1 GCF_003389455.1 Streptomyces inhibens | reverse complement strand
TCTCCCCGCCGGAGGTGCGGTTTTCCTCAGCTTTTTTCTGCGGTCTTCCTCATGGTGGCGGCGCGGCGGGACCGGCCAGCGTCGCGGGCGGCAGCGGCGGCCTCGCCGAGACCGGCGCCGGTGACCACGGCGCGCTGACCGCGCTCGGCCTGGTCGCGGGCACGGTCATCCTGCTCGGCGGCGCGGTCTTCACCTTCACCCCGTGGCGGCGGCTGCGCCGCTGACGGCCATCCGTCCGCCCCACCGCATACGGAAGGGCCCGGCACACAACCGTGTGCCGGGCCCTTCCTGGTGCGCAGGCGTCAGCGAACGTCGCCCATGAGCGCCACGATCTTCCGGCGGTAGGACCACACCGCGAAGCCGGCCAGCACCGCGAGCGCGGCCTCGATGCCCAGCATGGTGGTACCGCTCAGGTCCACGCCGCCGATGGACAGCAGACCCGTGAGGCAGTCACCCGCGGTGACGGCGAGGAACCAGACGCCCAGCATCTGGCTGGCGTACTTCCGCGGCGCCATCTTGGTGGTCACCGACAGGCCGACCGGGGACAGGCACAGCTCACCGATGGTCTGGATCATGTAGATCGAGATCAGCCACATCGGGCTGACCTTCGTGCCGTCCGAGGACATCATCATCGGGACGATGAAGACGAAGAACGAGGCGCCGATGAGGAACATCGCCATCGCGAACTTCACCGTGGTGCTGGGCTCGCGGTTCGAGCGCGCCAGCCACAGCCACAGCCAGGCGAAGACCGGCGCCATCGCCATGACCCACAGCGGGTTCACGGACTGGAACCAGGAGGACGGGAAGCTGAGTCCGAAGACCTCGCCGGCGGTGTTCTTCTCGGCGAAGGCGGACATCGTCGAGCCGCCCTGGTCGTAGATCATCCAGAACACCGCGGCGGCCACGAAGAACCAGATGTAGCCGCTGACCTTGGTCTGCTCGGTGGCGCTGAGCTCCTTGTCGCGCTTGATCCGCGCCAGCACGGTGATCGGGATGATCAGGCCGAGCAGGGTGATCGGGACCAGCGCCCAGTTCAGCGTGAAGTGACCGGTCAGCACGACCGCGCCGTAGAAGACCACGGCGACGGCGAGCCAGATCAGGCCCTTGCGCAGCCACATGGTGCGCTCCTCGGCCCGCAGCGGGGTCGGAACGACGCTGGACTGCGGGTTGAGGTGGCGGGTGCCGATCAGGAACTGGACCAGGCCCAGGGCCATACCGAGCGCCGCGAGCGCGAAGCCCAGGTGCCAGTTGACGCTCTGGCCGACGGTGCCGATGACCAGCGGCGCGGCGAAGGCACCGAGGTTGATGCCCATGTAGAAGATGGTGAAGCCGCCGTCCCGACGCGGGTCCTGCGGACCGTCGTAGAGGTGGCCGACCATGGTCGAGATGTTGGCCTTCAGCAGACCCGAGCCCGCCGCGACCAGCCCCAGACCGACAAAGAACATCGCCTGGCCCGGTACGGCCAGCGCCAAGTGGCCGGCCATGATGACGCCGGCCGAGATGGCCACCGTCTTCCGCGGTCCCCAGACCCGGTCGCCGAACCAGCCGCCGGGGAGGGCGAGGAGGTAGACCATCGCCAGGTAGACGGCGTAGATGGCCGACGCGGTGGTCAGATTCATGGCCAGACCGCCGCCCTGAGCTCCCTTTTCGGCGTCCGCGCCGCCGGAGATCAGGTAGACCACGAGCAGGGCCCGCATGCCGTAGAAGCTGAAGCGCTCCCACATCTCGGTCATGAAGAGAGTGGCCAGTCCGCGGGGGTGGCCGAAGAAGGTCTTGCCGCCGTCTACAGGGTTCCCCTGCTGGGCCGCGTCCTTCGTCAGGCTGGACGCCATGGTGCTTCCTTGCTGCTCGGGACGCGTTCGAAGGCCGTTACGCGCCCGGTGGGGGATGACCGGCACCGGCGTGGACCTGCCCGCCCCCACGTCCGGGGGGTTCGACACCACCTGAAGGGGTGCCGGCAGGACGGTCCTCCACCGGGATCCACGCCCCCCGTTGCTACTAGCGCGGTGGATCCGGTCGACAGGTCGTTCACTGTGTATCAGGACTGGGGGTTCCAGCCCCGCACACAACGGGGGACCGCTGACCTCAGTTGAGAGTCACGGTCCCCGGGATGGTGCGATGGACGTCCCGCCACCATACGTCTGGTTCCGTCACCGTTGGGGCCCGTGAGAGAACGCTCACACCGGTGCAGGGAACCGCGGGCGCCCCCGCGGACGACCGCGCGCCCTCGCGCGCGCCCATGGACTCGCGCAGCTCACGGCCGTACCGGTGCAGGAACGGTCCGCCGTCGGCCATCCGCGCTGGTCCGCCCCCTCGGCCCCGATACATCGGACTACCATCGGGCCATGACCCGTGTACTGCTCGCCGAGGATGACGCGTCCATCTCGGAGCCGCTCGCCCGCGCACTGCGCCGCGAGGGTTACGAAGTCGAGGTGCGCGAGGACGGCCCGACGGCGCTCGACGCCGGTCTCCAGGGCAATATCGACCTCGTCGTCCTGGATCTGGGGCTGCCCGGCATGGACGGCCTGGAGGTCGCCCGCCGGCTGCGCAACGAAGGCCATTCCTTCCCCATCCTGGTGCTGACCGCCCGCGCCGACGAGGTGGACACCGTCGTCGGCCTGGACGCCGGCGCCGACGACTACGTCACCAAGCCCTTCCGGCTCGCCGAACTCCTCGCCCGTGTACGGGCCCTGCTGCGCCGCGGTTCCACCGCCGAGCCCCAGCAGCCGCCGGCCACCCACGGCGTGCGGATCGATGTCGAGTCGCACCGCGCGTGGATGGGCGAGGAGGAACTCCAGCTCACGGCGAAGGAATTCGATCTGCTGCGGGTCCTGGTGCGGGACGCCGGCCGGGTCGTCACCCGCGACCAGCTGATGCGCGAGGTCTGGGACACCACGTGGTGGTCCTCCACGAAGACCCTCGACATGCATATCTCCTGGCTGCGCAAGAAGCTCGGGGACGACGCCGCCAACCCCCGCTACATCGCCACCGTCCGCGGTGTCGGCTTCCGCTTCGAAAAAAGCTGAAAAGAGCCAGCAGCCCGTGCGCCGCCGCCTGATCAACTCCACGCTCGCCGTGGTGCTCGTCGTGATCGCCGTCTTCGGTGTCTCGCTCGTCATCGTCGAGACCCGCACGATCCAGACCGGTGCGCAGGAAAGCGTGGCGTCCGAGGCGGTCCGGCTCGTGGGGATCGTCGAGAGCCGGCTGGGCAGCGGCGAGAAGATCACGCCGGAGATCCTCTCCGAGCAGATTACCGCCAAGAGGTACGCCCGGATCAAGGTGCCCGGCAAGGCGCCGATCGAGATCGGGAAGCGTCCCTCGGGCGATGTCATCGAGTCGGAGGCGCGGGGCGACCGCGGTGAGTCCGTCACCGTCCAGGAGTCCCGCTCCATGGTCAGTTCGGAGATCGGCCGGACGCTGCTGGTCATTCTGGCCGTGGCGCTGCTGGCGATCGTCGCGGCCGTCATCCTGGCCGTCCGCCAGGGCCGCCGGCTGACCGCGCCGCTCACCGATCTCGCCGAGACCGCCGAGCGGCTCGGCTCCGGCGACCCGCGCCCGCGCCACCGCCGCTACGGTGTCCAGGAGCTGGACCGGGTCGCCGATGTGCTGGACGCCAGCGCCGAGCGGATCGCCCGGATGCTGACCGCCGAGCGGCGGCTCGCCGCGGACGCCTCCCATCAGCTGCGTACGCCGCTGACCGCGCTGTCCATGCGGCTGGAGGAGATCACCCTCACCGACGACCCGGAGACCGTGAAGGAAGAGGCCACCATCGCGCTGGCGCAGGTGGAGCGGCTGACGGATGTCGTCCAGCGGCTGCTGACCAATTCGCGGGATCCACGCAGCGGCTCCGCGGTCGCCTTCGACCTGGACGAGGTCGTCAAGCAGCAGATCGAGGAGTGGCGGCCGGCCTACCGCAGCGCGGGGCGGGCCATCGTCCGCTCCGGAAAGAAGGGGCTGCGGGCCGTCGGCACACCGGGCGCGGTGGCCCAGGTGATGGCCACCCTCATCGAGAATTCGCTGATGCACGGCGACGGAACGGTCGCGCTGCGTACCCGCGTCACCGGCAACCAGGCCGTCGTCGAGGTCACCGACGCCGGGCCCGGGGTCCCGCCGGACCTCGGCTCCCGGGTCTTCGAGCGGACCGTCTCGGGCCGTAACTCCACGGGGCTGGGGCTCGCCGTGGCGCGTGATCTGGCGGAGGCGGACGGCGGGCGGCTGGAGCTGCTCCAGCAGCATCCGCCGGTCTTCGCGCTGTTCCTGGCGCGGGAGGCGGGGCCCGCCGAGGAGTGAGGCCTGCGCGGCCCGGCGCCGCTACTTGCGGGTGGTGCTGCGCGGCCGCTGTGAGCCGTCGGCCAGGAAGGACTCCGCGGTCTCTATCGCCTTGCGCGCGGGCAGCGCACGGAAGACCCAGGTGCGGTAGGACCAGAAGCGGAAGAGCGTGGCGACGGCGATGCCGACGAACTTGAAGACGTTGCTCTGCAACGGGGTGTCCCAGTGGAACCCGTACGTCGCGACGTAGAGCAGGCCGTTCTCGATCACCAGGCCGATCGCGCTGAACAGCAGGAAGAGCGTCAGCTCCTTGGTGCGGCCCTGCTTGTCGCGGTCGCGGTAGGTGAAGTAGCGGTAGCCGAGGTAGTTGGTACCGGTCGCCACGACCGTCGCGATGATGCTGGCCCGGACCACGGGCACCTCGGTCAGATGCCGTACGAGGTTGAACACCACGAAGTTGACCACGACACCCGCGCCGCCGACGGCGCCGAACTTCACGACTTCCCGAGTGAGCGCCTCCAGCCTCGACCGCAGTGCGCTCCGTTCACTCATGGTGATCGATCAGCTCCCCGTCGTGGGCGGTGTGCGCGGCCGTCAACTCTGGTCCGCCCCCTCATGCTATCCACGGCCGGATGGCGGTGCCCGCCGCCTGTCGACTCCGTGCGCAAACCCGGCCAACGGCGCCCGTCAGCCGACCGTGACACGGAAGTTGAGGCTGCGGGCGCCCGCCTCGTCGGCGGCGCCGGTGCCGCAGCGCCGGCAGCGCAGCAGACGTAAGTCCGTACGGCCCGGGTGGACCGCCTCGAAGTCGAGATAGCGGGCGGCGCCGGAGCCGGACGGTGGTGCACCGTCGGGGACCTCGCGCCCGCCGGCGGCCTTGAGGACGGCCGGGTCGGGGCGGGGCTCGGCGATGATCCAGCGGTAGCCGTCGGCGGGGGAGTCGGCGACCTTCACGCTGAAGCGGTCACCGGCAAAGACCGCGATCTCGGTGTCGTCCGCGCCATAGACCTTCGGCGCGGACAGCTGGCTGAAAACGGAGTGCAGGGCTATCAGCAGCGCGGCGATCGCGACGACGATCACCAGCGTCCTGGAGCCCTTCGCTATGCCACTGTTCTCCATCGGGCCTCCCCTTCGCCGGGCCCGGACCGGGCGCCGGGCCCACGCCCCCTGGCCCGAGGGTAATGGCCCATGTCGATCTTGAACCGGCGATCTTCGAACGCGCGAACTCGGAGGATCATCCAAGCCGGGGTCGGGGCAGCGGCGCCGTGCGGATACCCTGGGGGGCGTGACGTTCCCGGTAGTCGGCATGGTCGGCGGCGGTCAGCTCGCCCGTATGACCCACGAGGCGGGTATCCCCCTCGGCATCAAATTCAAGCTCCTCAGCGACACCCCGCAGGATTCGGCGGCCCAGGTGGTCAGCGATGTCGTCATCGGCGACTACCGCGACCTGGAGACGCTGCGTGCCTTCGCCCGTGGCTGCGATGTGATCACGTTCGATCACGAGCACGTTCCCACCGAGCACTTGCGTGCGCTGGAGGCCGACGGCATCCCCGTGCGGCCCGGCCCCGACGCGCTGGTGCACGCCCAGGACAAGGGGGTGATGCGGGCGAAGCTGGACGCGATCGGCGTCCCGTGCCCGCGTCATCGCCTCGTCTCCGACCCGGCCGACGTCGAGCGGTTCGCGGCCGAGGGCGAAGGGTTCCCGGTGATCCTCAAGACCGTCCGCGGGGGCTATGACGGCAAGGGCGTCTGGGTCGTGCGATCCTCCAAGGAGGCCGAGGAGCCGTTCCGTGCCGGAGTGCCCGTCCTGGCGGAGGAAAAGGTCGATTTCGTCCGCGAGCTGGCGGCCAACATCGTCCGCTCCCCGCACGGCCAGGCCGTCGCCTACCCGGTCGTGGAGTCCATCCAGGTCGACGGCGTCTGTGACACCGTGATCGCGCCGGCGCCCGATCTCGACCCCGAGCTGGCCGGCCAGGCCCAGGAGCTGGCGCTGCGCATCGCCAAGGAGCTGAACGTCGTCGGCCACCTGGCCGTCGAGCTCTTCGAGGCCGTCGCTCCCGATGGCGCCCGTCGCATCCTGGTCAACGAGCTCGCGATGCGCCCGCACAACTCCGGCCACTGGACCCAGGACGGCGCGATCACCTCGCAGTTCGCCAACCACGTCCGTGCCGTGCTCGACCTCCCGCTCGGCGATCCCCGCCCGCGCGCCCGCTGGACGGTCATGGCCAACGTTCTCGGCGGCGACTATCCCGACATGTATTACGCGTACCTCCATTGCATGGCGCGGGACCCGCAGCTGAAGATCCATATGTACGGGAAGGACGTGAAGCCCGGCCGTAAGGTCGGACACGTCAACACCTACGGCGACGACCTGGCCGACGTGCGTGAGCGCGCCGCGCACGCCGCCGGCTATCTGCGAGGAACGATCACCGAATGACTTCCAGCTCCCCCGCGGCGGCCGGCGCCCCGCTCATCGGCATCGTCATGGGCTCCGACTCCGACTGGCCCGTCATGGAGGCCGCCGCCCAGGCCCTCGCCGAGTTCGAGATCCGCTTCGAGGTCGATGTCGTCTCGGCCCACCGGATGCCGCGCGAGATGATCGCGTACGGCGAGCAGGCGGCCGAGCGCGGCCTCAAGGCGATCATCGCCGGCGCCGGCGGCGCGGCCCACCTCCCCGGGATGCTCGCCTCCGTCACCCCGCTGCCGGTCATCGGCGTCCCCGTCCCGCTGAAGTACCTCGACGGGATGGACTCGCTGCTGTCCATCGTCCAGATGCCGGCCGGTGTGCCGGTCGCCACCGTCTCGGTCGGCGGGGCCCGTAACGCCGGGCTGCTCGCCGCCCGGATCCTCGCCACCACGGACGCCGAACTCCTCGGCCGGATGCGGGAGTTCCAGCAGGAGCTCAACGAGCAGGCCACCGAGAAGGGCAAGCGGCTGCGCAACAAGGTCTCGACCCCGAACGGCTTCGGCTTCGGGGTCGGCAAGTGAGCCCCTCCCAGGACGCCGCACGGGATCTGCTCGCCCGCTGGCCCGTCGTCGACGGCCACAACGACCTGCCCTGGGCGCTGCGCGAGCAGGTCCGCTACGACCTCGACCGGCGCGATATCGCCGCCGACCAGTCCGCGAACCTCCACACCGACCTGCCGCGGCTGCGGGCCGGCGGCGTCGGCGCGCAGTTCTGGTCCGTCTACGTACGCGCCGACTACGCGGGCGACACGGCGGTCAGCGCCACTCTCGAACAGATCGATGTGGTGCGGCAGTTGGTCGCCCGCTACCCGGACGAGCTGCGCCTGGCGCACACCGCCGACGACATGGAGACGGCCCGCGCCGAAGGCCGGATCGCGTCCCTCATGGGCGCCGAGGGCGGCCACTCCATCAACAACTCGCTGGCCACCCTGCGCGCGCTGCACCAGCTCGGCGTCCGCTATATGACGCTCACCCACAACAACACCATCGCCTGGGCGGACTCCGCGACCGACGAGCCGCGCCACAACGGTCTGTCGGCCTTCGGCGAAGAGGTCGTCCGCGAGATGAACCGCTGCGGGATGCTCGTCGACCTCTCGCACGTCTCGGCCGACACCATGCGCGACGCGCTGCGCGTCAGCACCGCACCGGTGATCTTCTCGCACTCCTCCGCGCGCGCCGTCTGCGACCATCCGCGCAACATCCCGGACGACGTCCTCGCCCAGCTGCCGGCCAACGGCGGTGTCGCGATGGCCACCTTCGTGCCGAAGTTCGTGCTGCCGGCCGCCGTCGAGTGGACGCTGCGCGCCGACGAGAACATGCGGGCGCACGGGCTGCACCACCTCGACACCACCGCGGAGGGGATGGCGGTCCAGCGAGCCTTCGAAGCCGCCCACCCGCGCCCGAAGGCCACCGCGGCCACCGTCGCCGACCATCTCGACCATATGCGTGAGGTCGCCGGCATCGACCACATCGGCATCGGCGGCGACTTCGACGGCACCGCCTTCACCCCGGACGATCTGGCCGATGTCGCCGGCTACCCGAATCTGATCGCCGAGCTGCTGGACCGCAAGTGGTCCGAGGCCGAGCTGGCCAAGCTCACCTGGCAGAACGCGGTACGTGTGCTGCGCGCCGCCGAGGACGCGGCGCGGACCGAGCAGCAGCGGCGCGGCCCGTCCCACGCGACGATCGAGCAGCTGGACGGCTGACGTCCGTCGGTTATTTCAGGCAAAGGCAGAAGGGGTGCCCGACCGGGTCGAGATAGACCCGGAAGTCGCGCACCCCTTCGTCGTGTTGGACGAGCTTGGCGCCCAGCGCGACGACCTTGCGCTCGGCCTCGTCGATCTGCGCGCTCGCCACGTCGAAGTCGAGGTGCAGCTGCTGCGGGACGTCCTGGCCCGGCCACTGCGGCGGCCGGTAGTCCGCCACCTGCTGGAAGGCGAGGGCACGGCCGTCCGGTCCGGCGACCTCGACCCAGTCGCCGTCACCGTTGTCCTCGACCCGCCAGCCGAGCACCTCGGCATAGAAGCCGGCGAGCGCCTGTGGGTCGGGACAGTCCAGTGCGACGACGCCGAGCGAAATCAGACTCATGCCGTTACCTTGCCATGTCGCCGTCCCACGTTGTCGGCTTTCCCGCAACGGCGACAAGCCACCACGGCAGGAAAGCCGACAACGTGGGGCACCAACCACTACGCCTGCGGGCGGCCCAGCGCGCGATACGTCCAGCCGGCCTTGCGCCACAGCTCCGGGTCCAGGGCGTTGCGGCCGTCCAGGATGCGGCGCTCGGCGACCACGTCACCGAGGGCGGCCGGGTCCAGCTCGCGGAACTCGCGCCACTCCGTCAGATGCAGCACCGCATCCGCGCCGCGCACCGCCTCCAGCGCGCTGTCGGCGTACCCCAGCGTCGGGAAGATCCGGCGGGCGTTGTCCATGCCCTTCGGGTCGTAGACGGTGACCTGGCCGCCCTGGAGGTGGATCTGGCCCGCGACATTGAGCGCGGGGGAGTCGCGTACGTCGTCCGAGTCCGGCTTGAAGGTCGCACCGAGGACGGCGACCCGCTTGCCGAGGAAACCGCCGCCGACCGCGTTACGGGTCAGCTCGACCATGTGGCCGCGGCGCCGCATATTGATCGAGTCGATCTCGCGCAGGAAGGTCAGCGCCTGGTCGGCGCCCAGCTCACCGGCGCGCGCCATGAAGGCCCGCAGGTCCTTGGGCAGGCAGCCGCCGCCGAAGCCGATGCCGGCCCGCAGGAACTTCTTGCCGATCCGCTCGTCGTGCCCGATGGCCTCGGCCAGCTTCACCACATCGCCGTCGGCCGCCTCGCACACCTCCGCCATGGCATTGATGAAGGAGATCTTCGTCGCCAGGAAGGAGTTGGCGGAGGTCTTCACCAGCTCGGACGTCGGGTAGTCCATGACGATGAACGGCGAGCCCCCGGCGATCGGTGTGGCGTACACCTCGCGCAGCAGCTCCTCGGCCCGCTCGCCGGCCACACCGACGACGATCCGGTCCGGGTGCAGGGTGTCCTGCACCGCGAACCCCTCGCGCAGGAACTCCGGGTTCCAGGCCAGCTCGGCTGCCGCGCCGGCCGGGGCGCCGGCCGCCAGCCGCTCGGCGAGCCGGGCCGCGCTGCCCACCGGCACCGTCGACTTGCCGACCACGAGTGTGGGCCGGGTCAGATGCGGTGCCAGCGAGTCGAAGGCGCTGTCCACGTACGACATGTCGCAGGCGTACTCACCGTGCTTCTGCGGGGTGTTCACACAGACGAAGTGCACATCGCCGAAGGCCCCGGCCTCCTCGTAGGAGGTGGTGAAGCGCAGCCGGCCGCTGGACCCCTCGATCCCGGCGACATGGCGGCGCAGCAGCTCCTCCAGGCCGGGCTCGTACATCGGGACCTCGCCCCGCTGCAGCATCTCGATCTTCTCGGGCACCACATCGAGCCCCAGCACCTCGAAGCCCAGCTCGGCCATGGCCGCGGCGTGGGTGGCGCCGAGGTAGCCGGTGCCGATCACGGTGATCTTGAGGGCCATCGATGCTCCAGACACGTACAAGGGGAAAACGGCGCTGACCGAGCATAGTCGCGGCCGCCACGCCCTACTCCAGCCGTGGCACGCGCAGCCCCGTAACTGTCGGCAACCTCACGTATCCGCGGGCCGGGGTCGGCACCTAGAATCCGGAGAGATAACGGGTTACTTAACGGTAGTTAGCACTGCCGACAGCTCACAGGGGAGTGGGAAGCCGTGGCGGGAACCGCTGATTTCGATCTGTACCGGCCGTCCGAGGAGCACGACATGCTCCGCGAGTCGGTGCGCTCGCTCGCCGAGGCGAAGATCGGGCCGTTCGCCGCCGCGGTGGACGAGGAGGCCCGCTTCCCGCAGGAGGCGCTCGACGCGCTGGTCGCCAACGACCTGCACGCGGTCCACGTACCGGAGGGCTACGGCGGTGCCGGCGCCGACGCGCTGGCGACCGTCATCGTCATCGAGGAGGTGGCCCGCGTCTGCGCGTCCTCCTCCCTGATCCCGGCCGTCAACAAGCTCGGCTCCCTCCCGGTGATCCTCTCCGGCTCCGAGGAGCTGAAGAAGAAGTACCTGGGCCCGCTCGCCAAGGGCGACGGAATGTTCTCGTACTGCCTGAGCGAGCCGGACGCCGGTTCCGACGCGGCCGGCATGAAGACCAAGGCCGTCCGCGACGGCGACCACTACATCCTCAACGGCGTCAAGCGCTGGATCACCAACGCCGGCGTCAGCGAGTACTACACGGTGATGGCCGTCACCGACCCCGAGAAGCGCTCCAAGGGCATCTCGGCGTTCGTCGTCGAGAAGGGCGACGAGGGCGTCTCCTTCGGCGCCCCGGAGAAGAAGCTCGGCATCAAGGGCTCCCCGACCCGCGAGGTCTACCTCGACAACGTCCGGATCCCCGCGGACCGCCTCATCGGCGCCGAGGGCACCGGCTTCGCCACCGCCATGAAGACCCTGGACCACACCCGCATCACCATCGCGGCCCAGGCGCTCGGCATCGCCCAGGGCGCCCTGGACTACGCCAAGGGCTATGTCCAGGAGCGCAAGCAGTTCGGCAAGCCGATCGGCGACTTCCAGGGCGTGCAGTTCATGCTCGCCGACATGGCCATGAAGGTGGAGGCGGCCCGTCAGCTGACCTACGCCGCGGCGGCCCGGTCCGAGCGGATATCGGCCGGCGGCAAGGGCGAGGACCTGACGTTCTTCGGCGCGGCGGCCAAGTGCTACGCCTCCGACGCGGCCATGGAGATCACCACGGACGCCGTCCAGCTGCTCGGCGGCTACGGCTACACCCGTGACTACCCGGTCGAGCGGATGATGCGGGACGCCAAGATCACCCAGATCTACGAGGGCACCAACCAGGTCCAGCGGATCGTGATGGCGCGCAACCTGCCGCAGTAGGCAGGGCACAGGTACAGAGGAGGGGCCCCGGACCGCCACTGCGGTTCGGGGCCCCTCCTCTGTCAGGCCGCTTCATCTGTCAGGTCTTTTGTCGGGCCGCCCGTCAGTTGCCGGAGACCGTGACCTTCTCGTCGTTCTTCAGCTGCTGGACCAGCTGCTGGAGCTTGGCCTTGTCCCAGAGCAGGTTGCCGCCGCTGCTGCCGGAGACCGGCATGTTCAACGACTTGCCCTCGCCGCCCGTGACGCCCTTCATCGCGAAGAACATCTGGCCCAGGTCCCACAGGCCCATGTCCTTGTCGACGATGAGCGTGTCCAGGCCGGCGCCCATCGTCGGGTAGAGCTTGAACGGGTTGAGGAGCGTGCCGGGGGTGGCGGTCTGGCTCGCCAGGGCGGACAGGAACTTCTGCTGGTTCTTGGTGCGCTCCAGGTCCTGGGTCGCGAACGCGTGCCGGGTCCGGACGAAGGCGAGCGCCTGCTGGCCGTTGAGCGTCTGCTTGCCGGCCGGGAAGTCGGCGCCGGAGTCCTTGTCCTTGAAGGCCTTGGGGATGTTCATCTCGACCCCGCCGATCGCATCCACGATGTTGGCGAAGCCGGCGAAACCGATCTCGACGTAGTGGTCGATGTGCAGCTTGGTGTTGTACTCGACGGTGCGCACCAGCAGCTCCGGGCCGTCCTCGGCGTAGGCCGCGTTGAGCTTGGTGTGCCGCCCGGTGCCCGGGTACTTCTTGCCGGAGTCGGAGCCGACGAACGACGGTATCTCGACGTCCGAGTCGCGCGGCAGGGATATCAGCGTCGGGCCGTTGCTGCCGTCGTGCAGGATCATCATCGAGTCGGTGCGCTTGCCCTCGGCGGAGCCGGTGTGCAGCTTCTTCTTCTCCTCGGCGGACATGCCCTCGCGGCTGTCCGAGCCCACGATCAGGTAGTTCGTGCCGTCGCCCGCCTCGGGCCGGTCGATGACCTTGCTCAGGTCGACCTGCCGGCGGAGCTTGCCGTCCGCCCAGAAGTACGTGGCGACCGAGCCGACCGCGAGCACCACGACCACGGTGATGACCGTCCACTTGATGCGGCGGCCCCAGCGGGGGCGCGGCCGGCCGCCGCGGCCGTCGCCGTAACCGTCGTCATAGCCGTTACCGCCACCACGGCCGCCGCCGTAGACCTGGCCGGTGTTGTAGCCGTCGTCGTAGCCCTGGGACTGCTGCGGCGGCACGCTCGCGCCCCTGCGCGGGGACATCGACGGCGGCAGCGGAGGCTCATGCCGCTGGTAGCCGGGGCCTGCGTCGCGCCGCACCTGGGGCATGGCGCGCGCACCCTCCGGCTCGGCGCTGTTGCTGCCGTGTCCGTACCGGTTACCGCTCTGGTCGCCTGACCACCCATTGGGCCACTCATTCATACGGGGAAGTGTGCACGGCTCAGGGGGCTGCCCAATAGGGCGGGTGCCGGATCGGGCCATGGCTGTTGCAGAGCTGATGCAAAGCTACGGCGGCCTTCCGCCGCATACCGCAAGGGGACGTGACCATTCCGACCTGGGCGAATGGAAGCAACCATTCCGGATGGTTTCCGGCGGGAATCGCGAGACCCGTGTCACGGCGAGACCTGCGTCACGGATCGGCGCGGAAGGGCGGGAGCCGGGCGAGATCTGTGTCACGGACGGCGCGCGGTGACCTCGTACGGTCCCCGCTTACGCTGGCTGCATGACCGAACCCGTCACCAACAGCCCCGAGGGTGAGCTTGAGGGCAAGCCCACCTCCGCGTCCCGCATCACGCTCAGCCACATCATGACGGCCGGCGACACGAACCTCCTCGGGACGGTGCACGGTGGCGTGATCATGAAACTGGTCGACGACGCGGCGGGCGCGGTGGCCGGGCGTCACTCCGGCGGCCCGGCCGTGACCGCCTCCATGGACGAGATGGCCTTTCTGGAGCCGGTCCGGATCGGCGATCTCGTGCATGTGCGCTCCCAGGTCAACTGGACCGGCCGGTCCTCGATGGAGGTCGGCGTACGGGTCCTGGCCGAGCGCTGGAACGAATCCAGCCCGGCCCAGCAGGTCGGCTCCGCCTACCTCGTCTTCGCCGCCGTGGACGAGCAGGGCAAGCCGCGCCGGGTGCCGCCGGTGATACCGGAGACCGAGCGGGACAAGCGCCGCTATCAGGAGGCGCAGATCCGCCGTACGCACCGCCTCGCCCGGCGGCGCGCGATCATGGAGCTGCGCGAACGGCGCGCCGCGGAAGGCCTCGACGACGCATAACGGCGACCGCCAGCCGGCCGAGCAGCGCCAGCCCCGCGCCGATGGCCGCGCCGGCCGCCGCGCACATCACATCGTCGATATCGGCGATCCGCCCGGCCCGCATCAGCAGCTGTGCCGTCTCGGTGACCAGGCACAGGCCCACACACAGCAGGAACGCCAGGGCGGCCGAGGCGCGCGGCACCGCGAACCGCAGCAGCAGCGGCACCGGAATGAACAGCGCCGCATTGGCGATCTGCCGTCGCACCAGCATCGCCAGCTCCCCCGGCTCCAGCTGGGCGCCCAGTTCGAACAGCCCCTCGCCGGGCCGCCACCACACCGTCGCGTCCCCCGAGCCGATCGGCTGGGTCGGCGCGAGCGTCGCCACCAGGAGCAGCAGCAGCCAGCCGGCCAGCAGCGCCCGGGCCGTGGTGCGCGGCGCGCAGCTGCCGGGGGCGAGGGCGGCCCACAGGGCGAGGGCCACCGCCAGTCCCAGCGCCGCGATGAGGAAGAGCGTCACCGTGGTGGGGGTGACGCCCAGCACAACCTGCCACACGATGCGCCCCTTTCAGGACATCCCGGACATCAACTGCAGCTCCATTTTGTGACGTAGAGCGTCTGCCCGCGTTCCATGACCCCCCGGATGCATTCGTCCGAGAGCATCTCCACCCGGCCGCTCAGCTCGACGGAGCCGCGCTGCGTCCGCCGGGTGCCGAACCAGCCGGGGAACGCGGTGATCCGGGCGTTCTTGCGCTGATAACCGAGCCGCACGGTGATCGCGTCGAGTCCTACCGCCGCCCCGTGCCGGCGGTAGGTCGCGGTGTACATCCCGTCGGATCCCACCGGACCGCGCAGACACAGCTGACCGCGCACCAGATCCCCGCAGCCGGTCGGCGCGGCGGGCGCCGGCGGCGCGGCGGCGGCGGTGGCCACGACCAGGCACATCGCGGCAACCGCGACCGCGACCCGGCGTGCATAGTGGTGCGCGTCCGGGCGGCGCGCGGGCGGCCCGGACACGGTGCGACGAGGCGCGGGGACACTCATGCCGAAGCCTCGCTTCGCTCGCCCTCGCATGCGCGAGGCACGCACCTTTCGATGATGACCTCGCTGCGCTCACTCATGGGCACACTGCCTCGTCACCGGTGATCGCCGAGATCCCGCCCGGCGTCTGCGGCGGCTCCTCGGCCCGTACCCGGTGCACCGCCCTGTGGTCCTGGCCGACCGTCACCTGCATCACCGGCCCCTGCCCGGCCACCGGCCGCAGCTGCGCGCCCGGCAGTGCGGCGGCCAGCGAGCGGGCCGAGCGGTCCCAGCGCGGGTCGTAGGCGATGACCGTGCGGGTCACCTTGCCGATGGTGGAGTTGCCGGGGGTGGCGGTGGTGGCGAAGCCGGTGGCATGCAGCTCCCCGGCCACCGTGGCGCCCAGCCCCGCCCGGTCGCTGCCGTTGTTGACCTGCACCTGGACCTGGCCGGGCGGTACGTCCACGACCGTGGCGCGCGGATCCTTCCGGGCCCGGTGCACCGCGATCGGCTTGTCCTCACGGATCGCCTGGAAGAGCTTCGGCGCCTGCACCGGATCCCACCGCACGGTCGAGCCGACGCCCGGCACCGGCCGGGCCAGATCGCCCAGCGGCACGGACGTGAACTCCGAGGACGACGGGCTGAAGCCGCGCATCGCCTGCCCGAGATCGACCAGGTCGTTGGCTCGGAAGCCCGAGTCGGCCCGTACGGACCCCAGCATCGTGTCGGCGACGTCCTTGAAGCGGATCGGGTTCATCAGCACTCCGGAGGAGGTGATCTTGTGGATGAGGGCGGCCAGGAAACGCTGCTGGCGCTGCATCCGGCCGAGGTCGGCGGACAGGTCGATATGCCGCGAGCGTACGTACTGCAGCGCCTGGCCCCCGTTGAGCCGCGACTTGCCGACCGGCAGATCCAGGCCCGTATAGCTGTCGCGCAGCCGCCGTACGGTGCAGATCTCCACCCCGCCGACCGCGTCCACGCTGCGCATGAAGCTGGTGAAGTCGACCTCCAGATAGTGGTCGATATGCACCCCCGTCATGTGCTCGACGGTCCGCACGGTCAGGTTCGGGCCGCCCTCCGCGTACGCCGCGTTCAGCTTGATCGGGTGCTTGGCGCGCTGGGCGTTGGTGACCGCGTCCAGATGCGCCGGGACCTCGGCGTAGGAGTCGCGCGGCAGGCTGATGACGCTGGCGCGGTCCCGGTCGGCGGACAGATGCACCAGCATCAGGGTGTCGGTGCAGTGACAGGGCGCGCCGCCCAGGTGGTACTTCTGCTTCTCGTCCTCGGTGAGCTTGTCGCGCCCGTCCGTGCCCACGACCAGGAAGTTCAGGCCGTCGCCGCCTCCGGGACGGTTGCTCATGCCCTTGAACGGGTCCACCCGGCCGATGCCGCTCTCCACGCCGGTGACCATGGCGTGCCCGACGCCGCTCGCCGCCAGCAGCAGCACGGACGTGACGGCGCCGATCCGCAGCCCCCAGCGCGTGCCCGACGGCCGCCGGCGCACGGCGGGCCGGGCGGCCCGGCGGCGGGCCG
>NZ_QUAC01000445.1 GCF_003389455.1 Streptomyces inhibens | reverse complement strand
GTGGCACCGCCGGCACCCGGACCGCCGAGGGCGAGCGCGCCGCCCACCGCCCCGCGGACGAAGCCGCGCCGTGTGCTGCCGGCGTCGCCCGTTGCGTGCGCGCCGTCGCCGCTGCCCGCTCCTGCGCCGTTGCCTTCGCCCGTGCCGGTACTGTCCATGTCCTGAGCCCCCACTTACCGTCGGTAACGATGCATGTCAGGCGCAGGAGCGTAGAAGGGCCGCCCGACGCAGGGAAGGCGGACGGCTCACCGTCCGTACATTGGCGCGAAAGCGTCCTCGGCGTGCCACGCTGGAACTGTCCGGCAGTCGACGTACGGCGAGAGGCCAGTGCCATGAACGCTCAGGTGGAACCGCTCAGCGACAAGGAGATCGAGGACCGCCTCGCGGAGCTGCCCGGCTGGTCCGCCGAGGGCGAGCTGCTGCGCCGCAGCTACGCCTTCCACGGGCACTTCCCGGCCGCCGCCATGGTCATCCACATTGCCCAGATCCAGGAGGAGTTGGGGCACCACGCCGACCTGACCCTGGGCTACAACCGGCTCGCCGTCGCGGTGAACACCCACAGCATCGGCGGCCGGATCACCCACCTCGACTTCGGCCTCGCCCGCCGTATCGAGGACATCGCCCCGGCCCACGGCGCCCGCTGACCACACGCGAGCCGCCACCGGCCCGGCGGGGACATCAGTCGCCGACGCGCGGCTTCACCACCCGTCCCGCACGCGCCAGCTCCACATTGAACTGGGCACCGGACAGCAGCGACAGATGGGAGAACCACAGCCAGATCAGGAACACCACCGGCCCCGCGAGCGAGCCGTACAGCCGGTTGAAGGTGCCCACGTACGAGGCGTAGAGCGCAAAGCCCGCGGACGACACCAGCCACAGCAGCACCGCGACCACCCCACCGGGCGCCGCCCGCCGCACCCCACGGGAACTCGGCGGCCCGGAACGGAACAGCACCATCGCCAGCACCGTGGCCAGGAGCAGCAACAACGGCCACTTCAGCAGATTCCAGGTCGCCTCGCCCGCCTCGCCGAGCCCCACCGCCCGGCCCAGCGCGGTCGCGATCGGCCCGCTGACCAGCAGCGCCACCGCACTGCTGATCAGCAGCGCCATCAGCAGCAGCGCCGTCACGAGAATGCGCGGCGCCTTCCGCCACGGCGGCCGGTCGTCCTTCGTACGGTGCATGGCGTGCAGCGCCCGGCGGAACACCGCCAGATAGCTGCACGACGACCACAGCGCACTGACCAGCGCGCCGCCCACCACCACCCACGCGGCGGTGCGCTGGTGCGCCATGCTGAGCAGCGCACGGTGCACGGTCGGGCCCGACTGGGCCGGGGCGATCGAGCTGATCTGGTTGATGAGTTGTTCGGTGGCCGCCGGGTCGGCGAGACCGATCAGCGACACCGTGACGATCAGCGACGGCAGCAGCGCCAGCACGGAGTAGTATGTCAGGCTCGCCGCCCAGTCCGTCACATCGTCGTGCCACACGGACAGTGGCGTACGGCGCAGCGCGGTGCGGACCTGCGCCCAGGTCGGCACGGCCGGCTGCCTCGGCCCGACCGCCCCGAGCGCCCGGTCCAGCAGCGTACGGTCCAGCCCACGGCGCATATCGCTCCCGCCCATGTCGTATCCGTCCTCTCGCTCGATCCGTCTGCATCATCCCCTGGCGGAGCGACCACCGACGACCAGGAGCCCGGCCGCGGCCGGCCCCGTCCGGTGACCGTCCAGGGCCCCGCCCGCTATTCCAGCCCGCGCGCCCGCCGGAACCGCACCAGCCCGTCCGCCAGGTCCACCAGCGGCTCCGGATAGTCGTACGCCGCGCGCTCCGGCCCCGTCAGCCGCCACGGCTGATGCACCGCCGCGCCCGCGAGGCCTGCCAACTCCGGTACCCAGCGCCGCACATAGTCGCCGTGCGGATCGAACCGCCGGGCCTGGACGAGCGGATTGAGCACCCGGTTGGGCCGGGTATCGGTGCCGGTGCCCGCCATCCACTGCCAGTTGAGCTGGTTGTCGGCCAGATCGCCGTCCACCAGCAGATCCAGGAAGTGCCGCGCACCCACCCGCCAGTCCATATACAGCGTCTTGGTCAGAAAACTCGCCACCAGCATCCGGGCCCGGTTGTGCATCCACCCCTCGTGCAGCAGCTGCCGCATCGCCGCATCGATCACCGGAAAGCCGGTACGGCCCTCCTTCCACGCCGCCACCTCGGCGCTGTCCTGCCGCCAGCGGTCGCCCCTGGTGCGGTAGTCGGCGCGCGCCGCGTCCGGGCGGGCGGCCAGCACCTGGTGATGGAAGTCCCGCCAGGCCAGCTGCCGTACGAACGCCTCGGCGCCGGCGCCCGTCCGGCCGGCCGCCTTGTGCACCAGCTCCACCGGCGAAAGACACCCGAAGTGCAGATACGGGGACAGCCGCGAGGTGGCATCGCCCGGCAGATCGTCCTGCCGGTCCTGGTAATCGGCCATCCCCGACCGCTGCCACGCCCCGAACCGGCGGCGCCCCGCCCGCTCGCCGCCCTCCGGCAGCACGGGCGACGGCTTCCCGCCGGGGCACAGCACCGCCGCCGACGGCACGTCCTTGGAACGCACCCCCGCCGGAACCGGTACGGACCGCGGCGCGGGCAGCACCGGCCGCAGCCCTGCGGCCTGCCACCGCCGGAAGTACGGGGTGAAGACCGCGAAGTGGTCCTTGTCCGCGCCGGAGGGCAGCAGCGCGCCCGGCGGCACCGCCGTGATCACCGCATCGTGGACGACCAGCGCCCGCCCCGCCGCCGCCAGCCCGTCGCCCAACCGCCGCTCCCTGCGCAGCGCATAGCCGCTCACCCCGGCCGCGAGATGCACCTGCCCGGCCCCGGTCTCCGCGGCCACCCGACAGGTCTCCGCGACCACGTCCCCCGTACGGATGACCAGGCAACCGCCCCGTTCACGCAGTCCCGCGTCGAGATCCGCCAGCGCACCGGCCAGGAACGCGGCCCGGTTGGGCACCATGAACCCGGCGTCCGCGATCCCCGAATCGACCACGAACAGCGGCACCACGCGCGCCGCGGAGCGCAGCGCGGCATGCAGCACCGGCTGATCGTGCAGCCGGAGATCGGAGCTGAACAGACAGATCGCGGCTTCCATGACCTACGTCTACACCGAACCCGGGCGCCGCGAGCGCACGGTGGCACCGCGCCCGTCAGGCGAACGGCAGCCCCCGCCACGGCGAGGCCGGGTCCTGGGTGAGGACCCGGTGGAGGTGCACGGTCTCCGCGTACTGCGGCCCGAACCAGCCGTTGTCGAACGCCAGCAGTCGGCCCAGCGCATAGCCCGCGGCGAACTCCTCCCATGAGCCGTACGCCTCCCTGGCCCGCGCGCCGGCCTGCGCCACGGCCTGCTCGGCCTGTTGCGGCGCGCACAGCCGGGCGCCCAGACCCCAGCGGACGAGCGCGACGGCATGTGCGTAATCCAGGGCGACCAGGGACACCACCCGGCCGTCCGTGGGCAGCAGACCGTCGGTTCGGAACCGCTCCTCGTACGTGGTCACCAGCTCCGGGACCGCGGGCGCGTCCGCGGCTTCCCCGGAGCCGGCCGCCTCCGGCGCCTCTTCCTTGTCCGCCGTGTCCCGGCCGCGGGCCCGTGCGCGCAGCGCCGACTCCGTATCGGCCGGGACGAACTGCCCACTGAGCAGCTGGTCCAGACGCTGCTGCCAAGTGGCCGGGTCGGCCACCGACCACTGCTCGCGCAGGGTCTGCGCGTCCGACGCGTGGTCGAGGAAAGCCGTACCGAGTTCGTTCCACGGCAGACTGTGGTGCACCGCGAGCGGCGCACCACACGCCAGCCCCTGGGCGACGGGGCCGTGCAGCGGACCGCCGAAGTGTGTGACCAGCAGCCCGCCGGGCCGCACTTCGACCTGGGCGCGGATCCGCAGCCAGCCGGCGCGGTGCGCGGGCGTCGCGGCCAGATACGCGGCGCACGGCGTCCCGGGGTTGACCGCGAGCCGCCACTTGTCGTTCGGCCAGTCCTGCGCCAGCTCCTCGACCGACACCCGGTCGAAGAACTGCTGCGGCTGCCACGGCGGCAGCATCCCGCGCGTCACGACGGGAATGCACTTACCGCCGGTCGCCGGGTCGTCGTAAACGGGCAGCGGGTCCGGACCCTGCTGCGGTACCGCCAGATACAGATCCTCACCGGCGATCGCCGCGACCTGTCCGTCCAAGTCACCACGCGCCGTCGCTTCGCACAGCCGCCGCTCGGTATCCGTCGGCGGCATCCATCCCGGAGTAGCCACGAGCCAAGACCCTACGGTCCGTCCTTCTCCCGCCAGAAGCTGGGGTTGCCGGATCCGCAACAAAGATTGCCCCCCGCGCCACCCCTGACGGAGGCTCGATCCATGACCACTCACGACCGCCCCGGACACGGGCACAGCCACCACAACCACACCCACGACAACGCGCACCTGGACTGGGCGGAGCTCGGCCCGCTCCTCGAACAGGGCGCCGAGCTGCACACCCCGCTCTACGAACAGGCCGCGGCCTGGCTGCGCGAACTGCTCACCGGCGCAGCCGGCTCCCGGCCCGACGGCGTGCGCCGGGTGCTCGACATCGGCAGCGGACCGGGCGTCGTCACCGGCCTGCTGGCCCGCGCCTTCCCCGACGCCGAGGTGGTCGCGGTGGATGCGACCGAGCCGCTCCTGGAACGGACCCGCGCCCGCGCCGCCCGCCTCAAACTCGGCGACCGGATCCACACCCACCTCGCCGAACTCCCGGACGGGCTCGACGCCCTCGGCGGCGCCGACCTCATCTGGTCGAGCAAGGCCCTGCACCACGTCGGCGACCAGCGCGCCGCGGTCGCCGCCCTCGCCGGCCGTCTGCGGCCCGGCGGACTTCTCGCCATCTCCGAGGGCGGCCTCGCCCCCCGCTATCTGCCGCGCGACATCGGCATCGGCCGCCCGGGGCTGCAGTCCCGGCTCGACGCGGTCACCGAGGAGTGGTTTACCGAGATGCGCAGGGCGCTGCCCGGCTCGGCCGACGACATCGAGGACTGGCCCGCCTTCCTCGCCGACGCCGGCCTGCGCACCCCGCGCTCGCGCAGCTTCCTGCTGGACCTTCCGGCGCCGCTGTCCGCCGAGGCACGGGCCTATGTCCGCACCAGCCTGACCCGCGGCATCGACGTGTACAGCGACCACCTCGACGAGGACGACCTCACCACCCTCGCCCGCCTCACCGATCCCCATGACGCCGCCGGGATCACCCGCCGGCCCGACGCCTTTCTGCTGTCGGCGCAGACCGTGCACACCGCTCGTGCCCAGTAACCGCCGGCCACCGGCGGCTGTCAGCCCTGACTCATCGGCTTCGGGTTGATCACGGCGAAGGTCGCGCCCTGCGGGTCGGTCACCACGGCCATCCGGCCGGCGATCATGTCGAAGGGCTGCTGGAGCGCGGCGCCGCCGGCCGCGGTCACCTTCTCGACCGTCTCGTCGGTGTCCGCCACCGAGAAGTACACCAGCCAGTGCGAGGGGGTGTCGGGCGGCATCTGCTCGGACATCGGCTGCATACCGCCCACCGCGTGGTCGTTCACCTTGAGCGCGTAGTAGTTCTCGGCGCCTTCCAGGGCGGCGCTCTCGACGCCGAAGGCAGCCCGGTAGAAGGCGGAGGCGGCGGACCGGTCGGTGGTGTTGAGCTCGTTCCAGATCAGCGCACCGTGCTCGTTGACGATGCCGGCGCCGGGGAAGTCCACGGCCTGCCAGACGCCGAACACCGCTCCGGTGGGGTCGGCCGCGATGCACATCCGCCCGAGCGTCATCACGTCCATGACGGGCATCAGGAGCGTGCCGCCGGCATCGCTCACCGCCTGGGAGGTGGCATCCGCATCGGCGGCCGCCAGATAGGTGGTCCATACGGTCGGCGGCGCGGGCTGGCCGCCCATCGGGACCGCGGCCATGATGCCGGCCACCGGTTTGCCGTTCAGATGGCACACGGCGTACCCGCCGGTCTCCGGGGGGCCGACCTCTCCGGTCCACCCGAAGACGCTGGAGTAGAAGTCGATGGCGCCCTGCTGGTCGGGGGCCGCGAGGTCGACCCAACAGGGGGTTCCGGGCCGGTAGGCAGAAGTGACGTCAGGCATCGTGGCCTCCTGGGGAGCACCCCCCATGCCCTTGAGGCATCGGGGAGGAACAGGGCGGAGCGAAACAGAGCGTCCGCGCCCCTGTCGGTGCTCCGCAGCGGCCACCGCACGCTCACCCTCCACACTTCCTGCCGTCCGCCGAGCCCGCCACTCGGGTGGGCCGCGCCCCGTACGCCATGGCGCCGCCCGGACCAGCCGGGCGGCGCCGTACGGGGTGACGGTCAGGCCATGTCGAAGGTGGCCGGGTCCGGGCCGAGGCGGTTGCCGGAGTCCAGGCCGGCGAGGGTGGCGAGATCCGCGTCGTCCAGCGTGAAGTCGAAGACGTCGATGTTCTCGGCGATGCGCGAGGGGGTGACGGACTTCGGGATGACGACATTGCCGATCTGGAGGTGCCAGCGCAGCACCACCTGGGCGGGCGTCTTGCCGTGCTGGGCGGCGAGCCGGGCGATCGTCGGGTCCTCCAGCAGACCCCTGCCCTGGCCGAGCGGCGACCAGGCCTCGGTGACGATGTGGTGCCGGGCGTGGAAGGCGCGGGACTCGGCCTGCTGGAACTGCGGGTGCAGTTCGATCTGGTTGACGGCCGGGACGACGGATGTCTCGCCGAGCAGCCGCTCCAGGTGCGCGGGCAGGAAGTTGGAGACACCGATGGCCTTGGCGCGGCCGTCCGCGTAGATCTTCTCGACGGCCTTGTACGTGTCGACGTACAGGTCCTTGGAGGGCAGCGGCCAGTGGATCAGGTAGAGGTCCACATGGTCGAGGCCGAGCTTGGTCAGGGAGGCGTCGAAGCCGCGCAGCGTGGAGTCGTAGCCCTGCTCGGAATTCCAGAGCTTGGTCGTGACGAACAGCTCGTCACGGGCGATGCCGGAAGCGGCGAGTGCCCTGCCCGTGCCCGCTTCGTTGCCGTAGATCGCCGCGGTGTCGATGCTGCGGTAACCGGCCTCCAGGGCCTGGCCGACGACGGTGAACGCCTGGTCGTCCTCGACCTGCCAGACGCCGAAGCCGAGCTGGGGCATCGCGATGCCGTTGTTGAGCGCGAGGGAAGGAACCTTGATCACGGGGAATCGGTCCTTACGTCGACTTTCGTGTTCTGGGATGTCAACGATCATCCGACGTCGCGCATTCCCGTGCATGTCGATGCGCTGAGGAAAATGCGGAGCGTTCCTGTGTGCGTGCCGCGGCGGTGAGTTCGCAGAGTGTGAACGCGCCGCCGCACAGCACCACGAGCCCGGCGCAGAGTTCCAGGGCGCCGACCAGCCCCGGGAGCCCGCCGGGGACCGCGGACGCGCCGGGGGAGAGGCCGTCGGTCACCGCCTGGCCCAGCCACAGCGTGCCGCCCAGGGCGAACGCAGAGGCGCTGCCGACCCAGGCCAGGGCGAGCGGGATACGCACCGGGAGCCGGGGCCGCAGGCGGGGGAACAGCAGGAGCAGTATCCCGGCGGCGCCGAGCAGAGTGAGCAGGCCCTGGGACCAGTCAGAGGCGGAGCTGATGACGGTGCGGGCCGCCACCTCGGCCGCTTCCGTGCCCAGCGTCGAACCCGCGCCCCACAGGACGTGGACGGTGCCGAGCGTGGCGAGCAGCACCGCGGCGGGCGCCAGGAAGATCCGTTGCAGCGCCCGGGTGCCGGTGTCCGGAAGCGCGCCCAGCGGGCGGCGCAGCAGCCCGCCCCAGCGCTGGTGCGCGTACACCGCGAAGGCACCGAGCAGTGTGCCGCCCTCGATGATGAAGCCGCCGTAGACGACGCCGATGACCCAGGGCGCGAGGAAGTCGCCGCGGGACATCGGGTTGTCGGCGCCCGTGACGAGGGCGGCGAGGCTGCCGCCCACCACGCCCGTGATCAGCGGGACGAGCAGCCCGGACGCCATCCACAGTGGAAAGGACAGCAGCCAGGCCGGGGCGCGGCGGCCGGCCGGGCGGGTGAGGGTGTGCGCCACCACCGCCGCGATCGCATCCAGGAGGAAGGTGAAGGCATTGGCCGCGACCCATACGGCGCGGCTGATGCGATGGGTGTCGACGACGCCGATGTCGAAGCCCAGCACCCACAGCAGCTTGAGGGTGAGGTACGGCGCGCAGGCGAGGACCGCGATCCGGCCGAGAACGGTGAGGCGGCGAGAGTTCATGACCCGGAGTCTGGTCGGCGCCGGACCCTTGGACGTCGGACCTGCAGCCGATCCGCCTCCGCCGTACGGGGGAGGGCGCGGCCCGGCCAAGGCCGCTCCCGTCCGCCCCTCACGCCTTGTACAGCGCGTCCACCTCGACCGAATACGCCGTCTCGATCGCCTTGCGCTTGAGCTTCAGCGACGGCGTCAGCAGCCCGTGCTCCTCGCTGAACTGGTTGGCCAGTATCCGGAACGTACGGATCGACTCGGCCTGTGAGACCAGTGTGTTGGCCGCGACGACGGCGCGCCGGATCTCGGTCTCCAGGTCCGGGTCGCGCACCAGGTCGGTCGGCGGCAACTCCGGCTTGCCGCGCATGGCCAGCCAGTGCGCGACCGCTTCCGGGTCCAGGGTCACCAGCGCGGCGATGAACGGCCGGTCGTTGCCGACGACGATGCACTGGGCGACCAGCGGATGCGCCCGTACCCGCTCCTCCAGGGACACCGGGGAGACCGTCTTGCCACCGGAGGTGACCAGGACTTCCTTCTTCCGGCCGGTGATCGTCAGATAGCCGTCCTCGTCCAGGGCGCCCAGGTCACCGGTGGCGAACCAGCCGTCGTGCAGTACGGCATCGGTCGCCTTGGGATCGTTGTGGTAGCCGTGGAAGATCTGGCCGCCGTACAGCCAGATCTCGCCGTCCTCCGCGATGTGCACGGTGGTGCCGGGGACGGGGGTGCCGACGGTGCCGTAGCGGGTGCGCTCGGGCGGGTTGGCGGTGGCGGCCGCGGTGCTCTCCGTCAGGCCGTAGCCCTCGAAGATCGTCACGCCGGCGCCGGCGAAGAACAGCCCGAGCCGGCGCTCCATCGCCGAGCCGCCGGACATCGCATGCCGCACCCGGCCGCCCATCGCCGCACGGACCTTGCCGTAGACCAGCTTGTCGAAGATCTGGTGCTGCATCCGCAGCGAGGCGCTGGGGCCGGAACCGGTGCCGAACGCCTTGTTCTCCTGCGCCTCGGCGTAGCGGACCGCGATCTCGACGGCCTTGTCGAAGGGGCCCACCTTGCCGTCCGCCTCCGCCCGCCGCCGGGCCGCGGCGAAGACCTTCTCGAAGATGTAGGGCACCGCGAGGATGAAGGTGGGCCGGAAGGACTGGAGGTCGGGCAGGAGCGCACGGGCCGCCAGCTCCGGCTGGTGGGCCAGCTTGACCCGGCCGCGGACCGCGCCGACCTGCACCATCCGCCCGAAGACATGCGCCAGCGGCAGGAACAGCAGCGTGGCCGCCTCGTCGCCGGGCTTCGAGGAGAAGACCGTCTCGTAGCGCATGACGATGTTGTCGGCCTCGGCCATGAAGTTGGCGTGGGTGATCACACAGCCCTTGGGGCGGCCGGTGGTGCCGGAGGTGTAGATGAGCGTCGCGGTGGCGTCCGGGGTGACGGCCATCCGGTGGCGGTGCACCACCTCGTCGTCGATATGCGCACCGGCCGCGGTCAGTTCGGCCACCGGGTCGGCGTCCAGCTGCCACAGCTTGCGCAGCTGCGGAAGCCGGTCGATGACCGAGCCGACGGTCATCGCATGGTCCTCGTGCTCGACCAGGCATGCCGAGGCGCCCGCGTTGTGCAGCATCCAGAAGACCTGCTCGGCCGAGGACGTCGGATACAGCGGTACGGACTGGACACCGATCGACCACAGTGCGAAGTCGAAGAGGGTCCACTCGTAGCGCGTACGGGACATGATGCCGACCCGGTCGCCGAACCGGACACCCTGCGCGAGCAGGCCCTTGGCCAGCGCGATGACCTCGTCCCGGAACTGTCCGGCGGTGACGTCCTGCCAGTTTCCCGCGTCGTCCTTACGCGCCAGCGCAACCCGTCCGGGATCGGTTTCGGCGTTCTCGTAGACGGCGTCAGCGAGCCCGCCGACCCGCGGCGCGGTCGCCAAAGGTGGGACGGTGAACTCGCGCAATGACCCAGCTCCTCGTGGTGTTGCTCACAAGGCCGCGACCGTACCCCAACGGGCCGGCATCCGGCAGGGCGGTACCACGTCCCGGACGCGCTCCCGCGGGAACTGGCCAACCGGAGAAAACGGGTTACTTCGGAGAAGCGTGGACATGATCCGGCCACTTCGCCGCCGGACGATCACGACGCCGGGACCATATCTGCACCAAATCTCTGCATATGACACCGGTTCAGGCCGCGGGTCCGCGGCAGGGCCTCTGACTACGGCAGATGCAGCCGGTCACCGCCCGCGAGGATCGCCTCGGCGAGCGCCTCCGCCGGGCCCCGCGCCGCGCGGTCGCGCTGCCCGTACACCAGGACGAAGTCCACCCCGCCCAGCTCCGGCAGTCCGGCGCGTGGCGGGAGCCGGACCAGACCTGGCGGGATCATGCCCCTGGTATGTGCCATGACGCCCAGACCTGCCCGAGTTGCGGCGATCAGTCCGTTCAGGCTCCCGCTGGTGCAGGCGATCCGCCACTCCCGCCCCTGGTGCTCCAGCGCCTCCAGGGCGCGGGCCCGGGTCAGCGCGGGCGGCGGATAAACGACCAGCGGCACCGGACGCTGCGGATCGAGCCGCAGCCGCTCGGTGCCCACCCACACCAGCCGGTCGCGCCACACCAGCTGCCCGCGCGACTCCTCCGGACGCCGCTTGGCCAGGATGAGATCGAGCCGGCCCGCCGCCAACAGCTCGTGCAGGGTCCCCGACAGCTCGACCGTCAGCTCCAGATCGACCTCGGGATGCTCCCGCCGGAACCCTTCGAGGACCTCCGGCATCCGGGTCAGCACAAAGTCCTCGGAAGCGCCGAAGCGGAGCCGGCCGCGCAGCCGGGTCCCGGCGAAGAAGCTCGCGGCCCGCTCGTTCGCCTCCAGGATCGTGCGCGCGAAGCCGAGCATCGCCTCGCCGTCCTCGGTCAGCTCCACGGCATGGGTGTCCCGGGTGAACAGCCGCCGCCCGGCCGCCTCCTCCAGCTTCCGTACGTGCTGGCTCACGGTCGACTGCCGCAGCCCGAGGCGGTGCGCGGCCTGTGTGAAGCTCAGCGTCTGCGCCACGGTGAGAAAGGTGCGCAGCTGCGCGGGTTCGAACATGGCCGCTCCGTCCTGCCGTCCTGCTGTCTGCGCCGCTCCGTCCGGGCCCTCATCCCCGCCTGATCGCAGCTCGCTCATCGCGATTCGTAATGACAGTCACTACGGTAAGAGGGGTTCCCGATCGCCGGTAGCCAACGGCACTCTGGAGAGGGCACCGTCCATGCCACCGCCCGAGAGCCGCCGAACGACCGAAGAGAGACCATGCGCCGCGCTTTGCCCAAGCTGCCCTCCTGGCTGCCCGTGGACGGCTACATCCTGGCGCTTGTGGGCACCGTCGCCCTGGCCGCGCTGCTGCCCGCCCGCGGACCGGCCGCCACCGTCGCCGACGGCGCCTCCACCGGAGCCGTCGCACTGCTCTGCTTTCTCTACGGCGCCCGGCTCTCCACCCGCGAGGCCTTGGACGGACTGCGCCACTGGCGGCTCCATCTGACCGTCCTGGCCTGCACCTTCGTGCTCTTCCCGGTGCTCGGGCTGGCCGCCCGCGGGCTCGTCCCGTACGTCCTGCCGCCCACCCTCTACACCGGGCTGCTGTTCCTGTGCCTGGTGCCCTCCACGGTCCAGTCGTCGATCGCCTTCACCTCCATCGCCCGCGGCAATGTGGCGGCGGCCATCTGCGCCGGCTCGTTCTCCAGCATCGTCGGCATCGTCGTCACACCACTGCTGGCCGGTCTCGTCCTGCACGGGGACGGCGGCGGCTTCTCGGCCGGCTCGCTGGTCTCGATCGTCTGTCAGCTGCTGCTCCCGTTCGTGGCCGGGCAGCTGCTGCGCCGCTGGGTGGGAGGGTTCATCGCCCGCCACAGGAAGGCCCTCGGCTATGTGGACCGCGGCTCGATACTGCTGGTCGTCTACACGGCCTTCAGCGCCGGTATGGTCCAGGGCATCTGGCACCAGGTCTCCCCGCTGCGGCTGCTGTGCCTGCTGGGGGTGGAGGCGGTGCTGCTCGCGGTGATGCTGACCGCCACCTCGTACGGCGCGAAGAAGCTCGGCTTCGCTCGCGCGGACCGGATCGCGATCACCTTTGCCGGGTCCAAGAAGAGCCTGGCGGCCGGGCTGCCGATGGCCAGTGTCCTCTTCGGCGCCCAGGCCGGGCTCGCGGTGCTGCCGCTGATGCTGTTCCACCAGATGCAGTTGATGGTCTGCGCGGTGCTGGCGAAGCGGTGTGCGGCCCGTGCGGAACCGGAGCCGCGGCGGGAATCTTCTCCCGCCGCGACTGCGGTCGGCGGTTCTACCGACCCGGTCCGCGTACCCGGTCCAGCGACAGCCCCAGCACGATCGGCCCGCTGACCGGCGCATCATCCGTCCGTACGCGGGACAGCTCGGTATCGCTCAGGGCACGCCGGTAGACGCGTACCTCGTCCAGCGCGCCGGTGAACTGGACGCGGCTGTCCGGCTTCTGGCCGAGGTGTACGCCGAAGACCGAACCACGGCTGACCGACCCCGGGACATCGGGGACGACGGTGGTCTCGGTGCCGTCCACGGTGAGCTGCAGCCGGCCGTCGGTGCGGCGCAGCGCCAGATGGTGCCAGCTGCCGTCGTTGTACGCGTCGCCGGTCTCGGCCTGGGCGGTGGCGACCGGTTCGGCGCCGTCGACGGCGGTGACGCGGGCGATGATCCGGCCGTTCCTGGGCTCGCCCTCCAGCGCGACCTGCGGGGTCCTGGTGCCCACGCCGCCCATCCACAGCAGCGGCTGTTCGCCGGTCTTGGCGTCGTAGCGGAACCACAGGCTGCAGGTGAAGTCGTGGGTGCCCAGAGGGAGGGAGGTGCGGAAGGGGAGGCGTACCGCATCGTCCTTGCCGTCGAAGGACAGCGCGTTGCCGAAACGGCCGTCGGTGGTGCGGGCACCGCCGAGGACGAGTGCCGGCCGGGCGCCGGGTGCGGTGTCGCGGGTCGTGGGGTCGGGGGCGCGGCGCGGGCCGAGCCAGTCCTCGGTGAAGCGGGCGAAGCGGATCTCGTCCCGGGCGTCGACCGTGCCGCTCTCGTACATCAGGCCGGTGACGTCGGAGGAGATGGCGACCAGGTCCGAGTAGCCGGACCAGTCGGTGGTGACCCGGGCGCCCCGGTCGACGCCCTCCCAGGTGCGGCCCTCGTCGTAGGAGGAGCGGATGGTCATGGTGCGGCGCCGGTCGGGGTCGGCGGGCGCGGCGAACAGGGTGCGGCTGTGGCCGGCCTGCGGATGCGGCAGGCGCAGCGCCGAGCCCTGCACCATCGGGGTGTAGAGGTCGGGGATGGCGCGGAACGGCGCGGCGAACGAGTTGCCGCCGTCGCGGCTGACCGCGGCGGTGCGGTGGCCCAGGTCGGTGCCGTCCTGTTCGCGGCCGTTGACGTAGAGGGAGTCGTCGGAGCGCTCCAGGAGGGTCATCTCCGAGGGCTTTTGACGGAAGGTGCCATCAGCGGCGATGGGCCAGGTGTCCAGTGCGCCGACCTTCCAGGTGGCGCCGCCGTCGTCGCTGTGGACCAGGGCGGCGTGGTTGGCGGTGACCCGGTTGTCCGCGTAGCTCTCGGAGTTCATGCCGAAGACCAGTCGGCCGGCGTGCCGTCCGTGGGTGAGCTGGATGCCGTGCACGGGCCCGGTGGCGTACCAGGAATTCCACTGCGGGGGACGGATGCTGGGGGTCAGGTCCCGGGGCGGGGACCAGGTCGCGCCGTCGTCGTCGCTGTACTGGAGATGCGGGGTGCGGTCGCAGGGGACAGCGCAGCTGAGGCCGTCGGTGCGGCCCTTGTTGTAGGTCTCGGCGAGCACGATACGGCCGGTGCGGCGGTCCACGATGGGCGCCGGGTTGCCATGGGTGTCCCCGTTGCCGCGGTTGATGACCTGGAGCGGGCCCCAGGTGCGGCCGCCGTCGGTGGAGCGCTTGAGGACGAGGTCGATATCGCCCGCGTCGCCGCAGTCGTGCCGCCGGCCTTCGGCGATGGCGAGGAGGGTGCCGCGCGCGGACTTCACGATGGCCGGTATCCGGAAGCAGAAGTAGCCCTGTTCCTGGGAGGCCTTGAAGAGGATCTGCTGGTCGAATCCGCCGGCGGGGGACGGTGCCGCGGCGGTGGCGGGGCCGCCCGACGCCCGGTCGGGCGCGGCGTGCGCGGGGGCGGTCGTCAGGAGGGCGAGGGCTGTGGCGGTCAGCGCGGCCAGCAGGGCCGTGGCGCGGCGGCGCGGGGGTCTGCTGCGGGGGCTGGGGTGTGCGCGGAGAACTGACGTCATGGTCCGGCCTGCCCTTCGAGGCATCGGCGGTCGGGTCATCAGGACATCCCACGTCCTATGTGCATCCCTGACGGAAGCTACTGCCGCGTGTGGACACGCGACAAGGAGCGTGCGTGGGTTCTCCGCGCCGCAGCCCGAATTCACTCTCCCGGCCCGCAGGGCGCTGCGCCGGGTGCGCCGTGCGCGCTGCCAGGGCCGGGAGTGTCGCGTGCGCCGGGCGCCCCGCATGTGCCGGATGCGCCCGCCGCGTTTCATGGCCGCAGCACCACCTTCCCGAGGTTGGCCCGGGCCTCGATGATCTCGTGCGCCTTCGCGGCCTCGTCCAGCGGCAGTTCGGCATGGACGGCGGCCCGCAGCCGGCCGGATCCGGCCAGCTCCCACAGCTGCGCGCGGTGCTGTGCGTACAGCTCCGGGTGGACCGTGGTGAAGCGCCGCATCGTCAGCCCGGTGATGGTCTTGTCGCCCGCCAGCAGTTCGTACGCCGGGACCGTGCCACCACCGGAGTTGAAGAAGATCAGCCGTCCACCGGGCGCCAGGGCGGCCAGGGCGCCCGGCAGTACCTCGCCGCCGACGCCGTCCAGGACGATATCGACGGGCTCGCCCCAGGACTCCTGGTCGTACGTCACCACCTCGTCGGCCCCGAGCCCGTGGAGGAACTCCGCCTTGTCGGCCGAGCTGACGGCCGCGACCACACGCGGCACCCCCTGGAGCTTGGCCAGTTGGACGGCGAGATGACCGGTGCCGCTGGCCGCACCGGTGATCAGTACGGACTCGGTGCCCTGCGGCGCGGCGGTGCTGAGCGCGGCGAGCGCGACATGCCCGCTGCGCACCAGTGCCACCGCCTCCACGGCGCTCGCCCGGTCCGGTATCCGGCTCGCCAGGAAGGCGGGCGCGAGGGCGAGTTCGGTGTACGAGCCGGTCAGGGTGAGCGAGGTGACGCGGTCGCCGACGGCGAAGCCGGTGACGTCCGGGCCGAGCGCGACGACCTCGCCGGCGATCTCACCGCCGGGCATCGCGGGCAGCGGATCGCCGCCGCCCTTGCCGTCGCCGCGCACCCGCCGCACACACGGCAGCGTGACGCCGATCGCCTCCGTGCGCACCAGCAGTTCACCGGGGCCGGGCACCGGCGCCTCGGCCTCCTCGACGCGCAGGACTTCCGGGCCGCCATAGGTATGGAATCGGACGCGGCGCATGGGCGGGCACCTCCAGGTTCGCCGATCGGTTCGCACCGAGTGGGCTGGGCTTCATTGGGTCCCCCAACGATAACCACAAACCATTGGGGCTGCCAATGGTTTTTCGTTGGGTTCTCCAATGGATTTCTCGGTACGGTGGTCCCATGGCCGAAACCCCGTACGCCCCCAGCCGTATCCGCGCGCTCCCCAGCTGGCTGCTGGGCCGCGCCGCCGCCCGTGGCCACCGGCTCGTCGCCGACGCCCTCGCCGCCGAGGGCATGCGGATGATGCATCACGCCGTCCTGTCGGGCGTTGCCGAACTCGGCCCTCTCTCCCAGGCCGAGCTCGGCCGGACGTTGGGCATCGACCCCAAGGACATGGTCGCGATCGTCAACGACCTGCAGAAGGATGGGCTGGTGACCCGCACCCCCGACCCCAAGGACCGGCGCAAGAACGCCATCGAGATCTCCGCCGACGGCCGGCGGCGGCTGCGCCGCACCCAGCAGCTCGGCGACGAGGCCAACGCGGAGCTGACCGCGGCGCTGACCCCCGACGAGCGTGAGCAGCTGATCGCCCTGCTCACCCGGATCGCGCTGCCAGTGGAGTGACCCACGGACCGGCGGGGACCGGCCGGCGCAGGGGGCGCACCCCGCCGGCCGGTCCGCCGGCCCGTGCGGCGGGCGCATGGCCTCCGCCCGTGGC
>NZ_QUAC01000443.1 GCF_003389455.1 Streptomyces inhibens | reverse complement strand
GCCCGGATGCAAATCCGGGCGCCCCGCTCCGACTTGAGTGCCTTCGTACGGCTCTGTGCGTCAGACCTCGACGACCACAGGGAGGATCATCGGGCGGCGGCGGTAGTTGTCCGACACCCACTTGCCGACCGAGCGGCGGATCAGCTGCTGGAGCTGGTGCGGCTCCGTGATGCCGTCCTGCGCCGACTTGGCCAGCGCCTCGTCGATCTTGGGGATCACGCCGGAGAAGGCCGCGTCGTCGATACCCGAGCCACGGGCGTGGATGTTCGGGCCGCTGACGATCTTGCCGGTGCTGCTGTCCACGACCACATAGACCGAGATGATGCCCTCGTCGCCCAGGATGCGGCGGTCCTTGAGGTGGGCCTCGGTGACATCGCCGACCGAGAGGCCGTCGACGTAGACGTAGCCGGCCTGGACCTTGCCGACGATCCTTGCGACGCCGTTGACGAGGTCGACCACGACGCCGTCCTCGGCGATGACGATCCGGTCCTTCGGTACGCCGGTCAGTGCGCCCAGTTCGGCGTTGGCGCGCAGATGGCGCCATTCGCCGTGTACCGGCATCAGGTTCTTCGGCTTGCAGATGTTGTAGAAGTACAGCAGCTCGCCGGCCGAGGCGTGGCCCGAGACATGGACCTTGGCGTTGCCCTTGTGGACGACGTCCGCGCCCCACCTGGTGAGGCCGTTGATCACGCGGTAGACCGCGTTCTCGTTGCCCGGGATGAGGGACGACGCCAGGATCACCGTGTCGCCCTGGACGATCCGGATCTGGTGGTCGCGGTTGGCCATCCGGGAGAGGGCCGCCATCGGCTCGCCCTGGGAGCCGGTGCAGACCAGCACCACCTCGTCGTCGGGGAGATCGTCGAGGATCTTGACGTCGACGACCAGGCCGGCCGGGACCTTCAGATAGCCCAGCTCGCGGGCGATGCCCATGTTGCGGACCATCGAGCGGCCGACGAAGGCGACCCGGCGGCCGTACTCATGGGCCGCATCGAGGATCTGCTGGATGCGGTGCACATGGCTGGCGAAACTGGCGACGATGATGCGCTTCTGGGCGTTCGCGAACACCGTGCGCAGGACGTTGGAGATGTCCCGCTCGGGCGGGACGAATCCCGGGACCTCGGCGTTCGTGGAGTCGGAGAGGAGAAGGTCGATGCCTTCCTCGCCGAGCCGCGCGAAGGCGGGGAGGTCGGTGAGGCGCCGGTCCAGCGGGAGCTGGTCCATCTTGAAGTCACCGGTGTGCACCACCATGCCCGCGGGGGTACGGATGGCGACGGCCAGCGCATCGGGGATGGAGTGGTTGACCGCGACGAACTCGCAGTCGAAGACGCCGATCTTCTCGGTGTGCCCCTCCTTCACCTCAAGGGTGTAGGGGCGGATGCGGTGCTCCTGGAGCTTGGCCTCGATCAGGGCGAGGGTCAGCTTGGAGCCGATGAGCGGGATGTCCGCCTTCTCGCGCAGGAGGTAGGGGACACCGCCGATGTGGTCCTCGTGGCCGTGCGTGAGCACGATGCCGTCGATGTCGTCGAGGCGATCCCTGATGGACGAGAAGTCCGGCAGGATCAGGTCGATTCCGGGCTGCTCCTCCTCGGGGAAAAGCACTCCGCAGTCAACGATCAGCAGCCGGCCGCCGTATTCGAAGACCGTCATGTTGCGGCCGATTTCGCCCAGGCCGCCGAGGGGGGTGACCCGCAGGCCGCCCTTGGGAAGCTTCGGCGGAGCGCCGAGCTCGGGATGCGGATGACTCAAAAGACTCTCCTCACCACACGCGCCACGCTGCCTTCGAGGCACGTGGCGCGCATGACATTCGTGCACTTGCTATGTGGCGGTTGTTGGTCCGTATTCAGTTATGAAGTCTGTGTTCAGAGCTGTACCCCGCCGGCGGCGAGATCGCGCGTGAGCTGTTCGGTCTCCTCGGGGGAGAGCTCGACGAGCGGCAGACGCAGCGGACCCGCGGGCAGGCCCTGGAGGCCGAGCGCGGCCTTGGTGGTGATCACGCCCTGGGTGCGGAACATGCCGGTGAAGACGGGCAGCAGCTTCTGGTGGATCTCGGTGGCCTTGGCGACATCACCATTGAGATGGGCGTCCAGGAGGGCGCGCAGCTCGGGGGTGACGACATGGCCGACCACGGAGACGAAACCGATGGCGCCGACCGAGAGCAGCGGGAGGTTGAGCATGTCGTCGCCGCTGTACCAGGCGAGGCCGGAGCGGGCGATGGCCCAGCTGGCGCGGCCGAGGTCGCCCTTGGCGTCCTTGTTGGCGACGATCCGGGGGTGCTCGGCCAGCCGGACGATGGTCTCGGTGTTGATCGGGACGCCGCTGCGGCCGGGGATGTCATAGAGCATCACCGGCAGGTCGGTGGCGTCCGCGATGGCCGTGAAGTGCCACAGCAGGCCCTCCTGGGGCGGCTTGCTGTAGTACGGCGTCACGGCTAGCAGGCCATGGGCGCCGGCGTCCTGGGCAGCGCGGGCGAGCTCAAGGCTGTGGTGGGTGTCGTTGGTGCCGGCTCCGGCTACGACAAAGGCGCGGTCGCCGACCGCATCGACCACGGCGCGGACCAGCTGGGCTTTCTCCGCATCACTGGTGGTCGGAGACTCTCCGGTGGTGCCGTTGACGACGAGGCCGTCATTGCCGGCGTCCACCAGATGGGCGGCGAGCCGCTGCGCGCCGTCGAGGTCGAGAGCGCCATCCGCCGTGAACGGCGTGACCATGGCGGTCAGCACCCGCCCGAAGGGGGTCTGCGGTGTGGAAGTCGGAGCCATGGGTCCCACGCTACTCGTAGCTCACCGCGGGATGCGCCCCTGGGGAGCAGGGATGTGGACTCCGGCACTGCCTGCTCGGGGGTTCAAGCAGTGCCGGGTCCGTCTGTTCAGCGTAGATGAACTTCTCAAAATGCCGCAATCCGGACACTTCGCACTTCTGTCCTGCGCGCTCCGGGATCCGGCCCGCCGCCTGGCCTTACGGAGCGATCCGGCCGTTCGCATTGAATGCGCCGTACGTGAGCGGCATGAGCTTGGCCCAGTGGGCCTCCATCTGCTCGCCGACCATCTCGATCTCGCGCTGCGGGAAGGAGGGGACCGCGGCGAGCTCGTGCTGCGTACGCAGGCCGAGGAAGTGCATCAGGGAGCGTGCGTTGCACGTCGCGTACATGGAGGAGAACAGGCCAACGGGGAGCACCGCGCGGGCGACCTCGCGGGCGACGCCGGCGGCGAGCATCTCCTGGTAGGCCTCGTACGCCCGGCGGTAGGAGTCCTCCATGACACGACCGGTGAGCTCGTGCTGCGCCTGGGTGCCCTCGACGAATTCGTACTTCCCGGGGCGGCCCTGCTGGACGAGCTTGCGGGACTCACCGGGGACATAGAAGACCGGATCCAGCTGGCGGTAGCGGCCGGACTCCTCGTTGTAGGACCAGCCGACGCGGTGGCGCATGAACTCGCGGAAGACGAAGATCGGTGCGCTGATGAAGAAGGTCATGGAGTTGTGCTCGAAGGGGCTGCCGTGACGGTCCCGCATGAGGTAGTTGATCAAGCCCTTGGAGCGCTCCGGGTCCTTCTGGAGCTCCTCCAGCGACTGCTCGCCGGCCGTGGAGACGCGGGCCGCCCAGAGCACGTCGCTGTCCGCAGCGCTGTGCTTGACCAGCTCGACCGTCACCTCGCTCCGGAAGCTGACGGCTGCACTGTCAGGGCTCTCAGTGCTCTCGGCGGGGGTGTGGGACACCGGCGGTTCCTTCCAATCGATCCTCGTGCGCGACCAGCCTACGGCCCGCCACTGACAGTCCGGGAAATGCGGCGTGATGCCGCGTTAGCCGCAAAAGGGACGCTCTATAGCAGGGCGCGGAACGGCAGTTGATATTTTTCACAGAAGTGCCGGAAAACGGGCACCAATCGGGCGCCGCAGACGTCTAACCCTGTGACAGTGCCCACTTCGAGGTTCCTAGGAGAGCCCGCTCATGTTCCGCCGGCGAGAGCCCGTCCCGTTCGCCTTTGTTGCCGAGGCAGACCGGTTCCGCAGCAATGTCACTCCCCCGCCGCGCCAGCGCGCGTCCCGCGCGCAGCTCGTAGGCCAGTCACTGATCACGCTGACAGTCGTGGGCGGCCTGGCCGGCGCCCTGCTGTTCGGCGTTCCCGCACTGCAGCAGGACAGTTCCACCTCAAGCCGGGTGCATCAGTCCGAGGCCGCCCACCGCTGAACGGGCGGGCGGGGCGTGCCGCAAAGTGGTTCCGTCCCGCCGGTCCCGATAACCTCACCGGTCACAGCTCCAGTGTGCCCATGAGTGAGGATCAGCCGTGCCCCTGCCCTTTCTGACGGCCGACCGCGACCTCGAGACCCATGACGCGGAATCGGCCGCGCTCCCGCACGACGAGCCCGACCACTGGCGCCGTCCCTACCGCCCCGGACCGTGGCGCGTAGGGGCGGCGGCTGTGCTTTTGCTGCTCGCCTCGTTCGTGCTGCTCTCCGCGATGATCACCGCGATGGCCGGCTCGCTGCCCGGCGCCGCGGCCTGTTCCGTGGTGGCGGCGCTGATGATCGCCCTCGCGCTACGGCTGCTGCGAGTGGGCGTATGGGTCAGCGCGCAGGGTCTGCGGCAGGTGAATCTGCTGCGTACGACGACGGAGCCGTGGAGCGCCATCGCCACCGTCCGTACGCTGCAGCAGCCGGTGCGCTGGCTGGGGCTGCCGCGGACGGTGCAGGGACAGGCACTGATCGTCGAGCGCAGGCAGGGCGAGCCGCTGCGGGCGCTGCTCACGGATCACAACGGCGATTTTCTGTCCCGCCCGGAGGCGTTCGAGCGGGCCGCGGATGTGCTGGAGGCGTGGGAGGCGGAGTACCGCCACTGAGCCCCGGTGCCCGGCGCCCGCCCTCGGGCGTGCACCGGGCGTCGCATCGAGCCCGTACGGACAGGCCTGCTAGGCGGTCCGTACGGGCTTCTTGTCGTGCAGGGCGATGGCGCGCTGCATGGCCTTGCGGGCGCGTGGGGTGTCCCGGGCGTCGTGGTAGGCGACGGCGAGCCGGAACCAGGTGCGCCAGTCGCCGGGCGCGTCCTCCGTCTCGGCCTGCCGCTGGGCGAACACCGCGTCGGCCGCGTCCCGGTCGATCCGGCCGCCGGGGGTCCGCGCCAGCTCGTCGGCCGGCAGCCCGCCCTCGGCCTCCAGCGCATGCGCCAGCCGGTGGGCGTCGCGCGCGAAGCGGGTGTTGTGCCAGAGGAACCAGGCACCGATGCACGGCAGCAGGAACGCCACCGCCCCCATGCCCATGGCTGCCGGCTCACCGGTCAGCAGGAGCAGCACGCCCTCCAGTCCCACCACGCCGAAGACAATGACCAGCACGGTGGCGAGGAAGAAGTACGTGATCTTTCCGCCCATGCCGTCAGCCCAGGTCGAGGAAGTTTTCCAGGCCCACGGTCAGGCCCGGAGTGGTCACCACGCGGCGCACACCGAGCAGGATGCCCGGCATGAAGCTGCTGTGGTGGAGGGAGTCATGGCGGATGGTGAGGGTCTCGCCCTCCCCGCCGAACAGCACCTCCTGGTGCGCCAGCAGACCGCGCAGCCGTACCGAGTGCACGGGAACGCCGTCCACGTCCGCGCCACGGGCACCCTCCAGCGCGGTGCTGGTGGCGTCCGGCTGCGGGGCGCAGCCGGCCTCCTCGCGGGCCTTGGCGATCAGCTGGGCGGTGCGGGCCGCGGTGCCGGACGGGGCGTCCGCCTTCTTCGGGTGGTGCAGCTCGACGACCTCGACCGACTCGAAGAAGCGGGCCGCCTGCTGCGCGAACTGCATGGTCAGCACCGCGCCGATGGAGAAGTTCGGGGCGATGAGCACGCCCGCCCCGGGCGAGGCGGCGAGCGAGGTGCGCAGCTGCGCGAGGCGCTCATCGGTCCAGCCGGTGGTCCCGACCACCGCATGAATGCCGTGACGCACACAGAAGTCGAGGTTGCCCATCACCGCGCCGGGGTTGGTCAGCTCGACGACGACCTGGGCGCCGGCCTCGACCAGCGTCTCCAGCTTGTCCCCCCGGCCGAGTCCGGCGACCAGCTCCATGTCCTCGGCGGCCTCGACGGCCCGTACAGCCTCGGAGCCGATGCGCCCCTGGGCTCCGAGTACGGCCACACGCAGCTTGCTCATCGTTTCCAGTCTCTCTCTCGGTGGTACGGCGGCAGGCCCTGCGGCCCTACGCGACGACCTCGTCCAGCCGGGCCGCCTGCCGGTCCTTCAGGGGGCCGATGACGGACAGCGAGGGGCGCTGGCCCAGTACATCGCGGGCCACCTCGCGCACCTCGTCCGGGGTGACGGCCGCTATCCGGGCGAGCATGTCGTCGACCGACATCTGCTCGCCCCAGCACAGCTCGCTCTTGCCGATGCGGTGCATCAGCGCGCCGGTGTCCTCCAGACCGAGGACGGTCGATCCGCGCAATTGGCCGATCGCCCGGTGGATCTCGTCGTCGCTGAGGCCATGGGTCGCGACCTGGTCGAGTTCGTCGCGGCAGATCTTGAGTACGTCGTGCACCTGGTTCGGGCGGCAGCCGGCGTAGACGCCGAACAGACCGCAGTCGGCGAAGCCCGAGGTGTAGGAGTACACGCTGTAGGCCAGGCCGCGCTTCTCGCGGACCTCCTGGAAGAGACGGGAGCTCATCCCGCCGCCCAGGGCGGTGTTCAGCACGCCCATCGCCCAGCGCCGGTCGTCGGTACGCGCCATACCGGGCATCCCGAGGATCACATGGGCCTGCTCGGTCTTGCGGTTGAGCAGCTCGACACGGCCGGCCGTGCGGATGGCGCGCGCGCCGGAGCGCGGCTCGATCGGGGTGGCGTCGACGCGGTCCAGGGCCCCGGCCTGCTCGAAGGCGCGGCGGACCATGCGGACGACCTTGGCGTGGTCGATGTTGCCGGCCGCCGTGACGACGAGGTGGGTGGGGTCGTAGTGCTTCTTGTAGAAGCGGCGGATGCGCTCGGGGGTGAGGGCGTTGACCGTGTCGACGGTGCCCAGGACGGGGCGGCCGAGCGGGGTGTCACCGAGCATGGTGTTCGCGAACAGGTCGTGCACACAGTCGCCCGGGTCGTCCTCGGTCATCGCGATCTCTTCGAGGATGACGCCGCGCTCGGCGTCCACGTCCTCGGCCTCGATCAGCGAGCCGGTGAGCATGTCGCACACCACGTCTATGGCGAGCGGCAGATCGGTGTCCAGCACCCGCGCGTAGTAGCAGGTGTACTCCTTCGCGGTGAAGGCGTTCATCTCGCCGCCGACCGCGTCGATGGCGGAGGAGATGTCCAGGGCGCTGCGCCGCTCGGTGCCCTTGAAGAGCAGGTGCTCAAGGTAGTGCGTGGCGCCGTTGAGGGACGGGGTCTCGTCGCGGGAGCCGACGTGCGCCCAGATCCCGAAGGTGACCGAGCGGACCGTCGGCAGCGTCTCGGTGACGATGCGCAGGCCGCCGGGGAGGGTGGTCCGGCGGACCGTGCCGGCGCCCGCGGTGCCCTTGAGAAGCGTTTGGGTACGGGCGACGGCCCGCCCCTCCGAAGAGGTGCGGGCCGTCGTCGTGTGCGTACGAGACGTCACTTGTCGGTGTCGTCCTTCGTGTCGTCCTTGGCACCCTTGTCCGCGTCTTCTCCCTCGATCACGGGGATCAGGGAGAGCTTGCCGCGCTGGTCGATCTCGGCGATCTCGACCTGGACCTTGGCGCCCACCGCGAGCACGTCCTCGACGTTCTCCACGCGCTTGCCACCGGCGAGCTTGCGGATCTGCGAGATGTGCAGCAGGCCGTCCTTGCCCGGGAGCAGGGAGACGAACGCACCGAAGGTGGTGGTCTTGACGACCGTGCCCAGGTAGCGCTCGCCGACCTCCGGCATGGTCGGGTTGGCGATGCCGTTGATCGTGGCGCGGGCGGCCTCGGCGGCCGGACCGTCGGCGGCACCGATGTAGATGGTGCCGTCGTCCTCGATCGTGATGTCGGCGCCGGTGTCCTCCTGGATCTGGTTGATCATCTTGCCCTTGGGGCCGATGACCTCACCGATCTTGTCCACCGGGATCTTGACGGTGATGATCCGCGGGGCGTTCGGGGACATCTCGTCCGGGACGTCGATGGCCTCGTTCATCACATCGAGGATGTGGAGGCGGGCGTCGCGGGCCTGCTTCAGCGCGGCGGCCAGGACCGAGGCGGGGATGCCGTCGAGCTTGGTGTCGAGCTGCAGCGCGGTGACGAACTCCTTGGTGCCGGCGACCTTGAAGTCCATGTCACCGAAGGCGTCCTCCGCACCGAGGATGTCGGTGAGGGCGACGTAGTGCGTCTGGCCGTCGATCTCCTGGGAGATCAGACCCATGGCGATACCGGCGACAGCGGCCTTGAGGGGCACACCGGCGTTCAGCAGCGACATGGTCGAGGCGCAGACCGAGCCCATGGACGTCGAGCCGTTGGAGCCCAGCGCCTCGGAGACCTGACGGATCGCGTACGGGAACTCCTCGCGGGTCGGCAGCACCGGCACGATGGCGCGCTCGGCCAGCGCGCCGTGGCCGATCTCGCGGCGCTTGGGCGAGCCCACGCGGCCGGTCTCACCGACGGAGTACGGCGGGAAGTTGTAGTTGTGCATGTAGCGCTTGCGGGTCACCGGGGAGAGGGTGTCCAGCTGCTGCTCCATGCGGAGCATGTTGAGGGTGGTGACGCCCAGGATCTGGGTCTCGCCACGCTCGAACAGGGCCGAGCCGTGCACCCGCGGGATCGCCTCGACCTCGGCGGCGAGCGTACGGATGTCCGTGACGCCACGGCCGTCGATGCGGACCTTGTCCTTGATGACGCGCTCGCGCACCAGGGACTTGGTCAGCGACCGGTAGGCGGCGGAGATCTCCCGCTCGCGGCCCTCGAACTGCGGCAGCAGCTTCTCGGCGGCCAGAGCCTTGACGCGGTCCAGCTCGGCCTCGCGGTCCTGCTTGCCCGCGATGGTCAGCGCCTGGGCCAGCTCGTCCTTGACGGCGGCGGTCAGCGCCTCCAGGACGTCGTCCTGGTAGTCGAGGAAGACCGGGAACTCGCCGGTCGGCTTGGCGGCCTTGGCGGCGAGGTCCGACTGGGCCTTGCACAGCACCTTGATGAAGGGCTTGGCGGCCTCCAGACCGGCGGCGACGACCTCCTCGGTCGGCGCCTCGGCACCGTCCTTGACCAGCTGGATGGTCTTCTCGGTGGCCTCGGCCTCGACCATCATGATCGCGACGTCGCCGTCCGGCAGGACACGGCCGGCCACGACCATGTCGAAGACGGCGTTCTCCAGCTCGGTGTGGGTCGGGAACGCGACCCACTGGCCGTTGATCAGCGCGACACGGGTGCCGCCGATCGGGCCGGAGAAGGGCAGACCGGCCAGCTGCGTGGAGCAGGAGGCGGCGTTGATGGCGACCACGTCGTAGAGGTGGTCGGGGTTGAGCGCCATGATCGTCTCAACGATCTGGATCTCGTTGCGCAGGCCCTTCTTGAAGGAGGGGCGCAGCGGCCGGTCGATGAGCCGGCAGGTGAGGACGGCGTCCTCGGAGGGACGGCCCTCACGGCGGAAGAAGGAACCGGGGATCTTCCCGGCTGCGTACATCCGCTCCTCGACGTCGACGGTCAGCGGGAAGAAGTCCAGCTGGTCCTTCGGCGTCTTGGAAGCGGAGGTGGCCGACAGCACCATGGTGTCGTCGTCCAGGTACGCCACGGCGGAACCGGCGGCCTGCTTGGCCAGGCGGCCCGTCTCGAAGCGGATGGTGCGGGTGCCGAACGAACCGTTGTCGATAACGGCCTCGGCGTAGTGGGTCTCGTTCTCCACCAGGAATATCTCCTCGTCTGCGTCTGCTGCCCGTGTGGCAGCAGACCGTCTTCGGTGGAGCGCCGGTGCGGGCCGGTCTTCGATCGAAGCACCCGGAGTGATGACGCATGGTGTCCATGGATCGTCCGGGGGCCACTACCGAGGACCGGCGGCCAGGAGGCGCTCCTACCGCGTTCGCTTTTTGCGATATGCACCAGACTACAAAGCTTCCGTCCACCATGAGGTGGCGAAGGCATCCGGTGCGTACGGCAAAGGGAGCGGCCCCCGGTGGGAACCGCTCCCTCTGCGGCGCTTTTTTTGGATTACTTGGCGCCCGCCGCGCCGCGGCGGATGCCCAGGCGCTCGACCAGCGCGCGGAAGCGCGTGATGTCCTTCTTCGCCAGGTACTGCAGCAGGCGACGGCGCTGGCCGACGAGCAGCAGCAGACCACGGCGGGAGTGGTGGTCGTGCTTGTGGGTCTTGAGGTGCTCGGTCAGGTCCGAGATGCGGCGGGTGAGCATCGCAACCTGAACCTCGGGGGAGCCGGTGTCACCCTCCTTGGTGGCGAACTCGGCCATGATCTGCTTCTTCGTAGCGGCGTCGAGCGACACGCGGTACTCCTCAGTGGTTTCGACCCGTGAGCGCCCCTGGATTTGCTTCACAGGGAATCTTGGATAACTCGACCGGACCGTCACACAGCGTACCAGTTGGAAAACGGCCCCCCGACCGGGTGGTCGGGGGGCCGTATCCGGGGCAGATGGGCGCGCTAGCTGCTGGTGAGGCCGCGCACCTTGTTGTAGACGTCCAAGACCGCCAGGCACAGCGGCACCAGGGACAGCAGGACCAGACCGTCGAAGATGTCGAAGATCCGTCCCCAGAAGGGGGTGACACCCTTGCGGGGGACGACCAGACCGACGCCCACCAGGAGGGCGGCGCCCGCCGCGATGCTGCTGGAGAACCAGACGGTGCGGATGTTCAGCGGACCGGAGTCCTGGTACTGCAGGAGGTCGACGAAGATGTTCTGCGGCGGGTGCAGCGCGATACCCAGGATCAGCAGGACGATCGTCAGGATGCCGGCGATGGTCAGGCAGGCGACCTGCGCGGTGTAGTCGAAGAGCCGGGCCCGGAGCATGATCGTGATGCCCGCGGCCAGCGCGAGCAGCTGGGCCCACATGTTGTCGGAGAAGCCGAGGACGATACCGGCCGAGCCGACGACCAGGGCGGCGCAGCCGGCGACGAGGCCGAGCAGCAGCTCGTGGCCGCGCTTGGCCTGGTTGCCGATCTTGACGAAGTCGACGGACTCGGTCTCGCCGCCGTTGTCGAAGGAGCCCTTGGCGATCTGGTCGGGCGACTTGTAGCCGATGGGCAGACGGGCGAAGCGGGCGGAGAGACCGGGCAGCCAGGCGACCAGCGCGATGGAGACGACGGCGGTGACGGCGGCGACCTCGCGGGGCGCGGCGTCGGTGAGGATCGCGGCGAAGACGGCGAGGGTGCCGATGGCGGCCAGGAAGGCGGCCGCGACAAAGGGTGCGTCACCGCGCGGCAGCAGGACCACCAGAAGCACGGAGGCGATGAGTACGGTCACACAGCCGACGAGGAGGTGCAGCCGGCCGGGGCCGCCGCCCGCCTCGACGGGGAAGATGCCGGAGCCGGCGAGCAGCAGATGCGGCAGTGCGGACAGGCCCAGCGCGATGGAGGAGCCGTGGTCGTCGTAGACCCGGGCGCGGACGCCGGCCAGCGCGACCAGGACGATGCCGACGACACCGGCGATGATGCCGGGCAGGCGGTGCATGTCGCGGTCGACGGGGTTCGAGAACCACAGGGCGAACGCCATCATGACGAGCAGCAGCACACCGGCGGTGAGGCCGACGACATGCATGAGGTCGTCGCTCCAGCGGCTGCGGTTGCGCTTGACCGCGGAGGCGACGGCGTCGGAGACATCGTCGAAGACCGGGAGCGGCAGCGACTCGGCGAACGGCTTCAGGAGAAGCAGGTCGCCGTCGAGGATCTGCTGCTGCGCGAGCGACTGTCCGGCGTCGAGAACCGTGCCGTCGCGGCGCACGAGGTGATAGCCGGTGGGTGCACCCTCGGCCTGGGACTGCCCGGAGAGCCGCAGGATCTCCGGATAAATGTCGACGAGTGCGACGTCCTCCGGCAGAGCCACGTCGATCCGTGCATCCGGCGCGGCGACTGTGACCCGGCAAAAGCCGGTGCCAGTGCTCGTGCTCACCTGGCGGTTCCCCCTATCCGTTGGGCGTTTTGTCGCTTCGCGCGCCGTATATATAGAGCCGTCTCTGCGGGGCCGTGGCGCGCTCGCGGTGCGTCAGCGTACCGTCCGATTCGGCGACCGCCCCACCCACCCCGAGACTTGACGCTTAACAGTAGGATCAACGCCTGCGTCGGGCCAAGGACTTGGCTCGGGGGACCGTCGAACCAACGGGGGCGGTCCGAGTCTGCGACATGCATGAAGGACTGATGCCTCGGTGAGCGTTGTCATCGTCAAGCGCCCGCCCCGCGCGCTGCCACCCGAAGTCCCCTCGGAGGAGGTGACACTCGAGGCGCCTCCGGAGCTTCCGCGTGAGGGCGAATCAGAGAACATGCTGATGACCCTTATGCCCATGATGGGTATGGCGTCCTCGGCGGGTTTCTTGTTCATGGGCAACCAGCCGTTCATGAAAATCATGGGCGGCTTTATGGTGGCGTCCACCCTGGCAATGGCGATCGTACAGATCGTCAAGGCTCGGCAGGGGCCTTCCGGGCAAATGGTTCAGGAGCGCCAGGATTACCTCAAGTACCTTACGCAGAAGCGGAAAGAGGTACGGCGCACCGCGCGCAAGCAGCGGGACGCGCAGCTGTTCACCCATCCCGACCCGAGCCAGTTGTGGTCCATCGTGGCCGAGGGCAAACGGGTATGGGAACGCCGGGCGACCGATCCGGACTTCGGGCAGGTGCGCCTGGGGCTCGGGCCGCAGCAGCTGGCCACTCCGCTCAGGGCTCCGGAGACCGCTCCGGTCGACGAGCTGGAGCCGCTCACCGCGCATGCGATGAAGGAATTCCTCGACAAGCACGGGCATTTGGACAACCTGCCGCTGGCGGTGTCGCTGCGCGCCTTCTACCACCTGACCGTCTCGGGTGACCCGGACACGGTCTACGGTGCCTCGCGCGCCATCATCGCCCAGCTGTGCACCCTGCATTCGCCCGAGGACCTGGTGGTGGCGGTCGTCGCCGCGCCCGGTGCGCAGGCGGAGTGGGAGTGGACGAAGTGGCTGCCGCAGGTGCAGGACAAGACCACCGACGGTGCGGGTTCGCGCCGGCTGGTGGTCGGCGACCTCGGTGAGATCGAGGAGCTGCTGACGGACGACCTGGAGGGCCGTGGGCGGTTCAACCCGCAGGGCACTCCGGTGACCGACGCCCCGCATGTGGTGATCGTGCTGGACGGCGGCGAGGTGCCGATGGACTCGGTGATCGCCGGGGCCGAGGGCCTGCAGGGCGTCACCATCCTGGAGGTCGTACCGGGCGATCTGGACGAGATCCGCGGCGGTCTGGCCGTACAGGTGTGGCCGGGCAAGCTGGTGCTGGAGTCGGCCAGCGGCGCGGTCTACCACGGTGTCTGCGACACCCTGTCGATCCCCGAGGCGGAGGCGCTGGCGCGTCAGCTGGCCCCGCTGCGGGCGGGTTCCGGTGCGGACGGCGAGGAGCCGCTGCTGTCGAACCTGGACTTCACCGACCTGATGAACATCGGTGACGCCGGTTCCGTCGATGTGTCGCGTACGTGGCGGCCGCGGACGCTGCACGAGCGGCTGCGGGTGCCGATCGGTGTCGACAAGGACGGCCAGCCCGTCATGCTCGACATCAAGGAGGCCTCACAGGAGGGCATGGGCCCGCACGGACTGTGTGTCGGTGCGACCGGTTCCGGTAAGTCCGAGGTGCTGCGCACCCTGGTGCTCGCGCTCGCGGTCACGCACTCCTCGGAGACCCTCAACTTCATCCTCGCGGACTTCAAGGGTGGCGCCACCTTCACCGGTATGTCGGAGATGCCGCACGTCGCGGCGGTCATCACCAACCTCGGTGAGGACGTCACGCTGATCGACCGCATGCGCGACTCGATCACCGGTGAACTCCAGCGCCGTCAGGAGCTGCTGCGCTCGGCGGGCAACTACGCCAACATCACCGACTACGAGAAGGCGCGTGCCGCGGGTGCCCCGCTGGACCCGCTGCCGTCGCTGGTGATGGTGCTCGACGAGTTCTCCGAGCTGCTGACCGCCAAGCCCGACTTCATCGACATGTTCATCCAGATCGGCCGTATCGGCCGTTCGATGGGTGTGCACATGCTGCTCGCCTCGCAGCGTCTGGAAGAGGGCAAGCTGCGCGGTCTGGACACCTTCCTGTCCTACCGGCTGGGTCTGCGGACCTTCTCCGCGGCCGAGTCGCGGACCGCGATCGGTGTGCCGGACGCCTACCACCTGCCGAACGTTCCCGGTTCCGGCATCCTGAAGTACGACACCGAGACGATGGTCCAGTTCAAGGCCGCGTATGTCTCCGGTCCGTACCGCGGTCCGGGTGCCGGCGGTGGCCCCGGCGGCAGCCGTACGACGCGGATGCCGGTGCCGTTCACGGCGGCCCCGGTCATCGAGCAGATCATCGAGGACCCCACCCCCATCGAGCCGGTCGAGCCGGAGCAGGACGACGCGCTCGCCGACACCGTGCTGGACGTCATCGTCCAGCGCATGCAGGGCCAGGGCCCGCCGGCGCACCAGGTGTGGCTGCCGCCGCTGGACGAGCCGCCGACGGTCAACCAGCTGCTGCCGGCGCTCGCGGTCACGCCCGAGCGGGGTGTGCACGCGCCGGAGTACACCGCGCTCGGCAAGCTCGTGGTGCCGGTCGCGCTGGTGGACAAGCCGTTCGAGCAGCGTCGTGACGTGATGTACCTGGACTTCTCCGCCGGTGCCGGTCACGGTCTGGTCGTGGGTGGTCCGCAGTCCGGTAAGTCCACGCTGATCCGGTCCGCGATCGCCTCGTTCGCGCTCACCCACACCCCGGCCGAAGTGCAGTTCTACTGCCTCGACTTCGGCGGCGGCGGCATGCTGACCATGGAGGGGCTGCCGCACGTCGGCGGTGTCGCCTCGCGTCTGGACGCGGAGAAGGTGCGCCGTACGGTCGCCGAGGTCGTCGGCATCCTGAACGAGCGTGAGGAGTTCTTCCGCTCCAACAGCATCGACTCGATCGGGACCTACCGCCAGCGGCGGGCCGCGGGCGCCTTCCCCGACCAGAAGTGGGGCGACGTCTTCCTGGTCATCGACGGCTGGGCGACGTTCAAGACCGACTACGAGCAGATGGACCCGGTGATCCTGGACATCGCCGCCCGGGGTCTCGGTTTCGGTGTCCACCTGATCATCGCCGGCGCGCGCTACACCGAGGTGCGGCCCGCGCTGCGCGACCAGCTCCTCAACCGCGTCGAGCTGCGCCTGGGTGACCCGATGGAGTCGGAGTTCGACCGCAAGCGCGCGGAGAACGTCCCGATGGGCAAGCCGGGTCGCGGTATGTCCCCCGAGAAGCTCGACTTCCTGGCGGCGCTGCCGCGGCTGGACGGGATGAGCGACCCGGAGACGCTCAGCGACGGCATCGCGAACCTGGTGTCGACGGTCAGCGAGCACTGGCAGGGCGAGCCCGCCCCCAAGGTGCGGATGCTGCCGACGATGCTGCACATCAACGAGCTGCCCAAGGGCAGCGACTACCCGGAGCACGGGATCGCGATCGGTGTCGACGAGACCACGCTGTCGCCGGCGTTCATCGACTTCGAGACCGACCCGCTGCTGGTCATCTACGGCGAGAGCGAGTCGGGCAAGTCGTCGCTGCTGCGTCTGCTGACCAAGCAGATCGCCGAGCGGTACCCCTCCGACAAGGCGCTGATGGTGGTCTCCGACTACCGTCGCGCGCTGCTCGGCGAGGTCCCCGAGAGCCATCTGTACAAGTACTGCGCCGCGGGACCGCAGCTACAGGAGGTCATCGGCGGTCTGGCCGGTTCGCTGGGCCGGCGGATGCCCGGGCCGGACGTCACGCCGGAGCAGCTGCGCAACCGCAGCTGGTACGACCTGCCGGACGCGTTCGTGATCGTGGACGACTACGACCTGGTGGCGACCAGCAGCGGCAACCCGCTGCAGCCGCTGCTGGAGTACCTGCCGTTCGCCCGTGACCTGGGTCTGCGCCTGATCATCGCGCGCAGCTCCTCGGGTGCCGGACGGTCCTCGTTCGAGCCCGTGATGCAGCGCACCAAGGAGCTCGGTGCGCAGGGTCTGATCCTCTCGGCCGACCCGGCCGAGGGCCCGCTGATGGGCAACATCAAGGGCCAGAGCCTGACGCCTGGACGGGCGACGTTCATCACGCGTAAGCGCGGTGCGCAGCTGGTCCAGACGGGCTGGCTGCCGGCGAACGGCCGCTGACCGGCCATACGCACAACGGCGGTGGGGCGTCCCTCCTGGGAGGGACGCCCCACCGCCGTTTCGTCTGTGCGCCCGGTACGTCCGCGTCGGCGTACCGGCCGGTGTGC
>NZ_QUAC01000441.1 GCF_003389455.1 Streptomyces inhibens | reverse complement strand
GCTTCGGGCCCGCGGCCTATGCGCCGACCGCGCCGGCCGTGCCGATGGCCGGCGGCCCGGGTGCCACCGGACTGACGGCCACCGGCCCGATGGCCGCGGCGCCGGCCCCGCAGCCGCCGAAGAAGAAGCGCAAGGGCCTGGTCACCGCCCTGGTGCTGGTCGGCCTGCTGGCCTTCGCGGGCGCCGGCGGCGGTCTCGTCTACGCCTTCATGAAGGACGACGGTCAGAAGAAGAACAACCAGGCCGCCGACAACAAGAAGGCCAAGAACAGCGACGCTTCGCCGTCGCCCAGCGAGGACCCGACGGCGAGCCCCGGTGGAGACGAGAGCAGCGCCCCCGCCACCCCGGCGCAGGACCCGACTCCGGTCGACTACAAGAACATCAACCTGCCCGACGAGTACCACCTGTCGCTGTCCGACGAGCCGGTCAAGCCGACCAACTCGGACAACGACACGAACGCCGACTTCCAGTACACGGACAACAACTACTCGGACGACCAGGTCGACACCGAGACCGGCAAGCTGGTGCTGCTCGACGCCGGCCAGGAGGGCTCGCTCGACACCTGCCGGAGTGACACCCGGTTCACCGAGACCATTCTGACCAAGCAGCTCACCAAGGGCGCGCAGATGTGCCTGACCACCAACTACGGCCATGTCGCGCTGATCACTTTGAAGGGCTACTCGCCGAAGTCGGGCCCCAGCAGCTACATGACCGTCGATGTGCGGGTGTGGCGCAACGCGGTGCAGCCCAAGCAGGACTCCTGACCAAGCAGGATTCCTGAGGCGCGGGGCCCGTCCTTCCGGACGGGCCCCTGCCGCTTCCCGCGGCGACGGCGGCCGGATCCCCCCGGTGATCCGATTTTTTCGCTCTCCGTATGGCGCGATCAGCGCAGAGTGGCGTTAACTGTCCCGCATTGCGGAACGGCACGGCCTTGGAGGACGCCGTCGTTGTGGAACAGCTGCAGAGGGACGGACGAGTGACCGGGGTCGAGCGTGATCCACGTGTCCAGGAGCTGCGCGGGGCGGTGGCCCGGCTGCGCCGTCAACTGGCCGTGCTTCCAGGGGAGTTACCGGACCGGGCGGTCGCCGACGACGAGCTGGCCGCATTGGACGCGATGGTGAGCCATGGGATGCCGGAAGTGCCCCGGCTGCGCCGCTCGTTGCTGCTGATCGCCGGCGCGGTCGGCTCGGTGAGCGCGCTGTCGCCCGCGCTGACGGAGGTACGCGAGGGCATCGACCGCTTCGGCAAGCTGCCGCGCGGCCGGTGACCAGGAGCGCGGCGCGGACACCCGGCGCGGGGGCCGGTCGCGTGACCCGGCGTCCGGAGCTTGGACCCGGCGCGCGGACCGGGGACGTACGCGGCTCCCGACCCATTGGCGTACTGCGCGGTGCGTCTCCGCTACGCCGGCGTCTGGTTGGCGAGCGCCACCGACAGCTGCGCCGCGACGTCCTGCAGCACCGGCACGATCTTGTCGGTCGAGGCCTCCGTCACGCGGCCGGTCGGGCCGGAGATGGAGATCGCCGCCGAGGTGGGGGAGTTGGGCACAGGCACCGCGAGGCAGCGGACACCGATCTCCTGCTCGTTGTCGTCGACCGCGTAGCCGAGCCGGCGGACGTCGGCGAGCGCCTCCAGGAAGCGGTCCGGGTCGGTGATCGTCTTCTCGGTCGCGGCGGGCATGCCCGTACGGCCGAGCAGCGCGCGGACCTCCTCCGGCGGGTGGTTGGCCAGCAGGGCCTTGCCCACACCGGTGGAGTGCGGCAGCACCCGGCGCCCGACCTCGGTGAACATCCGCACCGCGTGCCGGGACGGCACCTGGGCGACATAGACGATCTCGTCGCCGTCTAGCAGCGCCATGTTGGCGGTCTCGCCGGTCTCCTCGACCAGGCGGGCCAGGAACGGCCGGGCCCAGGTGCCCAGCAGCCGTGAGGCGCTCTCGCCGAGCCGGATCAGGCGGGGGCCGAGTGCGTAGCGGCGGTTGGGCTGCTGGCGGACGTAGCCGCAGGCCACGAGCGTACGCATCAGGCGGTGGATGGTGGGCAGCGGCAGGCCGCTGCTGACTGAGAGCTCGCTCAGGCCGACCTCGCCACCGGCGTCGGCCATCCGCTCCAGCAGGTCGAAGGCGCGCTCAAGGGACTGGACGCCGCCGCTGGCGCCTGCGGGCTTGGCTTCGGCGGCGGAGGTGCTGGCGCTGGACGGCGGCACGGCGCGTTCCTTTCGGGGCGGGTCAGATCGGTCTCGGCTGGGACTTGCGGGCGCCGGGCCCGACCGGAGCAGCCTACCGGTCCCCTTACGTTGACACACGGTGTCTCGCACACTCGTTCCCGCCGGTCAGGCCCTCTTTGTCCCACGGTACGAGCCGCCGGGCAGAGTCCTAGCCGCGATCTCTTGACGGTGCCAGTGGCCATAGCTACGTTCTGCTACGCGAAACCTACTATCCATTCTGTGGAATCCTCCAAATCGCTGGAGTGTCATGCGCATTCTCGTCATGAACCCGAACACCACGGTTTCCATGACCGCTTCGATCCGCGTCACCGCCACCGCAGCCGCCGCGCCGGGCACCGAGATCATTGCCACCGAACCCCTGTGGGGACCGGAGTCCATCGAGGGCCACTTCGAGGGCTATCTCAGCGCCGCGGCCGTCCTGGACCGCCTCGCCACCCTCGATACGCCCTTCGACGCGCTGGTCATGGCCGGTTTCGGCGAGCCGGGCCGGGAGGGCGCCCAGGAGCTGCTCGACGTACCCGTACTGGACATCACCGAGAGCGCCGCCCAGATGGCGATGATGCTCGGCCACGCCTACGGCATCGTCACCACCCTCGACCGGGCCGTACCGCAGATCCGGGACCGGCTGCTGACCGCCGGGCTGCTACAGCGCTGCGCCGCCGTCCGTGGCACCGGGCTCGGCGTCCTGGAGCTGGAACAGGACGAGGAGCGCACCGTTGAGGTGATCATCGAGACCGCCCGTGAGGTGGTCCGGGCCGGCGCCGAGGTGATCTGCCTGGGCTGCGGCGGGATGGCCGGGCTCCAGGAGAAGGTCGCCGCGGCGCTCGGACTGCCCGTGGTGGACGGGGTCGCCGCGGCGGTGAAGTTCGCCGAGGCGGTCGTCGGCCTCGGGCTGACGACCAGTACGGGACGCAGCTTCGCGCCACCCCGCCCGAAGGCCATCGGCTGCTGGCCGCTGAGCGCACATCTGCCCCTGGAGCGCGCTCAGGGCTCCGCACGTAACACCGAATTTTCCGCACAGACATCAGGCATCTGACAACTGGTCCCTAAGCTCCACCCAACCTGCCTGGGAGGACACGTGACAACACCCCCGAAGCCCCCGCAGCCGGATCCGCGGCTCTTCAACGAGGACCTCGCACCGGCCCCCGAGCGCAAATGGGGCACGTACAGCATCTTTGCGCTGTGGATGTCCGACACCCACGCGATCAGCAACTACGCCTTCGCCGCCAGCCTGTTCGTGCTCGGCCTGCCGGCCTGGGAGGTGTTTCTCTCGCTGCTGGCCGGCATCTCGATCGTCTACGTCCTGATGAACCGCATGGGCCATGCCGGCCACCGCACCGGCGTCCCCTACCCGGTGCTCGCCCGCGCCAGCTGGGGCGTGTACGGCGCCAACATCCCCGCGCTGCTGCGCGCGATCATGGCCGTGGCCTGGTACGGCATCCAGACCTGGCTGGCCTCGACCGCGGTGGTCCTGCTGACGCTGCAGCTCGCACCCGGCCTGGACACCTACCACCACAACTCGGTGCTGGGCCTGTCCACCCTGGGCTGGATCGCGTTCATGGTGATGTGGGCGCTACAGGCCGTCCTGCTGACCCGCGGAATGGAGTTCATCCGCAAGGTCCAGGACTTCGCGACCGGCCCGGTGGTCTGGCTCGTCGTGCTCGCGCTCGCGGTGTATCTGGTCGTCAAGGCCGGCGGCGATATCTCGCTGACCCGTAGCATCACCGGCCTCAGCGGCCCCGCGCAGGTCGAGCAGAGCCTGATCGCGGTCAGTCTGACCGTCGCCACCTTCCTGACCCTGGTCCTCAACTACGCCGACTTCGCCCGCTTCACGCCCGACCACCGCTCCTACCGGCGCGGCAATCTCATCGGGCTGCCGGTGAACTTCACCGCCTTCGCGGTGGTCGCGGTGCTGGTCACCGCGGGCACCATCTCGGTCTTCGGTGAGGCGATCTACGACCCGGTGAAGGTGATCCAGAAGATCGACAATCCGGTGGTCACCGTCGTCGGCGCGCTGGCCTTCATCGTCGCCACCATCGGCATCAATGTCGTCGCCAACTTCGTCTCGCCCGCCTACGACTTCGCCAACCTCGCGCCCAAGTATCTGGACTTCAAGCGCGGCGGCATGATCACCGCGGTGCTGGCCATCGTCGTCATGCCCTGGAAGCTGTACTCCTCGGCGCTGGTGATCCAGTACTTCCTGGGGGCGCTGGGCGCCTTCCTCGGCCCCCTGGTGGCGATTCTTCTCGTCGACTACTACCTGGTGCGCCGTGGCCGGATCGATGTCGATGCGCTGTTCTCGGCCGACGCCGAGGGCGCGTACTTCTACCGCAAGGGCTTCAATCCCAAGGCCGTGATCGCCTTCCTGCCGGCCGCCGCGGTCTCCGCCGCGCTCGCCCTGGTCCCGGTCTTCGACGCGGTGGCGCCGTTCTCCTGGATCTTCGGAATGGCGCTCTCCGGCGCGCTCTACGTCCTGGTCTCCGGCCGTGACCGGGCCGCAGCGGGCGCCGGTCCGATCCCCGAGGACATCATCCCGTCGCAGGTCAGGGCCGCTGTGGGGGAGGAGCCCGGGATGCCCGAGGGGCCCGGGGTGATCGCCGCGCCGGTGCCGGCCAAGGGGTCTTGACGGGCCGGGGTCCGGAGTGAAGACTCATTCAACAGACTGTTGAATTCCGCATGTCGCTCCGATGGGGAATCCGCGCTGTGGACGTCCGGCCCTGGGCGGCCGTGCGTCCCGTGCGCCGTCGGGCAACGATGAAGACACGATACGAGGAGGGGACTGGGTGTCCGAAATAGAGCTGGTGCTGCGCTCCACGCGCGTCGTCACCCCGCAGGGCACGCGCGCCGCGACCGTCACCGTCAAGGACGGCAGGATCGCCGCGGTGCTCCCGCACGACGCCGAGGCCCCGGCCGGGGCGCGGGCCTGGGACTTCGGTGACGACGTCCTGCTGCCCGGCCTCGTCGACACCCACGTCCATGTCAACGACCCCGGCCGCACCGAGTGGGAGGGCTTTTGGACGGCCACCCGCGCGGCCGCGGCCGGCGGTATCACCACCCTCGTGGACATGCCGCTCAACAGCCTCCCGCCCACCACGACGGCGGCCCACCTCGACACCAAGCGCGAGGTCGCCCGCAGCAAGGCCCATATCGACGTCGGCTTCTGGGGCGGCGCCATCCCCGGCAACGTCAAGGACCTGCGCCCGCTCCACGACGCCGGGGTCTTCGGCTTCAAGTGCTTTCTGTCGCCCTCCGGCGTGGACGAGTTCCCCGAGGTCGACCAGGAGCAACTGGCCGCCGCCCTGGGCGAGATCGCCGGCTTCGACGGTCTGCTGATCGTGCACGCCGAGGACCCGAGCCACCTGGAGGAGGCACCCGAGCCGCACGGCCCCAAGTACGCCGACTTCCTCGCCTCCCGCCCCCGGATCTCCGAGAACGACGCCATCGCCGGGCTGATCGCTCTCGCCAAGCGGCTGGGCGCGCGAGTACACGTCCTGCATCTGTCCTCCAGCGACGCGCTGCCGCTGATCGCCGCCGCCAAGCGCGAGGGCGTCAAGATCACCGTCGAGTCCTGCCCGCACTTCCTGACCCTGGTCGCCGAGGACATCCCGGACGGCGCGACGGAGTTCAAGTGCTGCCCGCCGATCCGCGAGGCCGCCAACCAGGACGCACTGTGGGAGGGGCTGGCCGACGGCACCATCGACTGCATCGTCTCCGACCACTCGCCCTCCACCGCCGACCTGAAGACCGCCGACTTCGGCGCGGCCTGGGGCGGCATCTCCTCCCTCCAGCTCGGCCTGCCCGCCATCTGGACCGCGGCCCGCGAGCGCGGCCACTCCCTCGACGATGTCGTGCGCTGGATGGCCACCGCCCCGGCGGCGCTGGTCGGCCTCGGCCAGAAGGGCGCCATCGAGCCCGGCCGGGACGCCGACTTCGCGGTCCTCGCGCCCGAGGAGACCTTCACCGTCGATCCGCAGGCCCTCCAGCACCGCAACAAGATCACCGCGTACGCCGGGAAGACCCTGTACGGCGTCGTACGGTCCACCTGGCTGCGCGGCCGGCAGATCAACGACGGCGCCACCCTCGCCGAGCCCACCGGCGAGCTGCTCGAAAGGCCGCACCCCGCATGACCACCGCCGACATACCCCGCTACACCGGCGACGCCGGCCCCTACGCGGGCGGCGACCCGTACGCCGACTACCGCACCCCCGGACCGGCCGGCTTCCCCTTCACCCACCTCCCCGACCTCGCCGACCGCCGGCTCGGCGCGGGCGTACTCGCCGCCAACGACGAGTTCTTCGCCGAGCGGGAGAACCTCCTGACGCCCGAGCCCGCCCACTTCGACCCCGAGGCCTTCGGCCACAAGGGCAAGATCATGGACGGCTGGGAGACCCGCCGCCGGCGCGGCACCGACGGCGAACACCCGTTCCCGACGGACGAGGACCACGACTGGGCGCTGATCCGCCTCGGCGCACCCGGCGTGATCCACGGCATCATCGTCGACACCGCGCACTTCCGCGGCAACTACCCGCAGTCCGTCAGCGTCGAGGGCGCCTGCGTCGAGGGCGCCCCCTCGCCCGCCGAACTCTTCGCCGACGACGTCCTGTGGACGCCCCTCGTCCCGCGCACCGCCATCGGCGGACACGCCGCCAACGGCTTCGCGGTCACGGCCGGGCGCCGCTTCACCCATCTGCGTCTCAACCAGCACCCCGACGGTGGCGTGGCCCGCCTCCGCGTCCACGGCGAGGTCGTCCCGGCACCCCACTGGCTCGCCGCGCTGGGCACCTTCGACGTCGCCGCACTGGAGAACGGCGGCCAGGTCGAGGACGCGTCGGACCGCTTCTACTCCTCGCCCACCCACACCATCCAGCCGGGCCGCTCCCGCAAGATGGACGACGGCTGGGAGACCCGGCGCCGCCGCGGCACCGGCAACGACTGGGTCCGCTACCGCCTCACCGAGCAGTCCGTGATCCGCGCGGTGGAGATCGACACCGGTTACCTCAAGGGCAACTCGGCAGGCTGGGCCGCCCTGTTCGGACGCGACGGCGAAAGCGGCGACTGGACCGAACTCCTGCCCCGTACCCGCCTGCAGCCCGACACCGTCCACCGCTTCCTGCTGGACGATGCCCCCGCCGTCACCCACGTCCGGATCGACATCTTCCCGGACGGCGGCATCGCCCGGCTGCGGCTGCACGGCTCACTCACCGAGCAGGGCGCCCGCCAACTTGCCGCCCGCTACGAGGAGTTGGGCGGCTGACGCAGACCGGCCCCGGTGGCTCCGGCGAACCGCCGACGCCACCGGGACCGGGCCCGGTCACCGAACCCCACACCGCCGGCGACGGTGAGCTGCTGGCCAAGAGCAGGCACCGGCGGGCCGCGGGCCGCCAGGCCGGATCAGTCGGCGACGGAGTTCCAGAACATGAGTTCGTACGCCTGGAGGAGACGGCCGTAGCGGTGCGCCGCGGCCGGCTGCGCCTGGCCGGTGTCGAGGCCGTGCTGTACCGCCGCGCGCGCATGCTCCTCGACGGCCGACGCCGGTTCGGCGAAGAACTCGCAGGCCGCGTCGGGAAACCCGTAGTGGTCGCGCATCGCGGCCTCGACGGTCGCGCAATAGCCGCCCCAGGCCGCGAAGTTGGCGGTCAGCGCGATCGCCACATCGGTCGGCTGGGCGCCGAGGGCGAGCCGCGCCGCGTAGGAGGGGTAGGCCTGGCAGCCGGGCCGCGGCCGGTAGCCGGTGATGTCCCGCTCGGTCAGCTCACAGGCCTCGGTCAGCCCGGCCAGCTGCGCCAGCGCCAGCGCCTCTCCCTGGGCGAGCAGATCGAAGAAGTCGGCCACGGGCGGGTCACCGTCCGCCCGGCGCGCCAGATGCTGGAAGCTGAGGCGGTCGGCGGTGATCACCTGGTGCTGTTCGAGGGCGAAGGTGGCGAACACCGAGCGCGGCGCCTCGCCCGCCTCGATCCGCGCGACCAGCGGGTTGGCGTCACGGTCCGGGGCGAGCGCACGGACCGCCTCGTCGAGCACGGCGGCCGCGGTCGGACGAGGGGCATCGGGGGCGGGTCGGGCCATGGGGTCGGTCTCCTCCGGGTGGGGCGCCAGGACTACGGCCGGAGCCTCAGATTAGGACGCGCGACGGAGACCGAGGGCACGATGACGCGGCGCGCCGGGAACAAGAGGGTGCCGGCACGCACCATCACGGCATCGGGGGCCCTTAAGCCTGTTGCTGCGTATCTGCTTCGAACCATTCTTTGTAGAGGTCGAGATAGTCTTCGCCGACCGGGGTGATTTCCACATGGTCCCTGAGGTGGAATGCATAGCCGTCCTGCTCTCCGGAAATATCCCGGATCGACCGCAGACCGCGCTCCCGGTCGGCTGGAGTGATATACCCCAGAGCCAGCAGACGCTCCAGCTCGTGGTACAGCGACCACTGAAAGGTGACGTAGTCACTTCCCTTACCGATGAGCTTTTTCAGGTGTTCGCGCTCATAGCTGGTGACGATGGCGCCAACCGCAAGTTGCAGCGCGCAAACCTTGCGTTCCAGTTCGTCGATTTTCCACCTGGCTTTGAGTGGGCCGAACGAGAGCTCGGTCAGCGCGTCGGTGGAAATGATGACGCAGGCCAGGAACAGTGCACCGAGAATCGTCAGCTGGGGTGTGTCCAAACCACCGCCCGGGCTCATGAAGTTGTAGGCGAGGTTTGCCAGCAGCAGGGCAAAGAGCACTACGGCGAATGTCAATGCCACCGCGCGCGAGGTGTGGTGCAGCATATTTTGACCGGCTGCCGCAGGAGAAGCGTGACGCACGTTCATCGGGATCATCTCTCGTCGCTCATCTTGCAGCGAAGAGCTGCGCCCCCGACGGAGGGATACCTTTGTTGTCCAGTATCCCACTGTGAGTCGCCCTGGGCGCCATAAAGTTGAGGGGCGAGCGACGATCGTCGTTCATATTTCCAACTTTGACGCCGGACAACCTCTCCCGTTCAACAGGTGCCGCCTGACTGCCGGGTCCGGCCCTGATGTCGGCTCACACCCAGAGGCTGGCTTCGGCGAAGTCGCATGGTGCCAGGTTTCGGATGATCTGGCTGGCGTGGTGTGGGCGGGATCGATCGGTGTGCTTGTGCTTGTGGTCGTGTTGCCGGGCTGTCGCGGCGTCAGCCCAGTACGCCGGTCAGGGCGCGGGTGAGTACGGTGGCGAACTGGTCGTCGGGGGCCTCGTCGGGTGAGGTGGCGGCGAGCAAGGCGGCGATGCGTGGGTGGGTGCCGGCGGTGGCCACGTGGCGCAGATAGACAGATTGGCGCTGGGCGCCCGGGTTCGTGGCGGCCGATTCGTTCTGGACGGACAGCGCGGTCAGGGCGTTGAGCAAGGCGAAGGCTTCGAGTTTACGAGCGGGCTCGGCCGGATGGTCGGCGAGTACGTCGAGTAGGTGCTCGAGCAGGTCGATTCCGTTCGGGCCGAGCGCGGGGCGGGTGATGACCAGGGTCGGCAACCAGGGGTGGCGTCGCATGATCCGCTGGGCCTGGCGGGCGATTTCGAGCAGGTCGGCCTGCCAGTCGCCGCTGGGTGCGGGCAGGTCGTATGCGGCCGCGGTGCTGTCGGTCATCAGGTCGAGCAGATCGTCGCGGGTGGCCACGTAGCGGTAGAGCGAGGCGGCGCCGGTGCCTAGGGCCGCGGCGACGCGGCGCATGGAGACGGCCTCGATGCCCTCCTGGTCGGCCAGTTCCACCGCGGCAGTGGTGATCTCGGCGCGGCTGCGCTCGGCCGGCCGTCCGACCGGGGCCTGCTCCGGCCGCATCCAGATGACCGGTTCTTTCCGTGCTGCCACTGCCGCCTCCCGTGTTGCCGCCAGCCTACCCATTTGCATACGGTGTTCGCGAACGTCGTTTGCAAATGGAGGTTGTGATGACACGCTTCGCGCACAACGGCAGGATCCAGATCGCCTTCGAGGACCTGGGCGGGGCGGGCGGCGACCCCCTGCTGCTGGTGACGGGACTGGGGACCACGCGGTTCTGGTGGCCGGACGGGCTGGTCGGTGAACTCGTGCGCCGTCGTTTCCACGTGGTGGCCTACGACCAACGCGACGCAGGCCAGTCCACCCGCCTGCCCGACCGGCGTGTCGGCTCGCCGCTCTCGGCCCTGCTGCGCCGCGCGGCCCCGGCCTACAGCGCCGAGGACCTGACGGACGACGCGGTCGCCGTTCTCGATGCCCTCGGCTGGGAACGGGCCCACCTCTTCGGTTACTCCATGGGCGGGCTCGTGGCACAGCGCACCGCGATCCGCCACCCGGAGCGGGTGCAGACCCTCACCACCTCCTCGGCCGTGCCCAGCGACGCAAAAGGCCTGAGCGTCCTGCGTTATCTGCGCTTGGCGCCCCTGCCCCGCTTCGCCCGGCTGCACCACCCCGAGACCCCGCAGGGCAATCTGGCCCTGGCCGTAGCCGTCGCCCGCATCCTGGCCTCGCCCGGCCAGCACATCGACGAGCGCGATGTGCGCGAGTTCGTGCAAAAGGAGACCGCGAACCAGGTCGCCAGCTTCCGCGACCGGAAGGCACAGGGCCGCCAGATCGGCGCGACATGGCACGGTGGGCCGCTCGCCCGGATCGCCGCGCCGACCCTGGTGCTGCACGGCGAGCACGACCCGCTGCTGCGCGTGGCGGCCGCGCGCGACATCACGGCCGCCGTCCCCGGCGCCCGCCTGCGCACCCTGCCGGGCGTCGGCCACTTCCTCGCCCGCGACATCTGGGCCACGTACGCCAACGAACTGCGAGCACTCGCCGATCGCGCCGATGAACAACCGCCCACCGTCGCACACGGGTAACTGCGGCCCGCCCGCCCGGCCTCGGGCGGATCGCCGGGGCCGCAGTCCGACGTACTGGCCGGGCGCTGTCGGGTCCCGGACGAGGCCACCATTCGCCGAGTTCTCGCACGCGTCGACGCCGACGCACTGGACCGGGCTGTCTGCCGGTGGCTTACCGGCCGGGGCCACCAACCAACATCGGCCGCAGCCCTCCGCCGCAATGCCCGCGACCTCCGCCGGCCCCTCGCGCTCCTCGGACTCACGTGATCACAAAACGCGCCACGTTGCCGAGACCCTGGGCTCACGCCGGCGAGGGCCGGTAGCAGTCTGTGGACTCAGTGCAGGATCACCTCATTGACCTCGGGTGCCGCCGACCCGGCCCGCCATGTCAGCCGTACGTTCTCGATCGCGCCCTCGCCCGCCGCCAGGCGCGTATAGGCGCCGGACAGCGTGCCGAGCGTGTGCCAGGCGCCGCCCGTACGGACCTCGACCTTCGCCGCTCCGGCCGGTGCGCCCTGGGGCCGCAGTACGGTCACGGAGCGTGCCGTACGGGGGGTGTCCGGTGTGCACTCCAGCGCCTCGCCGGGGTGCGCCGCGCGCGCCGCCCGGTAGGCGGTCGCGGGGTCGCCGTCCACCGCGGACCGCAGCGCGCTGCCCTCCGCGGCGGGCGGGCCGCCGGCCGCCGTCGTCCGATCGGAACCGGCGACCGTGAACTCCCGTACCACCAGCCAGTTGTCCTGCGCCTGCGTGGCCCGGGCGCGGAGGTACCGGGCCTTGGTGCCGGCCGGCGGATCGACGCTCACCTCGGCCTTGCCGTCGAAGGTGGCCAGCCGCTGCCAGTTCTTGTGGTCCGAGGAGTACTCCAGGACGCCGTGCTGCAGATAGTCGTCCGGGCTGCCGGTCTTGGCCATGGCCAGGGTGACGGTGCCCAGCGGGCGCTCGGCATGCAGATCCAGCTCGACGTACGAACCGGCCTGGGGCGCCGCGCCGCTCCAGAAGTACGTGGCGTCATCGCCATCGGTCATCCGGGAGACCGCGTTGTCCTGATAGACGGAGAGATCCGTCGACCCCTTGGGGCGGCCGGTGATGCCCAGCGCCCTGTCGTGCGCGGCCACCGCATCCTCGACGAAGGTGTCCAGCACACCGTCGGCCACCAGCACCGGGATCTTCTTCCCCGTCATGTCGACATAGACGAAGGACTTGGCGCTCCGTACCAACTCCGGGATGCGCTGCCGTAGTTGCCAGGCCTTCGCGTCATCGCCCGCCTTGGTCGCCTCGATCAGCCGGAGGGCGGTACGCGCCGCGACACCCCAGGCGTGGGTCGCGTCCAGCCACGGCTCGCCGTCGTCGAGGAATCCCCGGTCGGCCAGACGGTCGCGCAGCACCGCCGGCGCGTCCTGGAGGCCGCGCAGTGTCGCATCGAGCCGTCGCGCGTCCCCGCTCGTGCCGAACTCCTTGATGGCAGCGGCGAGTTCGGGTGCCTGCTGCGGGTTGAGCGAGGAGGAGTAGTTGGCGTCCGCGAAGGCCCGCAGCGCCCGCGTCGTACGGGCGTCACCTCCGGCCAGCTCCTCGATCGCGGCGCCCCAGGAGGCCCGGGCGTCGTAGGCCCGGTCGTTCCAGGCGTAGTCGGCCACCGTGTGCAGCGCGATCTTGGACGCGGCGGGCTGGATCATCGGGTTGGCGGTGATGCCCGCCAGCTGCTCCGGCAGCCCCTTCTCGCGGCCGTTGAACGGCCCGAGCAGCAGCCGGTTGGTCACATAGTCGTTGACCGGGTAGTTGTCCCAGGTCAGGATCTGGTGCCCGAAGACCTCCCGCGCCTGCCGGGCCTGGGCGACGGTCATCGTCGGCGCGATCACGCCCACGCCCGTCCACTCCACCAGTACGTTCCCGTCCAGCTGGGTGGCCAGCGCCTTCTTGTACGGCGACGGCTTCACGTCGTAGTACTCGGTCGGCACCATCTGCAGCGGCTCGGCGCCCGGATGCTTGGCGATGAACTCCTGGTTGACGCGGTTCAGGAGATGCGCCTGCGCCGTACCCGCCGCCCCGCCGCCGGTCCCGAACGTGTCCTTGTCGGCCGCGCAGTTCCAGTCCGTATAGCTGATGTCGTCCAGCGGCACCGCGAAGGTACGTACGCCGATGTCCCACAGGGTCTGGAACTTGGCGGTCAGCGCCTTGAGGTCGGCGTCCGAGCTGTAGCAGACGGACAGTCCGGGCGAGAGCGCATAGGTGAACTCCACATGCCGCGCCCGCGCCCGGTCCACCAGCTCCTTGATCTGCGTGAGCTGCTCGGCGGGATAGGGGTCGCGCCACTTCTCCCGCAAGTAGGCATCGTCCTTCGGCGAGTAGACGTAGAGGTTCATCTTGTGCGCGCCGTAGAAGTCGAGCTGGTCAAGGCGGGCCCGGTGCGACCAAGGGGTGCCGTAGAAGCCCTCGATGACACCGCGCAGCGGGGTGGCCGGCCAGTCCCGTACGACGGTGCCGCGCACCTGGGCCCCGGGCCGCTCGCGGTGCGGCAGCAGCTGGCGCAGCGACTGCGCGGCGTAGTAGGTGCCGGTGACGTCCTTGCCGGACAGCGCGATCCGCCCCTCGCCGACAGCCAGCGCATAGCCCTCGGCCGGCAGCCCGTCGGTGCCCCGGGCGCCCAGCTCCCGCAGCGTCCGGGCCGCGCCCGTCCCGTCCACGTACACCGTCAGCTGCTTGCCGCCCGGCGCCCGCCCGGCCCGTACGACCCGGTCCGCGCCGGCCTCCTTGAGCGACTTCTCGACGAGCGCCAGGGCTGCGGCGTCGGCCTTCGGGGCGGCGACGACGGTCACGGACGGGGTGACGGTGACCCGGTCGGAGCGACTGCGGACGGACTGCGGGGTGGGGGAGACGGCGGAGCCGGAACCAGCGGCTCCGGGGCTGTCCCGGGTGGCTTCACGGCCCGCGGGCCCGGTGGCGCCGGGCGGCCCCGCCATGCCCGTCAGGGGGATCACGGCGAGAGCCAGGGCCAGCGCGGTGGCCGACGCGGTGCGCTTACGGTGCATCCTTGGGTCCTCCTCGGTGCAGCGAGGTTCAGCGACGCGTGCGGTGCGTGCGCTGCGCGGCAGCAGGCTTCACCCGCTCGCCGTGCCGGGGCAATGGACTTTCGGACCCGATGGATGGACGTTGCACCCGCCGCGCGGTGTCAGCGCGTCTTGGCGATGATCACCAGCAGGCTCATGAAGGCCAGCAGCACATGCGTCGCGACGACGTAGATGAACACCCGCACATACAGCCCACGGGGTGGCTTGTTCTCGACGTACTTCCGCGCGGGCGTCGTCTCCGGGAGCGGCTCGGGTGACACATCGGGTGACAAAGGAGTGGTCTGATCGGGCACGTCGTACGGTCCTTCCCTCAATGCGGCGCCCGGGCTCACAGCCCGCGGCGCACGGCGTCGTCGCCCAGGCACAGCTCGGCGGCGCCGCTCTGCAGCAGCGTGTGTACGAACAACAGGTCGGTCCCGCCCGGTGAGGCGGCGGCGATCCGGTGCGGGGTGAGCGAGTCGAAGTGCGCCGCGTCCCCCGGGTCCAGCAGATGCACCGCCGCACCGAGCGTCAGCCGCAGCCGCCCCTTCAGGACGTACAGCCACTCCTCGCCCGGATGCACCCGCACCAGATCGCCCTGCGCCCGCTGTGGCACATGCACCCGCAGTGCCTGCATCGCCCGCCCGGCGCCGCCGACGGGCCAGTACGTCCAGCCGCCGGCCTCGGACGGCTCCGTACGGCCGGCCCGCACGATCGGGTCCCGCTCCGGCGCCGTCTCGCCGAGCAGGTCGGATACCGTGGTTCCGTACGTACGCGCGAGGGCCAGCAGCATCGGCAGCGACGGCTGGCGCTGGTTGGTCTCCAGCCGCGACAGATGGGCGGGCGACAGACCCACCAGCCGGGCCGCGGACTCCAGCGTGAGGCCACTGCGTCGCCGCAGGTCACGCAGGCGCGGGGCGACGGTGGACAGCTCCTCCGGCGGTGCGCCGGAGGGCTCGTCGGGGAGCTCGGTCATATCCCCGGTATAGCGAGCTCTCGCCTCTCAGGCAAAGATTTTGCCTCTCGGGCAAAAGGCCCGCCCGGTGGTGCGGAGGGCGGGCCGTCGTCGATCGGCAGCGGGCCTCACCGCCCGGCGTCCTCCGGGTACCAGCGCAGCTCGACGGTGTTCCCGTCCGGGTCCTGTACGTAGATCGACTGCGCCTCGCCACGCGCGCCGTAACGGCCGACCGGCCCCTCCAGCACGGTGAAGGCGCCCGAGTCGACGACCTCCTGCCAGTCCAGCGGTTCCACGACGAGACAGAAGTGGTCCACACGGGACTCGCCGGCCCCGTCGCGCGGCCGGCTGATCAGATCGATGATCGTGGTCGGACTGACCCGCACCGACGGGAACGGGGCCGCGCCGGCCCGCCACTCGTCCACCCGGACCGGCTCCAGTCCGAGGGGTCCGCAGTAGAACTCCAGCGCGCGCTCGATGTCCTGGACATTGAGCACCAGGTGATCGAAGTCCTTGACCTGCATGGGCAACCTCCGGTGAGGGGGATTCAGTGATCATCTATCCGCTCATCATGCCCCCTCGCGGACACCGGTGGGACGGCTGAACAAATGGGGCGACCTTGTGAACTCCCGGGAAACTTCCACCCCTTGGCATTGACAGGGCCATGTCTACGCGCGTCATTCTGGAGGGCATGAGAATCCCCCCACGGATCACCAGGATCGGCGCCGCCGGCGCCCTCGTATCGGCCCTTCTCATCGGCGGGACCACGGTCGCCGCCACACCCGCCGTCGCCACGGCCCCTGCGGCCACCTCGTACGCCGCGACGGCGCACGCCACGTCCGTGCACGTCAAGGACGTCGGCAACGTCTGCTACTCCAAACTGCCCTCCCAGGCCCACGACACCCTGGACCTGATCGCGAAGGGCGGGCCCTACCCGTATCCGAAGGACGGGACGGTCTTCGACAACCGCGAAGGCGTCCTCCCCTCCCAGAGCACCGGCTACTACCACGAGTTCACCGTCATCACTCCGGGCTCGCCCGACCGCGGTGCGCGTCGCATCGTGGCCGGCGAGCAGCAGGACGAGGACTACTACACCGCCGACCACTACAAGTCGTTCGATCTCGTCGACCGCAGCTGCTGAGACCGGCACGCGAACTCTGAGCGGACCCGCCGTCCCGGCGGGCCGAGGAAGCCGGCAGGGCGCCGGCTCAACGGGCCCACAGGCCCGGGAAAATGAACCCGCGGCGGCCGGGGTGCACACGCACCCCGG
>NZ_QUAC01000442.1 GCF_003389455.1 Streptomyces inhibens | reverse complement strand
GGTGGCAGCGGCCCGCCCGCGCCCGGCACCGGCGTCCGCCCGTCCGCCGGCCCGCGACGCGCTGGCGGCCGCGGTCACCGCGGCGAAGGGAGCGGCGCGATGACCGCACGGCGACGGGTGCTGCTGGCACCGGTCACCATCACCCCCTCCAAACCCCTGACCCCCAGCCATCTCAAGGGACTGCTGTGGACGGATGTGATGTACCGGGCCACCGCCCACCTGGCCGAGGTCTCCTACCGCTACAGCCACACCACCTACGACCCGACGGAACAGACCCTCGGCTTCTGGGAATATCTCGACCGCGCGGTGGGCCGGGCCGACTACTCCGGTCTGACGGAGGAGGAGATAGGGGAGCTGTATGTCGCCTACCGGGCCGAACGGCGGCACCCGCCGGCCACGGCGCTGCGCCCGTACGCCGAAGCGGTGGAGCGGTACGGCTGGCGGCACCCGGCCGGGGAGCGGGTCCTGGAGATCTGGGCGTCCCACTACGCACGCCTGGGACTCCACGACCCCGGACTGACGGAGCATCAGCCACCCGGGCTGAGCCTGGACGAGATGCTGGACCGGATCGGCGAACTCGGGATCTGCCTGGACCACCGGCCGGCCGGCGGCCCGGTCTACCTGGACCTGACCCGCCACGGACTGCCCCTGCGGCAGATCGTCACCCCGGACGGACAGCCCAACTATCTGGCCTGTGCGCTACGGGAACTGCTGCCGCTGGCCCCGCGCTTCGACGAGGTGGTCCTGCTCTACGACAAGGAGCTCGACCCGGACTACCAGCTGCTCGCGCGCGTCCTGGGCCGGCTCGGCCCGCAGGTGCGGCGCACACCCATCGGCCGGGTTCCCATCGACGGGCGGATCACCTCGGCCCGCCACGGAAACTGGCATGAGTCCACGGCCGATGCCCTGCTGCGCGCCTGCTCACAGGAGCACGACGCCGCTGCCGTACGGCTCGGCATGCGGCTCTACTTCATCGCGACACTGGGCCCGGGACAGCAGCAGTCCTTCCGGCGCGATCTGCTGCACCAGTGCATGACGCGCGCCGAACGGCTGCTGAGCGCGGCTCGCGCGAGGGAACCGGACACGGCCGGCATGCCCGCCGCCCTGGCCCGGCACCGGCGCGACCACGTCTATGTCGACCCCTACCGCCTCACCTCGTCCCTGCTCGGCAAGCGCCGCCCCGCCCCGCCCCTCGACCTGATCTCCTCGGTGTTCCTATGACGCTGTCCGCGGATCGTCTGCTGTCCCTCGCTCTCGAACGGCTCCACACGGCCAGACCGGAGCTGAGGGCCCGCCGGGACCTTTCCGGCACGGAAGCCCTGCGCGCCTTCAGAGCCGAACTCACCGGGGACGCCCCGGCGGACGAGGCGGTGGCCGTGGTGGTCATCGGCACCCTCGACCTCTTCCCATGGGTGCGCGAGACCTGTGTGTTCACCTCTTCCCTGACACCCGAAGACGCACAGGCCTGGCGCCGCTCCCTGACCCGGACCGTCTATCTGGCCGGCTCGCCCGCCCGCCTCCAAGACCGGTTCTCCTTCGACCATGTCGCGCCGGACGGGGCGACGGCCTGGCTCGGCCCGGCGCCCGCCGCCGCGTCGACCGGGCTGCGCCGTCTGCTCAAGAGCTTCGACGGACGACGGGTGGTGGCCGGTCTGCCGGCCACCACCGTGGTCATCCCCCCTGGCCCGGAGCCGGGGCACCGGCCGCCCGTACACCGCGCCGTGCACCTCACCACGGACGGCGTCACGCTCACCGACGCCCTTGTCCACCTCAACCATCTGCTCGCAGAAGCGGTCATGGACCGGCTGATCCTTCCCGGCGACCGGCTCACCGTCCGCTGCGTACCCCAACTCGACGACTCCGCAGGGACGTTCGCCGCCCTCCGGATCGACACCGCCACCGACGCGCCCGACAGGCTGCACGCCTTCGCCGGGCTGACCCAGGAGATTCCCGATGCCGTCCCGCACCATCGCTGACCACGGACCCATCCGGTTCGGCTACCACGGCTCATCGACGCTCGTCCGGAGCCTGATCCGCGACGCGGGCTTCGATGACACCGGCTTCCTGCTGCGCGAGTACGACGTCATCGACCCCTTCCGGGCGCTGCGGGCGGGCGAACTGGACGTGATGTCCGTCAAGTTCCGGGTGGACGAGCCGGATCTCGCCGTCAGCCCGGTCCTTGCGCACGACGCCAGGGCGGCCGTGGTCGCCGCCGGGCACCCGCTCGCCGGCCGGGAGTCGGTGTCCATCGAGGAACTCGCCGACTACGAGGCGTTCGACCGGCCCGGGCGGATGCCCGCCTACGTCTGGGACGAGGTCGTGCCGCCGCGCACCCCCTCCGGCCGGCCGATCCGGCGCAGCCACCAGGTGTCGACCATTGCGGAGATGATGCGCCTGGTGGCCGGGTCCACCGCCGTTCATATCTCGCTGGCCTCGCTCGCGGAGGTGGCACCACCTCAGGTGGCCGTCGTACCGATCCACGATCTGCCCAGTGCTCCGGTCGCCGTGGCCTGGCGCCGTGCGGAGCCGCTGCCCGAGCGGGTGCGGGCCTTCGTCGAGGGCGTGCGGCGCGGGGACGGTGAGCGGTGACCGCCCGGAGGGCCGAAACCGTCGTCCTGCTCCACGCGCTGTTCCTGGACTCGTCGATGTGGCATTCCCAGCGCCGTGCCCTGGAGCGGCTCGGCCACCGCGTCCTCGCCTTCGACCAGCGGGGATTCGGCGGCACACCGCTCGGCACGGACGCCCCCGCACTGGACGCGGTGGCCGACGACCTCGCCGCCGCCCTCGATGCCGGGGGGCACGACCGCGTCGTGCTCGTCGGCTCCTCGATGGGCGGGTATGTGGCGATGCGGTTCCTCCGGCGTCATCCGCACCGGGTGCGCGGCCTGGTGCTGTCCGCCACCCGGGCGTCCGCGGACTCCCCGGAGGAGGCGGCCCGGCGCGAGGGCTTCGCCCACCTGATGGAGGACGAGCGGGAGCGGGACGGCCTCCTCGCACAGACCATGCCCCTGCTGCTCGGCGCCACGACCCGGGCCGAGAGCCCCGAGCTGCTCGAACGGCTGCTGAGGGACGTGGCGCAGGCGCCGCCGGCAGCCGTGGCATGGGCACAGCGGGCGATCGCGGCGCGGCCGGACTCCTTCGCCGTACTGGGTGCCACCACCGTGCCGGCGGTGGTGGTCGCCGGCACGGAGGACGAGCTGGTCCCGCTGGAGGAGGCGCGGCGGATGGCCGCCGCACTGCCCCAGGGGCAGCTGGTCACGGTGGCAGGGGCCGGCCACCTCCAGCCGCTGGAGGCTCCCGAGGTCTTCACCGGGGTGCTCACGCGGCTGCTGGACGACATCGACGAGCAGGAACGGGTGCCGGGAGGGCGCACATGCTGACGGACGACCACAAGGACTGGGGATACGCGTCCTCCACCGGACTGGGCTTCACACATCAGGAGATCGTCGAGGCCCACTTCCGGGCGTGCGCCCCGCAGTACCGGGCGGCGCTCGATCAGGTGGGGATCCGGCCCGGCTGGCGGGTGCTGGACGCGGGCTGCGGCAGCGGCGCGTTCCTGCCCTGGCTGGCCGAGCTGGTCGGGCCCACCGGCCGTCTCTCGGCCGTCGACCTGGCCGGGGAGAACGTCGGGCTGGTGACCGAACTGGCCCTCCGGGAGCGGCTGGAGGCCCCGCTGGAGGCCCGGCAGGGCGATGTGCTGCGCCTGCCGTACGAGGACAACTCCTTCGACGCCATCTGGTGTGCCAACACCACCCAGTACCTCGGCGACCGCGAACTGGAGCTGGCGCTCGCGGAGTTCATCCGGGTCGTGCGGCCGGGCGGTCTGGTCGCCGTCAAGGATCTCGACGCGGGTCTGATCACGGCACGGCCCGCCGACCCCTTCCTCTTCACGGACTTCTTCCGAAGGGCCGGCGGGTCCCCGGGGTACGCACACCAGTTGCTGCGCGCCCGCGATCTCTACCGCAGGCTGTCCGCCGCCGGGCTCGGCTCCGTACGGCAGCACACGCTGCTGATCGAGCACTATGCGCCCTTCGACGCCGCCGTCCAGCGGTTCTACGGCCTGGCATGTGCGCGGGTGGCGGAGCAGGCCCTGGCAATGGGCTGTACGGAACAGTGGCAGGCATTTACGGATCCGGAGGCACCGGACAATCCTCTCCGGGATCCGCAGGCGTATATCAGTGAGGGAAATGTCGTCGCGATAGGAACCGTGCCCGGCTGAGCCGCCCGGTCCGCGATGCGGCGGGCGGCACGCGGTCCCGTCGTAAGAAACGCCCCAGAGCCTTTCTTATGAGTGCTGCGGGACCGCGAGGGGGTATGCGTGCAGCGCCTCGCGGATGGACTTCAGCGCGGCGCGGGCGTATTCCTCGGGTACCCGGGAGGAGATGGCCAGACCGGTCGGCACCGGCCCCGGCGGCGGCGGGAGGGTGGGACGGATGGCTGTGGGCAGCCCCCACAGCTCGTCCGCGTTGGCGACCAGACAGGCGACTCCGAGACCGGCCTGGATCGCGGCCCGCAGACCGATCAGCTCGGATCCCTCGTAGCCGCGCTTCCACTTGATGCCGTTCTCCTCGAAGGCGGCCAGGGTCCGCCCGCGCAGGGTGCACGGCTCGGTGAACAGCACCAGGGGCAGCGGTGCGTCGCTGCCGACCGCCGGGCGTCCGAACCAGGCCATCTTCAGATGCCCGATCTCCTCGATCCGGTAGGCGGGGTCCGGCCACGGATTGATGAGCAGCGCCAGATCGAGACTGCCGGCGGTGATCTGCTCGGTGAGCGACTCGCTCAGTCCGGTCCGGATGGTCACCTGGGAATCGGGATCCACCCGCTTCAGGCCCCGCAGGATTTCCGGTAGTGCGTCACTGAATTGGTCGGATATACCAAAGGTGATGCGTATACCGTCGCGTGGTGGTGTGAACCGCGCGACGGCCTCGTCATTGAGTCGCAGCATCTTGCGCGCATAACCGAGCAGCTCCGCCCCCGCGGGGCTGAGTCGCATGTTTCGGCCGGTCGTGGCGAAAACGGGCTGCTTGAGAAAAGATTCCAGACGGCGTATCTGTTGGCTTACGGCGGGCTGGGTGAGGTGTAAGGCCTCGGCCGCGCGACCAAACCCGCCCAGGTCGACAATTGTCGCCAGTGTTCTCAGCGTCCCGATCTGCAGGTCGTGATTCATCGTTCCCCCGTCTTCCCGTAAGGAGCCGGCTACCAACTCGGATACGTGCAACTACCATCAACTGATGGTCGATCAGCTACGGTTTGTGATTGCACATGAGTCGATGAGTGCTACAGCTCGGGACTGTAAGCAGCCGCTGTGATCGGTGTCAACGGGTATAGGATGCGGGCCACTTCGGCTTGCACACGAGTGTGAGGTTAGGTTGTTCTGATGCCCAACGGGATGGAGGCGTGGTCGTGACCGATACGGGCAACACGGCAGGACGCACGCTGGCCGCCAAGTTGAATCATCTCTTCGAGACAGTGATTCCCGCAGGCCGCGGCCCCTACAGCACGGAGGAGGTCGCGCGCGCCATCACCACGGACGGCGTACCGATCTCGGGCAGCTACATCTGGCTGCTGCGCAAGGGGCAACGGGACAACCCGACGTTGCGCCATCTTGAGGGCATGGCAAGATTTTTCGGAGTTCCGCCGGCCTACTTCTTCGACGACCAGGTGTCCGCGAAGGTCGACGCCGACCTCACGCTGCTCACCGCCCTTCGGGATTCGCAGGTGCAGCAGGTCGCACTCCGCACCGCCGGTCTCTCGCCGCGGACACTCAGCTCGATCAGTGAAGTGATCGAGCGGGTGCGGGAGTTGGAGGGGCTCCCGCGTAAGCCTGCGGGCGAGGATTCCTAGCCACCACCATGCACGTCAGGTCCCTGATGTCGGCCAGACGTGAGCACCGACCGAACCAGGGGGCCAGTCAGTGAGTTCTCGGGCGGTGAACCGGCGCTGTCGAGCTCTGGTCCGCGATCTCGAAATCACCTCTCCATTGGATGTGCGGGCGCTGTGCGACCGTGTGGCACAGCACACGGGCCGCCCGATCCGGCTCGAATCGATCTCGCTCCCACCCGACGGCCCGTGCGGTCTGTGGGTCGCGGTCGGCGAGACGGACTACATCTTCTACGAGCAGGAAACCAGCCCGCTGCATCAGGAGCACATCATCGCCCATGAACTGGGCCATGTGCTGTGCGACCACCGCACCAGCGCCGTGGTGGGTGAGGAATCGTCACTGCTGATCCTGCCCAACCTGGACCCCCGGATGGTCCAACGGGTGCTCCGGCGCACGCAGTACAACAGCGTGGAGGAGCAGGAGGCCGAGGTCATCGCCTCATTGATCCTCCAGGAGGCGCACCGCAGAACCCGGGAGCCCACCTGGACGGTGCCCTCCGGATCCGCCGAGGTGATCCAGCGGCTGGACCGTTCGCTGCGGCACATCCCCAAAGGGGGCCGGTGAACGTCTATCTGCACCCGGTGTGTGCGGTGGTCGCCTGGCTGGCCTTTGGGTACAAACTCAGCGCCTTACGGAAATCGCCACGCGACTACGCACTGATCGCACTGTGCGGGGCGCTCATGTGCTCCGCCCTGAGCTTCACGGTGTCCCACCCCTACGTCTGGGGATATGTCGACCGGCTGTTCGGCTTCCCCAACAGCGCGGCCCTGGTGTCCATGGTGTGCGTCGTGCTGGTCCTGACGAACCAGCAGATCGTCCTCACCTTCTGGGCGCATCCGCCCGAACGCGCCTGGCGCAGAGCACGGCCCAGGGTGCTCGCCGCCGCCCTCGTACTGGCCGCGCTCATCACCCTCTTCGCGATGACGGCGCCGTCCGAGCCGCGACCGAAAGACTTCTCGCTGCACTACGCCGGCCACCCGCTCTACGCCGTCTACCTCCTGATCTACCTCGTCTTCTACACCATCGGTGAAATCGAGACCGCGCGCCTGAGCCAGCGCTACGCCAAGGTCTCGCACCGCCTGTGGCTGCGCAGGGGCCTGCGGCTGACGGCCGTGGGGGCATGGACGACCCTGGGCTTCAGCCTGATCAGGATCACCGACGTCATCCTCTCCCCGTACGCGGTGGACCTGCGGCCGCTGGAACCGGTCGCCTGGGTGTGCGGTGACGTCGGGGCGCTGCTCACCCATGTCGGCTGGACCCTCCCCGGCTGGGGCCCGACGCTGAACGCGCCGCGCCGCTGGCTGCGGGCCTGGCGCCAGTACCGTCGGCTGCGACCGTTGTGGAACGTCCTGCACGAACTCGCGCCGATGATCGAACTCACTGCCCCCGCGAACGGCTTCTGGAGCCGATTCAGGCCCTCCACCCTGGAGTTCAAGCTGTACCGCCAGGTCATCGAGATACGCGACGGTCAGCTCGCCCTGCGTTCGTACACCGATCCGGAGGCGGTCCGCACCGCGACGGAACTGGGCCGCAGGGCCGGGCTGACCGGCAAGGAACTCCAGGCGATCGAGGAGGCCGCCCAGCTGGCCTCCATGGTCAGAGCCCGGGAACGCAATGTGCCGCCCTCGGCACACCCGGCGCCGCGGACCGTCACGGGCCCGCAGGGCGCCGACCTCACCGACGAGATCGACTGGCTGGTCAAGGTCGCGGAGACCATGAACTCTCCCTACGTCGCCGCCGGCGTCGAGGGAAGCACCACACCATGACACCGATATGGCCCTTGGAGGGCGCGCGTGCGCACGATGCAAGACACCCTGCTCGCACTGAACGATTACTGGGCGGAGCAAGGGTGCCTGGTCGCCCAGCCGATGAACAGTGAGGTCGGCGCGGGAACGCTCAACCCCGCCACCTTCCTGCGTGTCCAGGGCCCCGAACCCTGGCGCGTGGCCTACCCCGAGCCGAGCGTCCGCCCCGACGACTCACGCTACGGCGAGAACCCGAACCGACTGCAGACCCACACCCAGTACCAGGTGATCCTCAAGCCCGAACCGGGCAACGCCCAGCAGCTGTATCTGGGCAGCCTGCGGGCCATCGGCATCGACATCGCCGCACACGACATCCGCTTCGTCGAGGACAACTGGGCCTCACCCGCCCTCGGCGCCTGGGGACTGGGCTGGGAGGTGTGGCTGGACGGGCTGGAGATCACCCAGTTCACCTACTTCCAGCAGGCCGGCGGGATCACGCTCGACCCGGTGTCCGTGGAGATCACCTACGGCCTGGAGCGCATCCTCATGGCGCTGCAGAACGTGAGCCACTTCAAGGACATCGCCTACGCGCCCGGCGTCTCCTACGGAGAGATCTTCGGCCAGGCCGAGTACGAGATGAGCCGCTACTACCTCGACGACGCCGATGTGACCACGCAGCGCGCGCTGTTCGAGACCTACGCCGAAGAAGCCCGCCGCATGCTGGACGCCCGGCTGCCGGTCCCCGCGTACACCTATGTGCTCAAGTGCTCCCACACCTTCAACGTGCTCGACGCGCGCGGCGCCATCTCCACCACGGAGCGGGCCCGCGCCTTCGCCCGGATGCGGGCGCTCGCCCACGATGTCGCGGGCCTGTGGGCGGCGCGGCGCGAGGAGCTCGGTCACCCGCTCGGCCGGGCCGAGGCCGTACCCGCCGCACAGCCCGCGGCCGACACCGGACAGCCGCCGGTCGGCCCCGCCACCCTCGCCTTCGAGATCGGCGTCGAGGAGATGCCCCCCGCCGAGGTGAGCCACACGGCACAGGCCGTACGGGAGGCGCTCACCGAGAAGCTCGCAGGCACCAGGCTCCCGCACGGCGCGATCAGCGTCGTCGCCTCCCCGCGCCGGGTGGTGGCGCTGGTGCACGAAGTGGTGGGCCAGGAGGCGGACCACGAGCGGACGGTACGCGGACCCCGGGTCGCCGCGGCCTTCGACAAGGACGGCAACGCCACCCAGGCCGCCCTCGGGTTCGCGCGCAGCCAGGGCGTCGAGGCGGAGGAGCTGGCCCGCGCCGAGTTCGGGGGGCACGAGCATGTCGTGGTGACCCGCCAGGTGCGCGGCCGCACCGCGTTCGAGGTGCTCGCCGAGATCCTGCCGCAGATCGTGACCGGACTGCGCGCCGAGAAGAACATGCGCTGGAACGCCCCCGGCCTGGTCTTCACCCGCCCCATCAGGTGGCTCCTGGCGCTGCTCGGCGACCGCGTCGTGCCCTTCTCGCTCGCCGGCCTCACGGCAGGGCGTACGACACATGTGCACCGCGACGCGCCGTCCCCCACGGTCGAGGTCCCCTCGGCCGACGGCTTCCTGGACCTTCTGACGGACCACGGCATCCTGGCCGACGCGGACGTACGACGCCGCCTCGTCGAGGACGGTGCGATGCGGCTCGCCGCCGGAGCCGGTGGCACCGTCGACCTGGAGGAGCACCGCGACCTCGTCTCAGAGATCACCGATCTCGTCGAGCGTCCCGTCCCCCTCCTCGGCAGCTTCGACCCGGGCTATCTCCAGCTGCCGGCGCAGATCCTCACCACCGTCATGCGCAAGCACCAGCGCTACCTCCCGGTCCAGGACACCGAGGGCACGCTGCTGCCGCACTTCATCGCCGTCGCCAACGGCAGCTGCGACGAAGCGGTCGTCCGCGCGGGCAACGAGGCCGTGCTGCGCGCGCGGTACGAGGACGCCGCGTTCTTCTGGCGCGCGGACCTGGCCACGCCGCTGACCGAGATGCGGGACAAGCTGACCCTGCTCACCTTCGAGGAGCGACTCGGCTCGATGGCCGACCGGGCCGGGCGCATCGCGGCCATCGCGGCGCGGCTCGCGCAGACCGTCGAACTGGACCTGGACGACCGGAGCACCCTGGACCGCGCATCCCGGCTCGCCAAATTCGACCTCGGCTCCCACATGGTCACCGAACTCTCCGGTCTCGCCGGTGTCATGGCCCGGGAGTACGCCGATCGCGCCGGCGAGGGCGAGGCCGTCGCCACCGCGCTGTTCGACATGGAGCTGCCGCGATTCGCCGGGGACGCGCTCCCCGCCACCCGCGCCGGCGCCCTGCTGGCCCTGGCGGACCGCTTCGACCTCCTGGCGGGCCTGTTCGCCATCGGCTCCGTCCCCACCGGAAGCTCGGACCCCTACGGGCTCCGCCGCTCCGCGCTGGGCGTGGTCAACATCCTGCGCACCCGCCCCGAACTGGCCTCCCTCACCATCGAGGACGGTCTGCGGATCGCGGCGGAGCACCAGCCGGTGACCTGCTCGACGGAGGCGCTGGCCGATGCGCGGCAGTTCGTACTGCGCCGCTTCGAACAGCAACTCCTGGAAAGCGGCCACTCGGTGGCACAGGTGCGGGCGGTCCTGCCGCGCGGCGGCAGCCCCCTGCACACCGAGCAGACCCTCGCCGAACTCGACTCGCTGCTCGGCACCCCGCAGTTCACCGCTCTCATCGCGGCGCTGCAGCGCGTCCGGCGCATCCTTCCGCAGGACACGGAGCCCACGTGTGACCCGGCGCTGTTCGACAGCCCGGCGGAGCACGACCTCCACGCCGCGGTGCAAAAGCTCCGCAGCACGCTCGGCGACGACACCTCGCTGCTCCGTTTCGCGCGCGAGACCGGCGAACTCGTCACCGCGATCAATGCGTTCTTCGACCAGGTGATGGTGATGGCCGAGGACCCGGCCAAGCGCGCGAACCGCCTCGGTCTGCTCGCGCTCGTCCATTCCCCGGCGGCCCGCGTCCTGTCCTGGAGCGAGCTCAGCTGACCCCTGCCGAAGGCGGGGCCCGCACACCGGGGCCCTGCCTTCGGCCGCGTCCGCCGCCCGGTGGGCCTCCCGCCGACAGGCGGCGACCGCGACCCGAAAGCGGCAATCTCTGTTGCCGTCTCCGGAACGAGCTTGTGCAATGGCGGTGTGCAGCATTCACCCGCCCTCACCCAAGTCCTCTCCGACGTCGGTCCCCGCCTCAAGCGCCTGCGCGCTCAGCGTGGTGTGACACTGGCGGCGCTCTCCGAGGCCACCGGTATCTCCAAGAGCACCCTGTCCCGTCTGGAGTCCGGTCAGCGCCGCCCCAGCCTGGAACTGCTGCTCCCCATCGCCCAGGCCCACCAGGTCCCGCTGGACGAACTGGTCGGCGCCCCCGAGGTCGGCGACCCCCGCATCCGGCTCACGCCCCAGCGCGTGAACGGCAACACCGTGCTGCCCCTGACCCGGCAGCCCGGCCCGCTGCAGACCTTCAAGATGATCCTCCCGCACACCCGGAGCACACCGGAGCCCTGTACCCATGAGGGCTATGAATGGCTCTACGTTCTCGCCGGACGCCTGCGCCTGGTCCTGGCCGACCACGATCTGGTCCTGGGCCCGGGCGAGGCCGCCGAGTTCGACACCCGGCTGCCGCACTGGTTCGGCAGCACCGGCGAGGGCCCCGTCGAACTCCTCAGCCTCTTCGGCCGCCAGGGCGAGCGCATGCACGTACGCGCCCGGCCCCGTGCCCGGTCCGCCGATGGGTGACATGCCGCCGACGGCGTAATGGGCGGGCTGGGCTGTTTGGCCGCGTCAGGCTGTGGCCCTCGGTCGCGGTCGTGTCAGGAGCCCGTGTGAACAGATCGGGTGAGTCGATCTTTGAACGGATCCGTCGTGGTCGCCGGCCGGGCCAGGGCCGAATCGCCGAGCGGCCGGCGGCGATTGCGGACAACAGCGGCAGCGAGGTGCCCCGCCCGCCGGCGTGGATGCGCTGGCTGCCGGCCGCCTACGTCGTGTTCGTGCTGCTGCTCGAAACCGTGACCCCCACGATCTGGGCGGTGAGCTTCCTGCTCATCGCGCTGCCGGTGATCGCCGCGTACACCCTCGGCCCCGTCAGCGTCGCCGCCGTCACGGTCTTCGCCGTCGTACTGGAAGGCGTCCTGGCCGGCACCCCGTGCTGCACCGGCCACAACATCCACCAACTGTGGGCGAACCACTATGTCGCCGCCTACATCGCCACCGGCCTGGTCGGCATCCTCGGCGTGGCGCTGGCCGCCCACCGCCGGCGTCAGGAACGCCACCTGGTACGCGCCAACTCGGTGGCCGAAGCCCTGATGCGGACCCTGCTGCGGCCGGTGCCGCACCAGGTCGGACACGTACTCGCGGCCGGTCTCTACCGGTCCGGCGAGGTCGGCACCATGGTCGGCGGCGACCTCTACGACATCCGCGCCACCCCGGACGGTGAGCGCGCCATCATCGGCGATGTCCGCGGCAAGGGACTCAAGGCCGTACGCACGGTCGCCGACATCCTCGGCAGTTTCCGCGAGGCCGTCTACGAACAGGGGGATCTGCTGGCCGTCGCCGCCCGTATGGAACGGCGGCTGGCCCGTGAGGCCGAAGAGCTGCCCGACGACGAGCTGTTCGTGACCGCCGCCCTGATCGAGTACGACGCCCGGGCCGACCGGGTGACGATCGTCAACCATGGGCACATCGAGCCGGTCCTGATCTCCGAAGGCGAGGTGACGGCCCTCACCGGACCACCCGCGCTCCCGCTCGGCCTGGGCACCCTGGCCGACGAGCCGCCCGTCGCCTACACCCACCGCTTCGCCCACGGCGACGTCCTGCTGCTCTGCACCGACGGACTGATCGAGGCCCGCGACCGGACCGGCGCCTTCTACCCGCTTCTCGACCGCCTCCGTCACCGCTTCGCCGGCCGCCCCGCGCCCGGCCCCTGCGACGTCATCGACTTCCTCAACACCGACCTGCCCCGCCACACCCGCGTCTTCCACGACGATGTCGCCCTCCTGGCCATCGCACCGCTTAGACAGAAGTAAAAGTGTTACGGTTATGTCGTCAGCTGGACTTGCAGCTGAACTTGTCGCAGCGGAGGAGCGCACCATGGCGATGACGACGTACGAGGACTCACGAGCCGCACAGCTTCTGGGACGGCCGTTCACCATCGGGGATCTGACCCTCAGGAACCGGATCGCCATGGCGCCGGTGACCCGGTGCTTCTCGCCGGGCGGGGTGCCCGGTGAGAACGTCGCCGCGTACTACGCACGGCGGGCGGCCGGCGGGGCCGGGCTGATCGTCACCGAGGGCACCTTCATCGACCGCGCGGCCGCGGCGGCGTACCACGATGTGCCGCACTTCTACGGAGCGGACGCGCTGGCCGGCTGGGCCCGGGTCGTCGACGAGGTTCATCGCGCGGGCGGCCGCATCATGCCGCAGCTGTGGCACACGGGCATGTCGCGCGAGCCCGGGAGCCTGCCGGCCGGCGTCCCCGCCGAGGGCCCGTCCGGCGTGGGCCTCGACGGCCGTCCGTACGGCTCCGCGATGACGCTGCGGGACATCGACGAGGTGATCCGGGCCTTCGCCGAGGCGGCCGCGACCGCGGAGCGCATCGGCTTCGACGGCATCGAACTGCACGGCGCCCACGGCTACTTGATCGACAACTATCTCTGGGCGGACACCAACCGGCGCACCGACGACTACGGTGGCGCCCCCGCCTCCCGGGCCCGCTTCGCCGCCGAGATCGTGGCCGCTGTGCGCGCCGCCGTCTCGCCCGGATTCCCGGTCGTCCTCCGCTTCTCGCAGTGGAAGACCGACTACTACCAGGCCCGGATAGCCGAGACCCCCGAGGAGCTGGAGCAGCTGCTCACCCCGCTCGCCGCGGCCGGCGTGGACGCCTTCCACGCCTCCACCCGCCGCTACTGGCTGCCCGAATTCGAGGGCAGCGGGCTGAACCTCGCCGGATGGGCCAAGAAGCTGACCGGCAAGGCCGTGATGACCGTGGGATCCGTCGGCCTGGACAAGGAGTTCTCCGGCCCGCGGAGCCGTACTCAGCAGTCCGGCGCCACCGGGATCGATCTGCTCCTGGACCGCCTGGAGCGCGACGAGTTCGACCTGGTCGCCGTCGCCCGCGCCATCGTCGCCGACCCCAACTGGCCGGACAAGGCGCTGAGCGGCCGGCTGGGTGAGGCGGTGCCGTACGACGCGGCGCGGCTCGGCAGCCTGGTCTGACTGCCACAGAGGAAAGAAGCCAAGTGAAGCTGCTTCTTATGCCGGATCTCGCATAACGGCAGGCATCCCGTACGCCTGTGAAAAGATGGACCGCCCGCAAGACGTCCAGGAGGTGTGATCGCGATGACCTGGCCCGCCACTGCCCGCTACCACCTGGACCCCGCGCCCGACGGGCTGGGCCTTGCCCAGGACCTGCTCAACAGCGTCGCCGCGGGCACCCCTCGGAAGCCGGACCTCCTCGCCTCCCTGGAGGACGCGCAGGCGTGGGCGAACGAGGCGATCGCCCAGTGGTCGCAGGCCACCGGGCAACCCGCCCCTCAGGTGGAGCTGGACGCCGACGGGCTGGAGGAGCTCCGGGCCTTCCGCGACGCTCTGCACGAGGCGACCGCGACGGCGCAGGGCGCGACATCCGGGGAGGGGGCGGTCGTCGCGCCGGTGGTGCACAGCGCCACCGCCGCGCTCCAGCTCGGCGAGGACGGACTCGTCCGCCTGGAGCCACGCGGTACGGGGTGGCGGCGCCTGGTCTCGCTGATCCTCGCCGCCATCCTGGAAGGACAGCAGGCGGACACCCGCCGCCGCCTCAAGACCTGCCGCAACCCCCGCTGCCGGGTGGCCTTCTACGACCGCTCCCGTAACAACAGCGGGGTCTGGCACGACGTCAAGACCTGCGGCAACGCCGCCAATCTGCGCGCCTACCGCGCGCGTCAGCGAGTCCGGAACCCCTGAGGACGCCCGGCCCCTCGCCCGCCCGGCACGGGCACTATGGCTTCCCGCCGACGGCGGACCGTACCGCTGGAAGAACGCCGAAGCATTCGAGCGGCGCGCCGCCACGGGTCGCGCTGTCTCACTCCCTCTGATGGGCGTCCCGCGCCGCGTCCACGAACCTCTCCAGCGCCGCCCAGAAGGGCCTGTAGGCGGCATCGAAATCGGGCCGGTGGTCGGAGTCGCCGGCCAGATCGGCCGTGACGGCCTCGTAGAAGGGGCCGGTCGCCTTCTGGAGGGCGAGCGCCGCGGCGGCGGCCGAGGGCGGGCCCTCCAGTTCGACCACGCGCGCACAGCGACGGATCTTCGCGTACTCGGCGACCTCCCGGTCGTGCAGCACACCGAGGGCGGCGGTACGGGCGTCGGAGCCGGGCAGCCCTAGCGCCGCGGAGATCTCCCAGTACAACTCGCCCATCCGGTGGGTCTGTTCGATCAGATCCAGATAGGCGGTGCGCCGGCTCTCGCGCAGCCGCTCGGCGCGCTGCGCACGCGCGCCGATCTCGGCCTGGATTTTGGCGGCCCGGGTGCTGCCGCGGCCGGTGACCCAACTGGCGAGCACGGCCGTGCCGCCGGTCACCGCCGCGATCGCCAGAGTCCATACAGTGCTGTCACCCACGTGGCGCCATGATACCGAGCCGCTGCGGCGCCCCGGCCACCGCTACGAGGGGAACTCGCCCGGCGGCACCTGACTCGTGGTCGCATTGCCGCCGATCACCTTGTTCAGGGTGAACTTCAGCACCGTGTACTGCGTTCCGCCGGACACCTGGACCGTCCGGAAGTTCGCCTTGTCGTCGAACTTCTCGAAGCTGCACCCACGGGTGAAGGACCGCTTGCCCGCGCTCCAGTCCTCGCCGGTGGTGAAGTACACCGTGTACGAACCGCTGTTGACGCTGCGCACGGTCGCCTCGGAGCCCTTGCGTACATACACGGCGAACGCCGTCCGCTCGCCGCGGGTCAGCGTCACCACCGCATCGCTGCTGGTGCCGTTGTTGATCGTCAGCCGCCCCAGACCGCCCCGGCTGCCGTCGCGGACGAACGAGCCGTTGGCGAGCCGCCGGTGCTTGGCCTGCTCCGTACGCGGCAGCCGCAGCGAGGCGTCGTACCCGAGAGCGGTGAGCGTGCGACCGGCCTCCTTGACGCTCTTCGGGCCCTGGGCCGTACCGAGTTCGACGCGCGGCGAGGTGGCGCAGCGGCCGCCGTCGCCGCGGGCGCTCTTGAGGTCCTGGCCCAAGGCGCGCAGCGCGAGGGCGAGCTGGCTGTTGCCCGTGGTGGCGTTGTCCGGCGTACGGGCCGTCTCCAGGGCGTCCGCGGCGGCATCGGCCTTGGTGGCGGCGGCGTCCAGGGCCTTGTCCAGCGATCCGCCCTCGTCCGCCTTGTCGACCGCGCTCAGTGCGCTGTTGAGCGGGCCGAGGGCGCCGGTCAGCGCATGGCGGTAGGCGTCGGGGTCGACGGTCGGGGTGGGGCTGGGGGAGGGCGCCGAAGCGGCCGCCGAGCTGCCGGTGCCGCCCGCCGGCTCCTCGCCTCCGCTGTCCGACGAACAGGCCGCCAGCGGCA
>NZ_QUAC01000444.1 GCF_003389455.1 Streptomyces inhibens | reverse complement strand
GGGGCCACTGCGAAGTGCAGTGGCCCCGGCCCTTGCGTGCTACTTGGCGCAGTCCGTTGTCAGGCGGACTTGCGGTTGCTGTCGCGCGGATGCACGGCAATGTTCATGGTGCCGGAGCGCAGGACGGCCAGCCGTTCGGCCAGTACCTCCTCGAGCTCCTCGCGGGTGCGCCGCTCCATGAGCATGTCCCAGTGCGTACGCGCGGGCTTACCCTTCTTCTCCTCGGGGCCGTCGCCATCCACCAGAAGAGAGGGTGCACCACATACCTTGCACTCCCACTCCGGCGGAATCTCGGCCTCAACCGAGAACGGCATCTCAAATCGATGTCCGTTCTGGCATGCGTACTCCACCGCCTGGCGCGGGGCCAGGTCGATGCCGCGGTCGGTCTCGTAGCTGGTCACCACGAGTCGCGTGCCGCGGAGAGCTCGCTCACTCATGAATCGTGCCTCCCGGGCTTGTCGCCCACAGGACAGGTGTCGCTGTCGTCGTCATCCGGTCAACGTCCGGTCGGCGGTGAAGATTCCCGTAATTGGGACATGCGTCGCCCGTCGTGCCGCCCCTTGTTGTACCCACCAGCGCCCGGTTTGTCACATCTGGCAGCAGATGTCACCCAGCGCCTTCCATCGTTGAGCGCGCAGTAACGGTCCGCCTGGTGAGCCAAAGGCGTACACTACCGGCCCGCACCCCCTGGGACTAAATCCGGTCAGGTACGGGATTTCCGGCCGCCGCGATCGCCCGCCCCACCGGCACCCTCGCCAACAGGACAAAACCGACCAAGAAGAACGCCACCAGCGACACGATCGCGTCCCGGTAGCTCCCGGTCAGCTGGTAGGCGACCCCGAACACCAGCGGCCCCAGCCAGCTCACGCCCCGGTCGCTCATCTCGTACGCGGAGAAGTACTCCGCCTCCTTGCCGCGCGGCACCAGATGCGAGAACAGCGAACGCGACAGCGCCTGGCTGCCGCCCAGGACCAGGCCGATGCCGACGGCCAGCACGAAGAACCACCCGGGCGCCTTCACGGGCAGGAAGGAGCCGGCCGAGATCGTCAGCGTCCAGGCCACCAGCGATCCCAGGATCGTGCGCCGGGCGCCGTAGTGCCGGGCCAGGCGTCCCATCAGCAGGGCGCCCACCGCGGCCAGCACCTGCACCAGCAGGATCGCCACGATCAGGGTCGTCTGGTCCAGCTTCAGCTCCTGGGAGCCGTAGACGGACGCCTGGGTGATCACCGTCTGCACCCCGTCGTTGTAGACGAGATAGGCCAGCAGGAAGGAGAGCGTGAGCGGGTGGCGGCGCATATCGCGCAGCGTCTCCCGCAGCTGCCGCCACCCCTGGCCGAGGACGGCGCCGCCGGCCCCGCCGGGCCCTGCTCCGCCCGCCGCCCGCCGGTCGCGCAGTCGCCGCAGCGGAATCACCGAGAACGCGCCCCACCACAGCCCCGCCGACGCCAGGCAGATCCGTACCGCGGTGCCCTCGGAGACGCCGAAGGAGTCGTGCCCGCTGTAGAGCACCAGATCGGCTATCAGGACCAGCGCCCCGGCCGCGTAGCCGAAGGCCCAGCCCCGGGAGGAGACCGCATCGCGTTCGTCGGGCCCGGCGATCTGCGGCAGAAAGGAGTTGTAGAGCATCATCGACACCACGAACGACACATTCGCGATGACCAGCAGCACCCCGCCGAGCAGATAGCGCTCGCCGCCCAGGAAGAACATCCCGGTCGTCGCCGCGGCGCCCGCGTACGCGCAGCAGCCCAGCAGCGGTTTCTTCCGGCCGGTCCGGTCGGCCAGCGCCCCGGCGACCGGCATCGCCAGCACCGACAGCAGCAGCGACGTCGAGACCGCGTACGCATAGAAGGAGCCCGCGCGCACCGGAATGCCCAGGGGGTGCACAAAGCCGTCCGCGTCCGCCGCGGCGTTCGCCACCGATGTCAGGTACGGCCCCAGGAACACCGACAGCACGGTCGTCGAGTAGACGCTGTTTGCCCAGTCGTACCAGTACCAGCCGCGCTGTTCGCGGCGCCGGCCGGCCGCCTCGTCCGTGGCCTCGGCCACTGCCTGTGCGCTCTCCACGCCCACCCCCGTCGTGTTGTCCCCGTCAGGCGCGGCGGACGGCCGAGGGGCACAGGGCGCCGAAGGCCCCTCTCATGCGCCCTGGACCCAGCACCCCCGCTCGGTCAGGACCGTGCGCAGCGTCTCGATGTGATCGGTCATGATGCCATCGACGCCAAGATCCAACAGCGCCCTCATCCGATCCGCGTCATTGATCGTCCAGACATGCACCTGCATGCCCAGCGCATGCGCGGCGCGCAGGAACAGCGGATCGACGACCGGGATGCCGGACTGCCGCTCGGGGACCTGTACGCAGATCGCGCTGCGCCGCACCGCCGCACCCAGCAGCCGGTCGAGCGGCAGCACCCCGCGGCCGTACGAGCGCATCCGCAGACCGGCCACGCCACGGGTGCCGAGCGAGCTCGCCATCCGCCCGCCGGCCAGCCGCTGCGCCCGCGCCACCCGGGCCTCCGAGAACGAGCCGACACACACCCGGTCCCAGGCGTTGGTGCGGCGCAGCAGATCGAGCAGCGGCGCCAGCGCGGCGTCCGCCTTGAGGTCGACGTTCCAGCGCGCCGCGGGGAACTCCTCCAGCAGCTCCTCGAACAGCGGCAGCGGCTCCCGGCCGCCTACCCGGGCCTGGCGCACCGCCCGCCACGGAAGCTGCGCGATCGCGCCGCGGGTGTCGGTGACGCGGTCGAGGGTCGCGTCGTGGAAGGCGACCAGCTGTCCGTCCGAGGTGGCATGCACATCGGTCTCCAGATAGCGGTAGCCGAGGTCGACCGCGCGGCGGAAGGCGGTGGAGGTGTTCTCCAGGCCGTCCGCGGCCCCGCCCCGGTGGGCGAAGGGGAGCGGAGTGGGGTGGTCGAGATAGGCGTGGCGGATGCGTATCGCTGGGGTCACTCCGGCAGTATTGCGCGCTCAGGTGAAGGCACTCCGCCGGCCACCACCCGGGACGGCTGCTCGGGCAGGCCCTTGATCGCGAAGCGGCGCAGAAAGAACTGCGCCATCGGCCCGATGGCCAGCGCATAGACCACCGTGCCGGCCCCGACAGACCCGCCGAGCAGGAAGCCGGCCGCGAGCACCGTCACCTCGATGCAGGTCCGCACCAGGCGCACGGGGCGTCCGGTCCGCTGGTGCAGCCCGGTCATCAGACCGTCGCGCGGCCCCGCGCCGAAGCGGGCGGAGAGGTACAGGCCGGTCGCCACGCCGTTGAGGAGGACGGCGAACGCCAGCAGCGGAATACGGGCACCGAGCGAGTCGAGCTCCGGCACCCAGGCCAGTGTGGCGTCCATCACCGCCCCGAGGATCACCACGTTCGACACCGTGCCCAGGCCGGGGCGCTGGCGCAGCGGGATCCACAGCAGCAGGATCAGCGCGCCGGACACGATGGTGACGGTGCCGATCGACAGCCCCGTATGACGGGATATGCCCTGGTTCAGCACGCTCCAGGGCTCCAGGCCCAGCTCGGCGCGCAGCATCAGCCCCATGCTCACGCCGTACAGCGTCAGTCCCGTATAGAGCTGAACCAGCCGGCGCGCCAGCAGTCCCCTCCGCGGGCCGACTTCCCTTGTTGTGGAAACGGGCCTGATTATTGACACGACTTTTCCCCCTCCTGGCAGGATTGGACCGACGCATGACACCATGTGGCGTGTCCCGGCTCGGGAAGTAGAGCCAATTCGGGGAAGGTGGACTGATCTTCATGGCTCAGTGGACTTCAGCGGTAGGTGCGCCCCAACTCGCCCGGCTGCTCCGGTCGCAGGACCCGCGAGCCGCCGAACTCGCCGTTGGCGGCCGAAAGTTGCCCGCCTACCGCAGCCTCGCCGACGGCGTACGCCTCCTCGTACTGGAAGGCCGGGTGCCGGTCGCCGCCCGGCTCCCCGCCGAGCGTGAGCTGGCCGCCGCCTTCGGCGTCAGCCGCACCACCGTCGCCGCCGCCTACGAGGCGCTGCGCGCCGAGGGGTTCCTGGAGTCCCGGCGCGGCTCCGGCAGCTGGACCGCCGTCCCGGCCAGCAACCCACTGCCCACCCGTGGCCTGGAACCGCTGCCCCCCGAGGCCGCCGGCTCCATGATCGACCTCGGCTGCGCCGCCCTCCCGGCCCCCGAACCCTGGCTCACCCGCGCCGTCCAGGGCGCGATGGCCGGCCTCCCGCTCTACGCCCACACCCACGGCGACTACCCCGCCGGCCTGCCCGTACTGCGCCAGGCCCTCGCCGAGCGCTACACCGCCCGCGGTATCCCCACCATGCCCGAACAGATCATGGTGACCACGGGCGCGATGGGCGCCGTCGCCGCGATCTGCCGCCTGTGTACGAGCCCCGGCGAGCGGGTGGCCGTCGACTCCCCGTCCTACGCCAACATCCTCCAGCTGATGCGGGACGCCGGTGCCCGGCTCGTCCCGGTCGCCCTCGGCGAGCGGCTGGCCGGCTGGGACATCCCGGCCTGGCGCCAGGTCATGCGCGACGCCGCCCCGCGTATGGCGTATGTCGTCGCCGACTTCCACAACCCCACCGGCACCCTCGCCACCGAGGAGCAGCGCCGCCGCCTGGTCGATGCCGCGCGGTCGGCCGGCACACTCCTCGTCGTCGACGAGACCATGACCGAGCTCCAGCTGGACGAGGACGCCGAACCGCCCCGCCCGGTCTGCGCGTTCGACCCCGCGGGCAGCGCCGTGATCACCGTCGGCTCGGCGAGCAAGGCGTTCTGGGCCGGGATGCGGATCGGCTGGGTGCGCGCCGCGCCCGACATCATCCGCAGCCTGGTCGCCGCCCGCGCCTACTCCGACCTGGGCTCGCCGGTCCTGGAGCAGCTCGCCATCGCCTCGCTCCTGGAGAACGGCGGCTGGGAACAGGCCATCGGCATCCGCCGCGACCAGGCCCGCGAGAACCGCGATGCGATCGTCGCCGCACTCCGCCGGCACCTCCCCGACTGGGAGTTCAGCGTCCCCCGCGGCGGTCTCACGCTGTGGGCGCGTACCGGCGGACTCTCCGGCTCCCGGATCGCGGAGGCGGGGGAGCGGCTCGGGGTGCGGGTGCCCTCCGGCCCGCGGTTCGGCGTGGACGGCGCCTTCGAGGGCTTTGTGCGGCTGCCGTTCACGGTCAACGGAGCGGTCGCCGACGAGGCCGCGGTCCGGCTGGCCGGCGCCGCGCGACTGGTCGCGACGGGCGCACCGGCGGAGGCGGAGCTGCGGCATTCGTTTGTCGCCTGACGGTTGGTCAGGAGACGGATGGCGGATGCGGGTCCGTGGGCCGTACGCGGGTCCGTCGGCCGTACGGTCCCTCACCCGTGCCCTCCACCCTCACCCCTCCGCGCGAACGACCTCCACCGAGCCGTTCACCACACGGGATTCTCCGCCCTTGACGGTCGACACCCGGGTGGTCGCGCCCACCGGCTCGGCAGCGGGTTTCGCCGCATCGGGGGGCGGCTCCGCCTCGGCCACCGCGGGCTCGTCGTCCGCCGTGGCGGGCGCCTCCGCATCGACCGGAACGGTGCGCTCCGGCAGCAGCGCCAGCACCGCCCGCCGCTGTACCTCGCTCGTCGCACTGTCGAGCGGGTCGGGCGTGGCGGGCACTTGGAGCCGCAGCACCGGCCCGGTCCCCAGCCGCGCATAGCCGCGCCCCGGCGGCACGCTCGCCGTCGGCGTGGTGTGCGGCGGTGCCCCGAGCACCGCCCGTACCTCCTCCACGGTGGCCGGGCCGAGCACCACCCGCGCCTTGGTGTGCGCCCGCACCGGATCGCTCAGCAGCTCGGCGCTCTCGAACTGGTCGGCCACGACCACCGTCACATGGGCCGCCCGGCCGTGCCGCAGCGGTACCTGGAGCCACCGCTGCGGATCGTCCCGTCCCTCCGCGACCGCGACATGGGCCAGCGCGGTCGGACGGTCCGCGATGATCCACAGCGGCCGCCGGGTGTCGTCCGGCGCGGGCCGGCCGGCCTGCCGCGCCCGGTTCGCCGCGATCAGCCGCCGCTCGGTCTCGTGCGAGGCCCACTCCAGCGTCGCCAGCGCCCCGGCCAGTCCGCACTCCACCCCGAGCACGCCACGACGCCCGGCCAGGCACCCGAACTCGCCGGTGCCGCTGCCGTCGATGACCAGCACATCGCCGTGGTGCAGCGCCTGTAGCGCGATCGAGCGCAGCAGCGTCGTGGAGCCGGTCCCCGGCTGCCCCAGGACGAGCAGATGCGGCTCCGTGGAGCGCTGCCCCGTACGCCACACCACCGGCGGCACATCCCGCGGCTCCTCCCCGCCGGCGACCGGCAGGGTCCGCTGTACGGAATCCGGGTCGGTGAAGCCGAGCACCGTCTCGCCCGGCGCGGTGACGAAGCGCTGCGCGGCGATATCGGTGGGCAGCGCGCCCAGGACGGTCAGGGTCAGCTGGTTGGCCAGTTCGTCCCAGGCGAAGTGGTACTCCCGGCCGCGGCCGGCCTTGGCGTACAGCACCTGCTCGATGCGGGCCCGGGACCGGTCCTCACCGTCGGTGAAGTACGCCGGGTACTTCAGCTGCAGACGTTCCAGCCGCCCGCTGTCGTCGAAGGCGTACGCGCCGAAGGCCTGCTCCCAGTCGCCGTCGTGCGCGTACAGAGGGCTGGGGTCACCCTCGACGGAGAGGTACGGCACCAGCGCCTCGTAGAGCGCCCGCAGCCGCTCGGTCTCGGCCTCGGTGGGGCCGGTCTCCACGGTGGTGCGCTCCCGGCCCGCCCATGCCCCCGCACCCATCACCGCGATCAGGGCGAGCAGCGGCCCGTACGGCACCAGAGCCACGATCACCACGCACCCGGCCACGAAGACGAGCATCGGACCGCGGTGCTCCTTGGGCGTCCGGGCCCAGCGTCCCCGGCCGGCCGCCGCCAGCCGGCGCAGTCCCCGGCCGATGGTGATCAGCGGATGGAACACATCGGAGGCGCTGTCGGCGGCGGTACGCGCGAGTTCGCGGCCGCGGGCGAGCGGCGCGCTGTTGGCCATACGGGCGATCGGTGCGCTGTCGGTCAGGATGCGGGGCAAGGGGCGCCGGGCCACGTCTTCTCCTGTTGCTCGTGCGGTCGTCGGGGGCTCGGCGTGGGCGGCGAGCCGGGGGCGTGCAGCGCACGGAGCCGCCCGGACGGGGCGTGGTGCGGCCCGTTCGGGCGGGGACCGTGGAGGTGCGCCGGATGAGGTCGTCGGGCGGGTCAAGTGCCTGCCCTAGATCTTGATCCCCCCGAGGAGACTGGCCAGGCTCGCCCCGCCGGCCTTGATGCTCGGCGCGATGGCGGAGCTGGCGAGGTAGAACCCGAAGAGCGCGGAGACCAGGGCGTGGGACAACTTCAGGCCGTCTTTGCGGAAGAAGAGGAAGACGATGACACCGAGCAGGACGACGCCGGAAATGGACAGAATCATGAGGTTCTCTCCTGGGTGGTGGGGACGGTCACCGTGAGTTCTTCCAGCCTCACAGCACGAATCAAGCCACCAAAAGCTGCAAATGGGTGATTTATCGTTGAAATTCCCCAAATGGGTGCAGCTCCAGGGCGTGCCGCTCCGGCGTGTGGTCGGCGTGTCGTGGCCCGCCCCCGCCGACCGGCACAATCGTGGGGTGTCCAAGCCGAAGAACAAGCCGCGCCGCCCGGCCGCGGTCACCCCCACCTCGCCCTGCCCCTGCGGACGCGCCGAGGCCTACCGCGACTGCTGTGCCCCCTTCCACGAGGGCCGCGCCGCCGCCCCGACCGCGGAGCGGCTGATGCGCTCGCGCTACAGCGCCTTCGCCGTCGGTGACACCGGCTATCTGCTGCGCACCTGGCACCCGTCGACCCGCCCCGGCAGCCTCGCTCTCGAACCGGCGCAGCGGTGGACCGGGCTGGACATCCTCGGCACGACCGGGGGCAGCGCCTTCCACGCCGAGGGCACGGTGGAGTTCCGCGCGCACTACAGCCTGCACGGGCACGCCGACAGCCAGTACGAGAACAGCCGCTTCGTCCGCGAGAACGGCCAGTGGGTGTATCTGGACGCGCTGCCCGCCGCGTAGGACTGCCGGCCGCATGGGCCCGCCCGCTGACTGCCGGACGCCCGGCCTCCGGCAGTCAGCGGGCCCGGTTCGGCTCAGTGGCCGCGCAGCTGATCGATCTCGCGGCGGTCACGCTTGGTGGGGCGCCCGGTGCCGCGGTCGCGATGGGCGATCACCGGGATCTCCTCGCGCGGCGGGGCCGGCGGGCTGTTGTCGATGAAGCACTCGGCGGCGATCACCGCGCCCACCCGCTTGCGGACCAGCCGCGAGACCACCACGATCCGCTCCCGGCCATCGTGCCGCAGCCGCACCTCGTCGCCGTTGCGCACGGCATGGGCCGGCTTCACCCGTTCGCCGTTGACCCGTACGTGCCCCGCGCGGCAGGCCGCCGCGGCCAGCGAACGGGTCTTGGTGAGCCGTACGGACCAGATCCAGCTGTCGATGCGGGTGGTCCCCTCGTCTGAAGCCATACCCAGACTCTAGAACGGGCGAGCAGGCGCGAGACGCTAGGCGGACGACTGCTTGCCCGACTTCTTCGCCGTAGTTCTCTTCGCGGTTGCCGTCGCGGTTGCCGTCGCCGTTGTCTTCGAGGTCGTCTTGGTGGACTTCTCCGCCGTTGTCTTCGCGGTCTTTTTCGCGCGGGACTCCGCCGGGGTCTTCGCGGTGCTCTTCGACGCGGTCTTCTTGGCCGTCGAGGCGGTCTTCGGCGCGGACGCCGTCTTCTTCGCGGGGGCCTTCTTTGCCGTGGTCTTGGCCGTGGTCTTCGCCTCGGCCGCGGTGGTCTTCTTCGTCGTCTTCCGCCCCCGTATGGGGGTCACGGACGCCGATGCCGACTCCGCGCCGCCCTCCTGCGTCCCCCGCGCCGCCCGCACGCTCTTCTCCAGGGCCGCCGTCAGATCGATGACCTGGGCGCCGGACGTGCCGGTCGCGGGGGCGACCGGCTCCTCGCCCTCCAGCTTGGCGGCGACCAGCTCCTCGACGGCCTCGCGGTAGTCGTCGTGGAGTTCGCCGGGGTCCAGCTCGCCGAGGGAGTCCATCAGGGTCTCGGCCAGCGTCAGCTCCTTCTCGCGGATCTCGACCTCTTCGGGCACGACACCGTTGGCGGGCCGGAGCTGATCGGGCCACAGCAGCGAATGCATCACGATCGCCCCGTCGTGCGCCCGCAGCATCGCCAGCGACTCCCGCCCCCGCATCGCCACCTTGCCGATCGCGACCTTCTGATGGTGCTCCAGCGCCTCCCGCAGCAGCGTGTACGGCTTGGTGGCGGCCGCCCCGTTGGGGCCCAGGTAGTAGGACTTGTCCAGCTGGAGGGGGTCGATCTCGGCGGGGTCGACGAACGCCAGGATCGACAGCGTCTTGGCGGTCGGCAGCGGCAGCCGCGACAGATCGTCGTCGGTGATCGGCACGATGGCGTCGTCGCCCGGCGCCTGATAGCCCTTGCCGACCTCCTCGTTCGGGACCTCCTCGCCGTCCAGCTCGCAGATCTTCCGGTACTGGATCTGCGCGCCGTCCTTCTCATGAATGCGTACGAACGAGACCGACGAGGTGCGGTCGGTGGCGCTGTACGTCTTCACGGGGATGGTGACCAGGCCGAACGATATGGACCCATTCCAAATAGAACGCATATTTCATCCCTTGTGTGGGATTCTCATCGTATGTCGCCGATCACCGTCGTGGAGGGGCGGCGCCTCTCGCTGACCAACCTGGACAAGGTCCTCTATCCCGAGACCGGCACCACCAAGGGGGAGGTGCTGCACTACTGGACCACCACCGCAGGCGCGCTGCTCGCGCACCTCCACGACCGGCCGCTGTCCTTCCTGCGCTACCCCGACGGGCCGGACGGCCAGCTCTTCTTCACCAAGAACGTGCCGCCCGGCACCCCCTCCTGGGTGAAGACCTGTGAGGTCCCCCATTCGACGTCGGGGCCCACCCGGCAGGTCCTGCTACAGGACCTGCCCTCGCTGGTCTGGGCCGCGAACCTGGTCGTCGAGCTGCACACCCCGCAGTGGACGCGGCACGCGCCGGGGATCGCCGACCGCCTCGTCCTCGACCTGGACCCCGGCGCCCCGGCCACCATCGTGGAGTGCTGCGCCGCGGCACAGTGGCTGCACGACCGGCTGGCGGCGGACGGCCTGGACGTCTACGCCAAGACCAGCGGCTCCAAGGGCCTGCACCTCATCGTGCCCATCGAGCCCACCCCCTCCGAGCGGACCACCGCCTACGCCAAGACCCTCGCCGTCGAGGCCGCGGCGGCCCTCCCGGACCTCGTCGTACACAAGATGACCAAGGCACTGCGCCCCGGCAAGGTCTTCATCGACTTCTCCCAGAACGCCGCCGCCAAGACCACCGCCGTCGCCTACACACTGCGCGCCCGCGCCACCCCCACCGTCTCCACCCCCGTCACCTGGGACGAGATCGCCGACTGCACCGACCCGGAGCAACTCACCTTCCTCTTCAGCGATATCGCCCCCCGCTGCGCCCGCCACGGTGACCTGCTCGCCCCGCTGCTCGACCCGGACCGCGCCCGCCCGCTGCCCGGCGCAGCCTCTTCCGGTGCGCCCGCGGCGCCCGATCGGCCCAGTTCCGCCCGGGGTTCGACGTAGATTGACGGCATGTTGGAGGGGACACCACACGCATCACACGACACGCTGCCGCTGCGCGTGCCGGACGGGCACCTGGCCGGGCAGATATTCGACGACGGCCCGCCGCCCGGCCGTGAGCGGGAACCGGCAGAGGGGACACCGCCCCCGGGGCGGCGTCGCCACGCCGCGCGCAGAAAGGACGGCAAGGGCGGCGGCCTGCTGCGCTCCTCGCTCCTGATGGCGCTGGGAACCGTGGTCTCCCGGGGCACGGGACTGATCCGGCAGGTGCTCCAGGCGGGCGCGCTCGGCACCGGCCTGCTCGCCACCACGTACAACACCGCCAATGTCGTCCCGATGAGCATCTACACCCTGCTGATCGGCGGCGCGCTGAACTCGGTGCTGGTGCCGCAGCTGGTCCGCGCCAGGGCCGAGCACGCGGACGGCGGCCGCGCCTACGAACAGCGGCTGGTCACCCTCGTCCTGAGCGTGCTCGCGGTCGGCACCCTGCTCTCGGTCTGGGCCGCGCCGCAGATCGTCGCCGTCTACACGCCCGACACCCCCAAGACCCACGCCGCCTTCGAACTCACCGTGGTCTTCGCCCGCTTCCTGCTCCCGCAGATCTTCTTCTACGGACTGTTCTTCATCCTCGGCCAAGTCCTCAACGCCCGGAGCAAGTTCGGCGCGATGATGTGGACGCCGGTCCTCAACAACTTCGTGCTGATCGCGATGTTCGGCATCTACGTGGGCCTGCTGGCCGGCCCGGACCGTATCGAGGACATCACCCCCGGCCAGATCGACCTGCTGGGCTTCGCCACCACCGGCGGCATCGCCGTACAAGGCCTGGCCCTGATCCCGTTCGTACGCGCCGCCGGCTTCCGCTTCCGGCCGCGCTTCGACTGGCGCGGCACCGGCCTGCGCAAGAGCATCGCGGCCGCCCGCTGGACCCTGCTGTTCGTGCTCGCCAACCTGGCCGCGATGACCGTCGTCACCCACTACGCCAACGCCGCGGACCAGCAACTGCCCACCGCGGGCGTGGGATACACCGCCTACAGCTACGCCCAGACCATCTGGATGCTGCCGCAGTCGATCGTCACCGTCTCGCTGGTGACGGCGCTGCTGCCGCGGATGAGCCGGGCGGTCACCGAACACCGACTGGACGATCTGCGCAACGACCTCTCCCGGGCGCTGCGCATCAGCGGCGTCATCATCGTCCCGGCGGCCTTCTTCTTCCTCGCCTTCGGTCCGCAGACCGCCCAACTGCTGTTCGCGCACGGCACGGTGGACGTCGCCTCGGCCGCGCCCGCCGGACATATGCTCCAGGCCTTCGGGCTCGGCCTGATCCCGTTCTCTGCCCAGTACCTGCTGCTGCGCGGCTTCTACGCCTTCGAGGACACCCGTACGCCGTTCTGGATGGCCTTCTGGATCAGCGCCGTCAACATCGCCCTGGCCACCGCGTGCCATCTGCTGCTGCCGGCCCGCTGGTCGGTCACCGCGATGGCCGGCGCCTACACCGTCGCGTACGGAATCGGGCTGCTGGTCACCGCGCTGCTGCTGCGCCGGCGACTGTCCGGACGCCTCGACGGCCGGCGCCTGTGCCGTACCTACGGCAAGCTGACCGCGTCCGCCGCCATCGCCGGGGCGGTCGGCTGGCTCGCGGCCCGGGCCTGCACCGGCGTGCCCGTGTCGGCGGGCTGGACCCCGGCGCTGGCCCTGGCCGCCGGCGGCCTCACCATGGCCCTGATCTTCCTCGGCCTGGCCCGCGCCCTGAAGATCGGTGAACTGCGCAGCCTGCCCGGTCTGCGGTGACCGGCGAGGGCTCGTTCAGACCGCGTGGGGCCGCGGCCACGACGTCCGCGCGGCGGCCCCGATCCAGTCGATGACGGCACGGACGGCGGCGTCGCTCAGGCCCGTCAGCTCCGCCACCGCGGCCGCGTCCCCGTCCGCCGGCGCGACACCGGCCGCGGTGAGCGCGGCCTGGATGTCCAGCCGCCGGCGATCGGGCAGGGCCACGGGCGCCTGCAGCCGGTCCTCGGGGCGCGGGGGAGGGAGCGGCCGGTCATGGGGGTGGGTCGGCCCGAGAGGCAGCCGGTCCTCCGGGCGGGGCGGCGGGAGGAGGAGATCCGTGGCGAACGCGCAGGTGTTGAGGCGGTCCTCGGCGCGCGGGGGAGCCAGCACATAATCCGGCACCGCGCCGTACGGCGGGGGAGCGGGGCAGTACAGCGACATCGGGGCCTCCACAACTCGCGGTCGAAGGGTTCGGGGAATTCGACGAAGAAGAAGGTGTCAGGTGTTCGGAAGCCTGCCGTGCCCTTTCGGTTGCGAGGAGGGCGAGGGTTCACCCGATAGGACGCACAGCGGGCTGCGCGCCCCTTTAGGCTTGCCGGATGTCTCCCTCTGACGGATCGCCGGACCCGTACTGGAATCACAATGTGCACTACCACCGGCTGGTGCTCGACGCCGTGCCGGACGGCTGTGCGCGGGCGCTGGACATCGGATGCGGCGACGGTCTGCTGGTCCGCAAGCTGGCCGGTCGGATCCAAGAGGTGACCGGCGTGGACCGGTCGGCGGAGATGATCCGGCTGGCCCGCGAGGGCGGCGCACAGGTCCCGAACGCCACGTTCGTCGAGGCGGACTTCATGACGGCGGACGGCGTCGCGGCCGGCGGCCATGACCTCATCACCGCCGTGGCCGTCATCCACCATCTGGACTTCGTGGCCGCGGCCGGCCGGATGGCCGAGCTGCTCGCGCCCGGCGGCCGGCTCGTGATCGTTGGCCTGGCGAGCAACGGGACGCCGCTGGACTGGATCATCAGCGGTGCGGGCGTACCCGCCGCCCGGATTCTGGCCCGGCGCCGAGGCGGCAAGAGCGGACCGCCGGGGATGCCGATCGAGGACACGGACATGACATGGCGTGAGGTCCGGCGCGCGGCGCGCGACTGTCTGCCGGGCAGCCGCTTCCGCCGCCATCTGCTGTGGCGCTATTCGCTGGTGTGGGACAAACCGCGTTCCTGAGCGTGGCCGTCGGCCTGCCTGAGGGGGCTTCGAGCTTGCACCCATGGTTTTGGAACGGTCGGTCCAAAGTGTTGTAGAGTCCTCGACGCAGGTGGGGGCGGCGTGTCCGACCCGGTGCATCACCCCTGGATATCGGGGGATTTCGCCTGCCCGCATATTGGAACGATCGGTTGCGAAAAGGGAGGGCCGAGTCATGCCGCGCGCGGTGTATCTGCTGGCCATGGGCATCTTCGCCATGGTGACCAGCGAGTTCGTGGTTGCCGGGCTGATGCCGCAGATGGCTGCGGGGCTGGCGGTGAGCATCCCGCGGATCGGCTATCTCATCACCGCCTTCGCCGTGGCCATGGCGGCCGGCGGGCCGTTCCTTACCGTCGCGATGCTGAAGCTCCGACAGAAAACGGCCCTGATGGCGCTGTTCGGAATATTCCTGGCGGGCAATGTGCTGGCCGCTCTCGCGCCGGACTACGGGGTCATGCTGGCGGCGCGGATCGTCACCGGGGTCGCCTCGCAGGCATTCTTCGGAGTGGCGATTTCGCTCTGCGTCCAGCTGACCCGGCCGGAGGTCCGCGGCCGCGCCATCGCACTGGCCATGAACGGGCTGATGCTCGGCACTCTGCTGGGCCTTCCGCTGTCGACGATTGTCGGTGAACGTTTCGGCTGGCGGGTGGCGTTCTGGGTCATTTCGGGGATCACGGTGCTTGCCGCGCTCGCCACACTTGCCGGAGTGCCCCGGCTGGGACGCGCCGAGGGTGGTGGCGGCGTCCGGGAGGAACTCGTCGCCTTCAAAAATCCCCGGCTGTGGCTGGCGCTGTCCACCAGCACACTGATCATCGGCGCGACGTTCTCCGCGTTCAGCTATTTCCATCCGATTCTCACCGAGGTCACCGGATTCCGCGCGGACACCGTTCCGCTGCTGCTTATCGGATACGGTGCCGCGACCGTCCTCGGCAACACCGTCGTCGGGCGGCTGGCCGACCGGCACGCGGTTGCCGTCCAACTCGTCGGCCTGGCACTGAATTTCCTCTTTCTCGTCGGGTTCGCCGTGTTCGCCCACCTCGCCGTGCCGGCGGTGATGCTGATGACGGGGATCGGTCTGGTCGGTGTCACGATGAATCCGGCCATGGCCACGCGCGTACAACGCACCGGAAATGCACGGCCGTTGGTGAATACGGTGCACTCCTCCTTCATCACCCTCGGTGTCATCGTCGGTTCCTCGGTCGGCGGTCTGGCGATCAACTCCTTTGGATTCCGGGCGCCGTTGTGGGTCGGCGCCGCGCTGGCCGTCATCGGGATCGGCACCCTGGTGCCGGACCTCCTCCGCCGCTCCGGTGCGGCATCGGCGGCGGTGCCGGATGTGGTCGACCTGGAGCCGGAGCCGGAACCGGTTGCCGCCCCGGCTGCCGACCCGAAATACCTGTGTACGGCCCGCTCCTGACGGCGGATCGATCGCGGTGCCGCGGTTTCGGGGGAATTCGGTAGTTGCCACGGGGTGGACACATAATCCTTCCCTCGTGTTCACACTGTGGTGATTACCGCGATGGAAAGCTTCCTGCGGCCGTATTCCCAACGGCCGGCGCCGGCCGTGCCCCACACATTTCACGGCACGGTGCCACAATTCGGGGAGAGGACACCCTTCGTGGACAACATCCGCGTAACCCGCCGCGGGCGCACCGCGCTGGCCATCGCCGTAGGAACGGTATGCGTGGCGGTGGCTGCACAGATCCCGGCCAGTGCGACCGCCGCCCCGGCCGCACACCACGGATCCGGCACCGCGTCCATAGCTCAGCGTGCGTCCATATCCGTCGGCGCATTTGACGACACGGCATATGACGACACGTACTACAAAGACGCCATAGGCAAGACCGGCCAGGCGCTCAAGGATTCGCTGCACCGGATCATCAGCAGCACCCAGACCGGAAAGCTGACGTACTCCCAGGTCTGGGACGCCCTCAAGAACACCGACGAGGACCCGGCCAACAGCGCGAACGTCATTCTGCTGTATTCCGGGCGTTCGCAGAGCAAGAACTCCAACGGCGGCAATCCGGACGACTGGAATCGTGAGCACGTCTGGGCGAAGTCCCATGGCGACTTCGGTACCGCCACCGGACCCGGAACCGACATCCACCATCTGCGCCCGGCGGATGTGTCCGTCAACAGCACCCGGGGCAACAAGGACTTCGACGACGGCGGTACGGAGGTCGGCGAGGCGCCGGGCAACTACACCGACGGCGACTCCTTCGAGCCCCGCGACGCGGACAAGGGCGATGTCGCCCGCATGATCCTCTACATGGCCGTCCGCTATGACGGCGACGACGGATTCCCCGACCTGGAGCCCAACGACAAGGTCGACAACGGCTCCCAGCCGTACATCGGCCGGCTCTCGGTCCTCAAGGAGTGGAGCAAGCAGGACCCGCCGTCCGCCTTCGAACAGCACCGTAACCAGGTGATATTCGACAAGTACCAGCACAACCGGAACCCGTTCATCGACCACCCGGAGTGGGTCGACCAGATCTGGTAGCCGGCATCCGGCCGGCGGGCCGGGCGCGGCGGGTCATTTCCGCCGGGCCCGGCCCGCCGCG
>NZ_QUAC01000439.1 GCF_003389455.1 Streptomyces inhibens | reverse complement strand
GCCGGGCCGTCCATCGGCGTGCCGCCGCGGGTGCGGCGGCGCTGGCGTGGCGTACGGGTGCGCTCGGGGCGCTCCTCCTGCACGGCGGCAACGGCGGCCTTGCGGGGCCCACGGCCGCGGCCGCCGGTCTCGCCCAGGTCCTCGACCTCTTCCGCGGCCAGCCCGGCCCGGGTGCGCTCGGCGCGCGGCAGCACGCCCTTGGTGCCCGCGGGGATGTTGAGCAGCTCGTAGAGGTGCGCAGAGGTGGAGTAGGTCTCCTCCGGCTCGTCGAACGAGAGGTCCAGCGCCTTGTTGATCAGCTTCCAGCGCGGGATGTCGTCCCAGTCGACGAGGGTGACCGCGGTGCCCTTGGCGCCCGCGCGGCCCGTACGGCCGATGCGGTGCAGGTAGGTCTTCTCGTCCTCGGGCGACTGGTAGTTGATGACATGGGTCACACCCTCGACGTCGATGCCGCGGGCCGCGACGTCGGTGCAGACCAGCACATCGACCTTGCCGTTGCGGAAGGCGCGCAGCGCCTGCTCACGGGCGCCCTGGCCGAGGTCGCCGTGCACCGCGCCGGACGCGAAACCGCGCCGCGCGAGCTGGTCGGCGATATCGGCGGCGGTCCGCTTCGTACGGCAGAACACCATCGCCAGGCCCCGGCCCTCGGCCTGGAGGATGCGGGAGACCAGCTCCGGCTTGTCCATGGAGTGCGCGCGGAAGATGTGCTGGGTGGTGTTGGCGACGGTCTGGCCCTCGTCGTCCGGCGCGGTGGCGCGGATGTGCGTGGGCTGCGACATGTAGCGGCGGGCCAGGGAGATGACCTGGCCGGGCATGGTCGCGGAGAACAGCATCGTCTGGCGCTTGGCCGGCAGCAGCTGGATGATCTTCTCGACGTCGGGCAGGAAGCCCAGGTCGAGCATCTCGTCGGCCTCGTCCAGGACCAGGCTCTTGACCTGGGAGAGGTCGAGCTTCTTCTGGCCCGCCAGGTCGAGCAGCCGGCCGGGCGTGCCGACGATGACGTCGACGCCCTTCTTCAGCGCTTCGACCTGCGGCTCGTAGGCACGGCCGCCGTAGATGGCCAGCACCCGGACATTACGCACCTTGCCGGCGGTGAGCAGATCGTTGGTGACCTGCTGGCACAGCTCGCGGGTGGGCACGACCACCAGCGCCTGCGGCGCCTCGGTCAGCTGCTCGGGCCGTGCCCTGCCGACCTCCACGTCCACGGGGACCGTGACGCGCTCCAGGAGCGGCAGACCGAAGCCCAGGGTCTTACCCGTGCCGGTCTTGGCCTGGCCGATGACGTCGTTGCCGGAGAGGGCGACGGGGAGCGTCAGCTCCTGGATGGGAAAGGGAGAAATGATGCCGACGGCCTCCAGGGCCTCGGCCGTCTCGGGGAAAATCCCAAGGTCTCGAAACGTAGACAGAATCTTGCCTCTTCTGTGAGACGCGGCGTGAGGCGGCGAAGGGGGTCGTACCGCACCGATGTACGGGTTCGTACGGGGCCGGCCTGATACAGCCGGTGGCGCGGGACCACTGCCAACGCTCAGGCACTCCTGCCGCGAGCGGTGTCCCTCCTGCTGTGCGTACGTCTCGTACGCGCCACGGGGGAGGGCGGTCGGTTGGAGCCGATCGGGCCACCGACCGGGCATCCGCTTTCGTGGAACGACCCACCGATACTCGGCAGGTCCAATACCACTGTACCCCGGATATGGCGCACCCATCCGAAGGCTTGTATGAGTGAGGAATACGTCACGTCCCGGCGCGGCGCCGGAGCGCCGGGACGGCCGGCCGTTCGTACGGGTGAACGGAAGTGGCTGACCAGGACCTTCCCCGGGCCGCCGAGCGGGCTATTGTGCCGGTCATGGGAACGCCTGACAACGCCGCGGCTGACGCGCAAGAACACACCGGGATCGCCGCCCAGGACTGGGCGCAGGCATCCGCCGACCCGCACTACCGGGCCGCCGTGATCGATCTGCTCGGCGCGCTCGCGTACGGCGAGCTGTCCGCCTTCGAGCGCCTGGCGGAGGACGCCAAGCTGGCGCCGACGATGGACGACAAGGCCGAACTGGCCAAGATGGCCTCGGCCGAGTTCCACCACTTCGAGCGGCTGCGGGAGCGGCTCGCACAGATCGAGGCGGAGCCGAACGAGGCCATGGAGCCGTTCGCCGCCGCACTGGACGAGTTCCACCGCCAGACCGCGCCGTCGGACTGGCTGGAGGGCCTGGTCAAGGCCTATGTCGGCGACTCGATCGCCAGTGACTTCTACCGTGAGGTCGCGGCCCGCCTGGACTCCGACACCCGCGATCTGGTGCTCGCGGTGCTGGACGACACCGGGCATGCCTCGTTCGCCGTCGAGAAGGTGCGGGCGGCCATCGAGGCCGAGCCGCGGGTCGGCGGGCGGCTGGCGCTGTGGGCGCGGCGGCTGATGGGCGAGGCGCTCTCGCAGGCGCAGCGGGTCGTCGCGGACCGCGACTCGCTCTCCACGATGCTGGTGGGCGGGGTGGCCGACGGCTTCGACCTGGCCGAGGTCGGCCGGATGTTCTCCCGGATCACCGAGGCGCACACCAAGCGGATGGCGGCGCTGGGTCTCGCGGCCTGACGTACCGAAGGAGTCGTGCCGGGCGGCGTGCGGGCCTATACGGGCCTCAGGCCGTCCGGTGCCCCTTCAGTGGTGTGGTCGGCCGCCGAAGACGGTGGCGCGGCGGGCGCACCAGAACCGACAGCAGGGCCGCGCCCACGGCCACCGCGGCGACCATCACCTGGACGGGATGCCCGGGGCCGAGGATGGAGCGGGTCAGCAGGGCGCCGAGCAGCGCCGCGACCGGGCCCGTCGCCAGGGTGAGGGTGCGCGCGGGGAAGCGGTCGGGCAGCCAGTGCGTGGCGGACAGGGCGATGGCGAAGCCGATGAGCACGGCGCCGAGCGCTTCCCAGATCATGCTGAACCCTCCCGCGTGAACAAGGCCGATCGGACGAACAAATCGGTCGTAGGCGGTCGTACCCAAGGGGCACCGGAAGCAACCCTCCCGATGCCGGTCCCTTGCCTGATCAGCGCAGCGGGACGGACACGAACAGCGGCGGCCCGGAGACAACTCTCCGGGCCGCCGCCACTGTCCCTGTGGGGCGCCGCATCCGGCGCCCCGTCGATCAGAGCGCGCCGAAGCCGACCTTGCGGCCGGCGGGCTCGCCGAGCTCCACGTAGGCAAGCCGGTCCGCCGGGACCAGGATCTTGCGGCCGTGTTCGTCCACCAGCTTCAGCAGCTCCGACTTGCCGGCCAGCGCATCGGACACCGCGCTCTCGACCTCTTCGGCAGACTGCCCGCTCTCCAGAACGATCTCGCGGGGCGCGTGCTGCACGCCGATCTTGACCTCCACGGCTTTTGTCCCTCCGACGGTCTGGGGGTCCCCCTGCGTTGGCTGGGGGAGGGTGCGCGGCCATCCGCGCTGTACCCAGCACACATTAGCCCGGTACGGGGACCCGCAGGACGCCATGGAGCACGCCAGCAGCGAACACGGTCAGTGCGTGTCGCTCCCGTGCAGCGGGAAGCCGGCGATGCCCTTCCAGGCGAGCGAGGTCAGCAGCTGCACCGCGGTGTCCCGCGGGACCTGGCTCCCGGAGGAGAGCCAGTAGCGCGCCACCACCTGGGAGACACCGCCCAGACCCACCGCCAGCAGCATCGATTCGTCCACCGACAGGCCGGTGTCCTCGGCGATCACCGCGCTTATGGCCTCGGCGCACTCCAGCGACACCTTGTCCACCCGCTCGCGGACCGCCGGCTCATTGGTGAGGTCCGACTCGAAGACCAGGCGGAAGGCGCCGCCCGGGTCCTCCACGTAGGCGAAGTAGGCGTCCATCGTCGCCGCGACCCGCTGCTTGTTGTCGGTGGTCGATGCCAGCGCCGAGCGCACCGAATGCAGCAGGGACTCGCAGTGCTGGTCGAGCAGAGCCAGGTAGAGATCCAGCTTGCCCGGGAAGTGCTGGTAGAGCACCGGCTTGCTGACACCCGCCCGCTCGGCGATGTCGTCCATCGCGGCCGCGTGGTAGCCCTGGGCGACAAAAACTTCCTGGGCTGCACCCAGAAGCTGATTCCGCCGGGCGCGGCGTGGCAGACGTGTGCCCCGCGGGCGCGCCGCCTCGGTCTGCTCGATGGCGCTCACGCTGCCTCCCAGAAATTGTTCCGTACGCGGCCTGCACAAGGTGGTGCACCGCGCCCGCCATCGTACTTTTGGGTAACGAGGCTGTGCGCGGTCCAGAGCGAGAATTTCTGCCCGGCACTGCTGCGGCAATCCGACATAACGCCCCAGGTCATCGGTATTCGTCTTCGTTGAGCTCCACGACACGGGCCTGTTCGACGCGATCTGCCTCGTTGGCCGCGTCCGGGTCGGAATCGGTCGGCGGCTCGTCGCGGCGCGGCGTGAGATCGGTGTACTGCTCCGCGGCGTCCGCTTCCGGTGCCTCGACGTCAAGCTGCGCGGTGTCGTCCTCGTCCTCGAATGTGTCCGGGTCTGTCGGGTCGACGCGCATGGTGGCTCCCTTTCTCGCGGGCTCGCTCTGTCGGCTGGTGCCTGGCATGAAAGCAGGGGCCGGGGCGGTTGCCCTTGCCTACGAGCGTAGGAGAGTGGCCGCGGTGGCGCGATGCGGTGTGTGACCGCGAACACACAATCGGGGGCGTGATCGTCTCGTAACATCGACCCCATGTCTTCGACCGAGTCGCCGGACACCGCGACCGCCGCCCTCCCGGTGCCACCGGCCGGCCCCGGCCGGCGCGGCGCGGCGGAGACGGTGCACACCGTGACCCTGCCGGGCCTGACACTGCATGTACGGGCACCGTCCGGGCGGGACGGCGGACCGGACGGCGCCGGAGGCGACGCCGGACGGGAGCGCGCACCTGCCCTGTACGTGCACGGCCTCGGCGGCTCCTCGCAGAACTGGTCCGCCCTGATGCCGCTGCTCGCCGACCGGCTGGACGGTGAGGCGATCGATCTGCCCGGCTTCGGCCAGTCGCCGCCGCCGGACGACGGCAACCACTCCGTCTCCGCGCAGGCCCGCGCGGTCATCCGCTACCTCGACGCGGCCGGGCGCGGCCCCGTACACCTCATCGGCAACTCCCTGGGCGGCGCCGTGACGACCCGGGTGGCGGCGGTGCGCCCGGACCTCGTCCGCACCCTGACGCTGATCTCGCCGGCGCTGCCCGAGCTGCGGCCGCAGCTGACGGCGGTGCCCACGGCGCTGCTCGCGGTCCCCGGCATCACCACGCTCTTCGGCAAGCTCACCCGGGACTGGACGCCCGAGCGCCGCACCCGCGAGGTGCTGGCGCTCTGCTACGGCGACCCCGGCCGGGTCACCCCGGAAGGGTTCAACGCCGCGGCCGACGAATTCGCCCGGCGGCTCGAACTCCCTTATTTCTGGGACGTGATGGAGCGCTCGGCGCGCGGTCTGGTGAACGCGTACACGCTCGGCGGACAGCACAATTTGTGGCGTCAGGCAGAGCGGGTGCTCGCCCCCACACTTCTCGTCTACGGTGGACGCGACCGCCTGGTCTCCATCCGGATGGCGCGGCGGGCGGCCGCGGCGTTCCGCGGTTCGCGGCTGCTGACACTGCCGGAGGCGGGACACGTGGCGATGATGGAGTACCCGGAAGCGGTGGCGCGGGCCGTCCGCGAGCTGCTCGACAGTGAAGTGACCGATGTGACCGCTGATGCGGGCAGGAGCTGACACGCGCCGTGGGACGCCATAGCCGCCGAGGCCGGCCGGAAGTCGCAGCAGATACGACTGACACCTCAAGGACGGCCGGCCCGCCCGGCGGCCCGGCCCCCGAGCCGGGACCGGGGCGCCGCAGACGCGAACCGGTCGAGGGCGCCGCGGTGCGCGGCGGTCACCCCGAACAGCATGAGCCGGGCGGCGGTTGGGGCGCGTTCCCCGGCGCGCCGGCGTCCCCGAGGGTGCCCGGGCAGGGCGCGCCGAGGATCCCCCGGCCGCGCGCGGAGATGTTCGGTACACCCGCGCTCGCCACACCGGGCGGCGGACCGGGGCCGCGGCGCGACTATGTGGAGGCCTTTGACGCGGGGCTGTTCCCGGGCGGCGGGAACGCCACCGAGGGCCCGGCCGACCCGGACGACGATGTGTTCCGGGCCGGTGCGCCCCGTACGGCGGACCCGACGGCCACCCCGTACGGGCCTCCCGCCGACGGCGTGCCGCCGGGCGGCCGGTTCACCGGACGGTCGGTGGTCTTCGACCGGGACGAGATCGACGCGCAGGACCGGCGGGACGAACTCGGCGCGGACGGCGCGGAGTCGGCCGACCCGGCGGACGGATCCGATGCGGAGCAGTCGCGGCACGGCGACACCAAGGGCGGCAAGGGCCGGACGTTCACCGGCGCCGCGGCCGCCGCGGTGACCACCGTGCTCGCCGTGGTCATCGCGGGCCAGGTAGCCGACCAGCACCAGGACGGCGGCGACCCGCAGCCGCGCAGCGGAAACGACCGTACCGACGGCGTCGGCGACGCGGCCTCCAGGTCGCAGGCCAGGCCCACCCAGGACGCCAAGCCCGCCAGTTACGACGAGCAGATGACGCAGGTCTTCCCGCTGGACCCGCATCTGACGGCCGGCGGCAGCTTCCGGCCGGTCGGCGGCGATGCCAAGGCGCCCGGGCACGGCAAGGTGCTGCGCTACCGCGTCGATATCGAGGACGGGCTGCCGCTGGACGGCAAGCTGTTCGCCGAGGCGGTGCACAAGACCCTCAACGACGACCGGAGTTGGGCGCACGGCGGGCAGCGGACCTTCCAGCGGGTGGGATCCGGCGACGCCGATTTCGTGATCACGCTGGCGAGCCCGGGGACCACCGCGAAGTGGTGTGCCAAGTCCAGTCTGGACACCACCGAGGACAATGTCTCCTGCGACTCGGCGGCCACCGAGCGTGTCATGATCAACGCCTATCGGTGGGCGCAGGGCGCGAAGACCTACGGCCCCGACAAGATGCTCGCCTACCGCCAGATGCTGATCAATCACGAGGTCGGCCACCGGCTCGGTCACAACCACGAGGCCTGCTCCCGGCAGGGCGCGCTCGCCCCGGTCATGATGCAGCAGACCAAATTCCTGACGACGGACGGTGTGACCTGCCGGCCCAACTCCTGGCCGTTTCCCACCCAGCGGTGAGCTGACCGGCGCCGGGCGCGCAGCGGCGTGAGGTCCGGGCGTGAGGCTGGGTGCGGGCCGGGTGTGAGACAAGGTGTCTTGTATCGCGAGACACCTTGCCAGGAAGCGAATGTTCGTTCCATGATCTGCGCATGCCGCACCGCCACGCCACCGATCACGCCGCCATAGAGCTGGCGCTGCTCGGCGTGTCCGTGCAGTCCGTGGCCGACATCGACTGTCGCTGAGGCCCTTCCCGGCTTCGTAGAGGCCCGCCTCGCCCGTGCGGAATTCCCCGCGCGGCGCCGAGCCGGGCTCCGAACCGGGGCATTCCCCCGCGTATCCGCGTAATTCACCTCTTTTACGTGTCCGCAGGGGCGGCCTCGCGCCTCATCGCGCCCCCCTGCCGCCTTTTGCGGGTACACCCTGCTGCGAAAGGCACCCTCGCCATGGCCGAGCCGGCCCCTTCCCGTCAACTCTCCGTCATCGCACGCCGGGTGGCCGCCGCCGCGGTGAGCGTCGCACTCGCCGGCGGTGCCGTCGCCTGCGGGCCCAAGGACAGCAGCGCCGCCGGCGGAGCGGAGGACGCGCCGAAGAAGGGCGGCACGCTGACGATCCTGAACTCCGACCCGCAGACCGACTTCGACCCCGCGCGGCTGTACACCTCCGGCGGCGGCAAGGTGCCCACACTCGTCTTCCGCACGCTGACCACCCGCAACCGCGAGAACGGCGCACCCGGCACCAAGGTCGTACCGGACCTCGCCACCGACACCGGGCGCCCCAGCAAGAACGCCACCGTGTGGACGTACACCCTCAAGGACGGCCTGAAGTTCGAGGACGGCTCGCCGATCACCAGCGCCGATATCAAATACGGCATCGAGCGGTCCTTTGCCGCGGAACTCTCGGGCGGTGCGCCCTATCTGCGGGACTGGCTGGTCGGCGGCGACACGTACGAAGGCCCGTACAAGGACAAGTCCAAGGACGGTCTGAAGTCGATCGGGACGCCGGACGAAAAGACCCTCGTCTTTCATCTGAAGAAGCCCGAAGGGGAATTCCCGCTGCTGGCGACGCAGACCCAGTTCGCGCCGGTACCGCGGAAGAAGGACAACGGAACGAAGTACGAGGAACACCCGGTCTCCTCGGGCCCGTACAAGGTCGTCAAGAACACCGGCGACGGCGAGCACCTGGTGCTCACGCGCAATGAGAACTGGTCGGAGAAGACCGACGTGGAACGGCACGCCTACCCCGACACCATCGAGGTGAAGTCGGGTCTGGACTCCGCCGTCATCAACCAGCGGCTGTCCACCGGCTCGGGCGCCGACGCCGCGGCGATCACCACCGACACCAATCTCGGCCCCGCCGAACTCGCCCAGATCGGCAACGACAAGGAACTCCAGAAGCGGGTCGGCACCGGCCACTTCGGCTACACCAATTACCTCGCCTTCAACCCGGAGGTGAAGCCCTTCGACAATCCGAAGGTGCGCCAGGCCATCGCCTATGCCGTCAACCGGCAGAGCGTGGTGAACGCGGCCGGCGGCTCCTCGCTCGCCGAGCCCGCCACCACCTTCCTGCCGAACCAGAAATCCTTCGGCTACACACCCGCCGACCCCTTCCCGGCCGGAAAGACCGGAAATCCCGGTAAGGCCAAGGAACTGCTGAAGCAGGCCGGCTACAAGAACGGGCTGAGCATCACCCTCACCCACTCCACCGCCAAGAACTTCGCGACCAGCCCGGATGTCGCCACCGCCGTCCAGGAAGCGCTGAAGAAGGCCGGTATCACCGTCAAACTGGCCGGCCTGGAGGACAACGACTACAAGGACAAGGTCCACAGCATCAAGGACGAGCCGGGCCTGTTCATCGGCGGCTGGGGTGCGGACTGGCCCTCCGGCGGCCCGTTCCTCGCGCCGATCTTCGACGGCCGGCAGATCGTCAAGGACGCCTACAACTTCAACCACGCACAGCTCGACGACCCGGCGGTCAACCACGAGATCGACGAGATCAACAAGCTGACCGATCTGACCGCGGCCGCCGGGCGATGGGGCGCCCTGGACAAGAAGATCGGCGAAAAGGCGCTGTCCGTACCGCTGTTCCACCCCGTCTACAAGCGGCTCTACGGCAAGGACGTCAAGAACATCGTGATCAGCGACTGGGACGGCGTGCTCGACCCCTCGCAGGTCGCGGTCAAGTAGAGCCGGCAGCACCACATGAGTGACCTTCAGGAAACCGGAGTATGGCGGCGGCTGCGCGCCCGTCCGTCGGCCGTCGTGGCCGCCGCCGTACTCGCGGTCCTCGCCCTCTTCGCCCTCGGCGCGCCGCTGCTGTCGGCACTGGAGGGCCAGGACCCCACCACCTACCACGACAGCCTCATCGACTCGGCCCGCGGCGGGGTGCCCCTCGGCCCGTACGGCGGGATCGGCGCCGACCACTGGCTCGGCGTCGAACCGGGCACCGGCCGGGATCTGTTCGCCCGGCTGCTGTACGGCGCCCGGATCTCGCTGCTGGTCGCCCTCGGGGCCACCGTCGTCCAGGTGCTGATCGGCGTCACGATCGGCCTGGCGGCCGGCTTCGGCAGCCGGTTCGTCGACACCGTGCTGTCCCGCTTCACCGATGTGATGGTGGCGCTGCCGATGCTGGTCTTCGGCGTCGCGCTGACCGCCGTCGTACCGGCCGACTTCCCCCGCCCGTTGCTGCTGATCATCGTCATCGGCCTGCTCAGCTGGGGCGGCACCTCACGCATCGTGCGGGCCCAGACGCTGTCGCTCAAGAAGCTCGATTACGTGGCGGCGGCCCGGCTCGGCGGCTCGCGGCCCTGGCGGGTGGCACGGCGTGAGCTGCTGCCCGCGCTGGCCGCACCGGTGATCACCTACGCGGCGATCCTGGTCCCGATGAACATGGTGGTCGAGGCCTCGCTGTCCTTCCTGGGCATCGGCGTCCGGCCGCCCGCCTCGTCATGGGGCCAGATGCTGTCCACGGCCACCACGTGGTTCCGCGCCGACCCGACCTACGTCCTGCTGCCCGCGGCCTGCCTGTTCGTGACCGTGCTGGCCTTCACCGTGCTGGGCGACGCCCTGCGCACCGCACTCGATCCGCGCGAGCGCTCCCGGCTGCGGGTCGGCACCCGCGGCGGCTCCCGGGGCGCCGAGCGGGCGACGACGAAAGGTGCCGCCGTATGACCGGCTATGCCCTGCGCAGACTGGGCGGCGCGCTGATCGTCCTCTTCCTGCTGTCCGTCCTTGTCTATCTGCTCTTCTACGTCGCACCCGGCGACCCCGCACGGCTTGCTTGCGGACCGCGCTGCAACGCCGAACAGATCCGCCAGGTACAAGACCAACTCGGCCTGAACGAACCCCTGTTGACGCAGTATCTGCACTTCCTCCAAGGCGTCGTCAGCGGCCGCGACTACTCCACCGGAACCGGCGTACTGCACTGCCACGCACCCTGCTTCGGCCTCTCCTACCAGAACGACCAGCCGGTCACCGAGCTGCTCTCCGCCCGGCTGCCGGTCACCGCCTCGCTCGCGCTCGGCGCCATGGTGCTGTGGTTGCTGCTCGGCGTCGGCACCGGGCTGCTGTCCGCGCTGCGCCGCGGCGGGACGACCGAACGTGTGCTGACCGTGCTCACCCTCACCGGCACCGCCACCCCGGTCTTCATCACCGGCCTCCTGCTGCTGATGATCTTCTGCGCATACCTCCAGTGGCTGCCGTTCCCCACCTATGTGCCGCTGACCGAGGACCCCGAACAGTGGGCCTGGAATCTGCTGCTGCCCTGGACGGCGCTGGCCCTGCTGGAGTCCGCCAAATACGCCCGGCTGACCCGCTCGGCCACCCTGGAGACGCTGGCCGAGGACCATATCCGCACCTTCCGGGCGTACGGCGTACGTGAGCGGACGGTCATCGGCCGGCACGCCCTGCGCGGCGCGCTGCCGCCGGTCATCGCGCTCAACGCCGTCGACCTTGGCGCGATGTTCGGCGGCGCGATGCTCACCGAGACCCTGTTCGGCCTGCCCGGCATCGGCCAGCTGCTGGTCCACTCCGTACGGAGCGTGGACCTGCCGGTGGTCGTCGGCGCGGTGCTGGCCATCGGCGCGGCCGTGGTCCTCGCAGGCGCCGTCGCCGATGTCCTCTACGCGCTCGCCGACCGAAGGGTGACCCTCACATGACCGCACCACTGGTCGAGGTCACCGACCTCGCGATCACCTTCCCGGCCGGAGAAGGCGCCCGCCCCGAGGACGCCGTACGCGCCGTCGACAAACTCTCCTTCACCCTCGCGCCCGGCCGCGCGCTGGGCATCGTGGGGGAGTCCGGCTCGGGCAAGTCCACCGTCGCCGCCGCGCTGCTCGACCTGCACCGGGGCACCGGCGCACGGGTCGGGGGCACGGTCCGGGTCGACGGACTGGACGTCCTCGCCGCCCCGGAAGCGGAGCTGCGCCGGCTGCGCGGCGGCACCGCCGCGATGATCTTCCAGGACCCGCTGTCCTCCCTGGACCCCTACTACGCCATCGGTGACCAGATCGCCGAGGTCCACCGGGTGCACCGGCCGGACGCCTCGTGGCGCACCGCCCGCGCCCGCGCCGTCGAGGCGCTGGACCGGGTCGGGATCGCGGACGCGGCCCGCCGCGCCCGCTCCCGGCCGCATGAATTCAGCGGCGGGATGCGGCAGCGCGCCCTGATCGCGATGGCGCTGGCCTGCGAACCCCGGCTGATGATCGCCGATGAGCCGACCACCGCCCTGGACGTCACGGTCCAGGCCCAGATCCTCGATCTGCTGCACGAGCTGCGGGCCGAGACCGCAATGGGCCTGGTCCTGGTCACCCACGACCTCGGGGTCGTCGCGGGCAGCGTGGACGAGGTGCTGGTGATGCGCGCCGGCCGGGCCGTCGAGCACGGCCCCGTCGGCGAGGTGCTGAGCGCGCCGGCCGCGCCGTACACCAAGGAGCTGCTGGCGGCGGTGCCCCGGGTGGACGCGGTACGGGAGCGGCCCGCGATACCGGCACCCCGCAAGGCCGTCCGCCCGGCGCCTTCCGCGGCCCCCGCGCCCGGCGAGCCACTCGTCGAAGCGACCGGCCTGCGCCGCGAGTTCGGCCGGCGCGCGGCCCGTACCACCGCCGTGGAGGAGGTCTCGCTGACCGTACGGGCCGGCGAAACCCTCGGCCTGGTAGGCGAGTCCGGCAGTGGCAAGACCACCCTCGGCCGGATGCTGGTCCGCCTCCTGGACCCCACCGCCGGGACGCTGCGCTACCGGGGCCGCGAGATCGGCTCCCTGGGCGAACGCCAACTGCGCCCGCTACGAAGCGAGTTGCAGATGGTCTTCCAGGACCCGGCGTCCTCCCTCAACCCGCGCCGCACCATCGGCGAATCGGTCGCCGACCCGCTGCGCGCCGCCGGCGAACTGGACGACGCCGCGATCGTCCGGCGCGCACGCGAGCTGCTGGAGCGGGTCGGGCTCGACCCGGCGTGGTACCACCGCTATCCGCACGAGTTCAGCGGTGGCCAGCGCCAGCGCGTCGGCATCGCCCGGGCGCTCGCGCCCTCGCCCCGGCTGCTGGTCTGCGACGAACCGGTCTCCGCGCTGGACGTCACCACCCAGGCCCAGGTGATGGAGCTGCTCGGCGAACTCCGCCGGGAGCTGGGCCTCTCGCTGGTCTTCATCGCCCACGATCTGGCGGTCGTACGGGCGGTCAGCGACCGGGTCGCGGTGATGCGGGCCGGCCGGATCGTGGAGGAGGGGCCGGTCGACACCGTCTACGACCATCCGCAGCACCCCTACACCCAGGGGCTCCTGGCGGCCGTCCCGGTGCTCGATCCGCAGGTCGCCGCGGACCGCAGGGCGCTACGGGCTGTGGCGTAGCGAACACATAGCGCGTCGAAACGCCCTTAGGGGCGGAAAGTTACGTGCTTTCACCCCTTCCGGTGGCGCGATGGACAACCGTCCATCGCGCCACCGGCCCTTTTGCATAGCTTCTTCCTGCAAGTGACGGCCGTGCCGCCGTCGCACCAGGGACGCCGATATGGGAGGACGGGGGTGCACTCATGCGCATTGGACTGCTCACCGAGGGTGGCTATCCGTATGCGTCCGGTGAGTCGCATGTGTGGTGCGACCGGCTCGTGCGCGGGCTCACCGGCCATGACTTCGAGCTCTACGCCCTGACCACCGACGCCCACCAGGAAGCCGGCCGCTGGCTCGAACTTCCGGATCATGTACGGCTGGTGCGCAGCGCACCCCTGTGGGGCGACTTCCCCGCCGAGCACCACCGGACCGCCGGCGACCGCAGGGGCCGCGCCCCCGGACGGCGCGAACGCCGCCGTTTCGCCACACACTTCGCCGACCTCGTGACAGCCTTCACCACGGCACCTCCCGGAGCGGCGAAGACGCCGGCCGGGGATCTGCCGGCCGGCCCGGACGGCGCCCTCGAAAACTCTGTGACCAGGAAGGCGGACCGTTTCGCCGCCGGTCTCTACGGGCTCGCCGAACTCGCCCGCGAGCGCGGCGGACTGCCCGCACTGCTGCACTCCGAAGCGGCCGTACGCATCCTCGAAGGCGCCTGCCACAGCCCCCGCGCGCTGCCCGCCGCCCACGGCGCACAGCTCAACGACCTGCTCGCGGTCGCCGCACAGCTCGAACTCGCGCTGCGCCCCCTCTCCCTGGACTGGTACGGCGACCGGTACACCCCCGGACTCGGCGGCGTGGACCTCTGCCACGCCACCTCCGGCGGAGCGGCCGCCCTCCCCGGACTGCTGGCCAAGCGCTTCTTCGGCACCCCGCTCCTGGTCACCGAGTGCGGCGTACGGCTGCGCGAGCACTACCTCGCCCGCGCCGCGGCACCGCTGAGCGCGCCGGTGCGCGCACTGCTCGCCGCCTTCCAGGGCGCACTGGCCGCCGAGACCTACGCCCAGGCCGCCCTGATCACCCCCGGCAACACCCACGCCCGGCGCTGGCAGGAGCGCTGCGGCGCCGACCGCGCCCGACTGCGCACGGTCTACCCCGGCATGGACGCCGCCCCCTTCGCCACCGTCGCGGACGCCCCGGCCGACGACTCCAAGACCCTGGTGTGGGTCGGCACCGTCGAGCCCGCCAAGGACCTCGTCGCGCTGCTGCACGCCTTCGCCGAGATCCGCAGGCACGAACCGGAAGCCACCCTGCGGATCATCGGCGGACCCGGCCCCGACCCGCAGGCGCCCGGATATCTCGCGCACTGCCGGGCGCTGGCCGCCCAGTTCTTCCCCGACGAGGCGGCCGACGCCCACACCATCGGCGAGAACCCGGTCAGCTTCGAGGAGATCGGCAGCCCCGACGTGCCGGCCCTGGAGGACGCCTACGCCTCCGGCGCCGTGGTCGTGCTCTCCAGCGTCACCGAGGGCTTTCCGCGCTCCCTGGTGGAGGCGATGTTCTGCGGCCGCGCCACGGTGTCGACCGACGCCGGCGCGGTCTGCGAAGTCATCGGCGGCACCGGCCTGGTCGTCCCGCCGCGCAACCCCCGCGCCCTCGCCGCGGCCTGCTGCGCGCTGCTCGGCGACCCGGACCGCAGGGCCCGGCTCGGCGCGGCGGCCCGGGCACGGGCGCTCGAACTGTTCACGGTCGAGCAGAACATCGCGGCATTTCGTGGCATCTACCTGGAGCTGATCTCGCACGCCCCGGCCCACCGGGCCGACTCCCGCGCGCGGGACGCACACGGCGTACCGCAGCCCTTCGCCCACCCCGCCGAATCCCATGTCCCCGGCCACTGGGCCACGACCGGCGCCGCCACCCGCACCACCGCACCGGCCGACCGTACGCCGAGCTGGGCGGTGCCGGAGGCGGAGCAGCCGGCCGCGGTGCCGGTCACGGCCGGTGCCCGCGGGGGACCGGGGGAGCGGCCGGTGTCCGGGCGGCGGGACGGCCGGCGGGACCGGGACGAGACGGTGATGAGGCAGGCGTGGTCAGCGTGAGGGAGATGGCAATGGTGACGGCTGTGGTGGACGTGATGTGTGCGATGGGTGTGGTGGGCGTGGCCCTGGTCACGGGCATGGCCGATGTGGCGCACGGCGGCATCCGGGACGGCCGCCGGCGCGGCGCCCGCCCCGCGGCCCCGGCATATGCCGGCGAACGCACGACGCCCGAAGGCCGCGGCCGCCCCGGCCACCCACCCCGGGCGCACACCCCGCACCCCCGTCCCGACCAGGGCGTCTGCACACCGGCCCGGCGGGGGGAGAACGGATCATGACCACACCCGACGGCGCCGCCGCCCAGGCTCCGGCGCAGCGCAAGGACGCCACCGCCCGCCCCGCACGACGCGGCCCCGCCGACCCCGTACGCGCCCTGATGCACCATCACCAGAACCTGTGCGCACACGCCGTCGACGCGCTGGAGATCGCCGCCGGCCTGGAGGCATACGGCGTCACCGACCGCACGGCCGCGCGCTTCCGGCACCGCGATGTCTTCTCGCTCGCCGAGGAGCTCTACGCCCGGGTGCCGCGCGCCGAGCCGGACGGCGCACCCGCGGCCACGGCCGAGTCCCCCTCCACACCCTCCCCCGGGCGCCCGCCCGCCCCCGCCGGCCGGTCCCGGAGCGTGCGCGGGGCGCTGCAACTGCTGCCCGGCGCGGTCTGCCTCGCGACCGTCGCCGCCCTCGCCTCGTCCGACGAGGCAACCCCACTGGCCCGTAAGGCGGTGGGCACCGCGGGCGTCGTCCTCCTCGCCCTCGCCGTGCGGCTGGCCGTACGCACCGGACCGCTGCGACTGCGCCACCACGAGCCCCGCACGCGGGCCGCGGCCCTGTGGATCTGCTGGACGGCCGGGTACGCGGTGTACGGCGACTGGCTGCTGGGGCAACTGCTGACCGGCGGCCCCGATCTGCCGGCCGCCGCCCCCCGGCCCGCCGTCGCCACCGCCGTGGCACTGGCCTGCGCCCTCGCCCCCGCGGCCGGCTGCGCCCGCTGGTTCGCGGTCCGCG
>NZ_QUAC01000440.1 GCF_003389455.1 Streptomyces inhibens | reverse complement strand
AGGCGGCCGCTCAGGCGCCCGAGGCGGGCGGGAACCGGAGCCCGGGAGGGAGCCGAAACCGGAGCGCAAGCCGGAGCCCGCGCCGGCGCCGGGGCCGAAGGCCCCCCGGCCGGACCGGCCGATCCCCACGCCGGGCGAGGTGTTCCCGCCCCGCCGCAAGCCCGGCCCGGCCCCCGAGAGCCGCACCGCCTGAGCGCTGCGTACTCTGGAAACTCATGACCTAAGGGAGGCCGTACGCCATGGATTACGTCGCAGCGTTGCTTCCGCCCGTAGTGATGGCCGTGGCCTTCACCGCTCTGATCGTGACGATGATCAAGAGCCAGGGTGGCGCGAACAAGTCCAAGGAGGACGCCGCCGTGGATGCCGTGCTGGCCCGCGCCGAGTCCGCGGGGCAGGAGCCCACGGCACACGGCGCCTGATCCACCCACCGCCATTTCGGCGGCCCGCACGCCCTGTACGACCCGGGATTGACCGTCCCGGGTCGTACATCCTTTTTCCGGCACAAACGCCACGAGATCAACGGGCATTCGCGACATCTCCCACTATTGTTCTTGTGTGCCGAGACGCTTGGGTGATCTGGAAGACGCGGTCATGACGCGGGTCTGGGAGTGGAACCGCCCGGTCACCGTTCGAGAAGTCCTGGAAGATCTGCAGAAGGAACGGTCGATCGCCTACACAACGGTCATGACCGTATTGGACAACCTGCATCAGAAGGGCTGGGTACGCCGCGAAGCAGAAGGCCGCGCCTATCGATATGAGGCGGTCTCCACTCGCGCCGCCTACGCGGCCGCACTGATGAACGAAGCATGGTCCGCCAGTGACAACCCCGCGGCCGCTCTTGTGGCCTTCTTCGGCATGATGTCGCCGGAACAGCGACAAGCCCTGCGCGATGCCGTACGGATGGTCCAAGTCGACGAACCGGCGGAAGACGCGGAACAACAGTCGGAAGAGGCCGGGCCGGCCGAAGAAGAGCGCACGGTGGCCGAAGAACGCGAAGCAGAAGCGGCGCCGGAAGCGGCCGGTGAAGCCGGATCTGCCGAAGGGGATGAACCCGGGGCGAGTGCCACCGGCAAGGGGCGATAGCGTCCGGGCATGCCTCCGCATTCAAAAGGCCTGACCGTCCGCCGTGCCAGGACCGGCGATGTACCGGCCGTACGTCGCCTCATCGATGCCTACTCACGCGACGGGATCCTGCTCGACAAAGCCACCGTCACGCTTTACGAGGACATCCAGGAGTTCTGGGTGGCGGAGCGCGACGAAGACGGCGAGGTCGTCGGCTGCGGGGCGCTCCATGTCATGTGGGAAGACCTGGCAGAGGTCCGCACTCTGGCCGTGGACCCGCGGCTGAAGGGCTCCGGTGTCGGCCATGAAGTCCTGGACAAGCTGCTGCGTACCGCGAGCTGGCTCGGAGTACGGCGCATTTTCTGTCTCACCTTCGAAGTCGAGTTCTTCACCAAGCACGGCTTCGTGGAGATCGGCGAGGCTCCGGTAGACGGTGATGTGTACAGCGAGCTGCTGCGTTCCTATGACGAGGGCGTTGCGGAGTTCCTCGGCCTCGAACGAGTGAAGCCCAACACCCTGGGTAACAGTCGGATGCTTCTGCACCTGTGATGAGTGTTCTATGTCCGAATCGCTCCCCTATCTCATGGCTACGGAAGCATGCGTTCCCCGGTCTGTGGGCAAGTGAACCCTACCCAAGGGTTTGTGTTTTTCCCGGAAAAGCGGTTTGCTTTCCGTCGTAATCCGCATTCGATGAAAGGGAAACCGGTGGCACAGAAGGTTCAGGTTCTTCTTGTCGACGACCTCAGCGGTGGCGAGGCGGACGAGACGGTGACGTTCGCCCTCGACGGCAAGTCCTACGAGATCGACCTCTCCGACGCCAACGCCCAGAAGCTGCGCGAGTCGCTCGCGGAGTTCGTGAAGGCGGGCCGCAAGACCGGTGGTCGTTCTGCGGGCCGCGGCAAGGCGCGTGCGGCGGCTTCCGCCGGTGGCCAGGACACCGCGAAGATCCGCGCTTGGGCGAAGGAGAACGGCTACAACGTCAATGACCGTGGCCGTGTCCCCGCCGACATTCGCGAGGCATTCGAGAAGGCCAACGGCTGATCGCCGTAGGCGCGGTCCGATTGGGCATTACGAGCACGCAACAACCGGGCTCGGTGGCACTCCGTTGCCGCCGTGCTCACGAGTCGTACGAGGTCGGGGGCGCCCCCACCGTCCCCGATTCCTGCCCCGAGCCCCGTGGTGGGCAGGGAATTCTCCGCCTCGTACCCGGGCCGGGGAGGTCGCACCCATCCCGCGGCCTCCCACGAGCCGAATCCGTACGACTCGAATCCGTATGACGAAGATGCGCCTGTGGGGAACGACGGCGCGGGCATCCGGTCTCCGGTCCCACGCGCGGTGAGATCCGTGGTGAGGGCGCCCCACTCCAGCCATTCCAGGATTCCCGGGAGTTCCTCGGCGCCGCCGGCCGCGATGAGCATGAGCAATTTCGGCCGATCACCCGGGTGATTCCCGCCGCGTCCGGCCCGAAGGAGCGCCACCGGGCCGGTGCGCGGCAGTCGCCGCAGGACGGCGCTCCCCGCGTCGGCGGGCATCTCCAGCACGTCGAAGCACAGCCCCGTCAGCAGCTGCACCGGCTCCGTTGCGGTGGTCGGCCAGCCCATTTCCTCCTCGTACCACCGGCGGAGGGCGGCGAGAGGGGTGCGGGGGCGCGGAAGCACGCGGGGCATGCCCGGTGCAACTCCCGAAAACCCAGGAAGTTACGCTGGGTGCAGGCATGGATACGTACCGTGCCCGCGCGAGGGGGCGTGCCGAGGCATCCGGTGGTGTGCGGATGTTCGCCCGTAGCGGATGGAAGGAGCCCGCGCCGCATGGAGTGTCAGTGGCAGCGGGTAAGACAGTCTCAGTGGGAAGAGTCGGTGTGACCGGCGCCAAAGGCGCCTCGCCCCGGCCGATGGCCGACTTCGGGCGGCGTGTCGGCAAGGGGTGCGTTCGCCACGGGCGTAGTGGCGGAGGGCGTATATGCCTGGCCTGCGGGAACATCGTCTCGCACCATCGAGTTGGAGCAGATGTCAGCTGTTCGGCAGTAAATTTCCCCGCCGGAGCGGGGGTGATCCGGACGGGTGTCGGCAGTTGGAATGAGCTGTCCCGCCCCGCGGGACTAGCATGCGGAAGGACAGGGAGGGGACCGACCCCTAACTGCCTGACCGCTCTGAGGAGCGATTAACGATGTTCGAGAGGTTCACCGACCGCGCGCGGCGGGTTGTCGTCCTGGCTCAGGAAGAAGCCCGGATGCTCAACCACAACTACATCGGCACCGAGCACATCCTCCTGGGCCTGATCCATGAGGGTGAGGGTGTCGCCGCTAAGGCCCTGGAGAGCCTCGGGATTTCGCTCGAGGCGGTCCGCCAGCAGGTGGAGGAGATCATCGGGCAGGGGCAGCAGGCCCCGTCCGGGCACATCCCCTTCACTCCCCGTGCCAAGAAGGTCCTGGAGCTGTCGCTCCGCGAGGCCCTCCAGCTCGGCCACAACTACATCGGTACGGAGCACATCCTGCTCGGCCTGATCCGCGAGGGCGAGGGCGTCGCCGCCCAGGTCCTGGTGAAGCTGGGCGCCGATCTCAACCGGGTGCGGCAGCAGGTCATCCAGCTGCTCTCCGGCTACCAGGGCAAGGAAGCCGCCACGGCAGGCGGCCCCGCCGAGGGCACGCCTTCGACGTCCCTCGTCCTGGACCAGTTCGGCCGCAACCTGACGCAGGCCGCTCGCGAGACCAAGCTCGACCCGGTCATCGGGCGCGAGAAGGAAATCGAGCGGGTCATGCAGGTGCTGTCCCGTCGTACCAAGAACAACCCGGTGCTCATCGGCGAGCCCGGCGTCGGTAAGACGGCGGTCGTCGAGGGCCTGGCGCAGGCCATCGTCAAGGGCGAGGTGCCCGAGACCCTCAAGGACAAGCACCTCTACACCCTCGACCTCGGTGCCCTGGTCGCCGGCTCCCGCTACCGCGGTGACTTCGAGGAGCGCCTGAAGAAGGTCCTCAAGGAGATCCGCACCCGCGGCGACATCATCCTGTTCATCGACGAGCTCCACACCCTGGTGGGTGCGGGCGCCGCCGAGGGCGCGATCGACGCCGCGAGCATCCTCAAGCCCATGCTGGCGCGAGGCGAGCTGCAGACCATCGGTGCCACGACGCTCGACGAGTACCGCAAGCACCTGGAGAAGGACGCGGCCCTTGAGCGCCGCTTCCAGCCGATCCAGGTCGCGGAGCCGTCGCTGCCGCACACCATCGAGATCCTCAAGGGTCTGCGGGACCGCTACGAAGCGCACCACCGCGTCTCCATCACGGACTCCGCGCTGGTCGCCGCCGCCACCCTGGCCGACCGCTACATCTCCGACCGCTTCCTGCCGGACAAGGCGATCGACCTGATCGACGAGGCCGGCTCCCGGATGCGGATCCGCCGGATGACCGCGCCGCCGGACCTGCGCGAATTCGACGAGAAGATCGCCGATGTGCGCCGGGAGAAGGAGTCCGCGATCGATTCGCAGGACTTCGAGATGGCCGCGGGCCTGCGCGACAAGGAGAAGCAGCTCCTGGCCGCGAAGGCGAAGCGGGAGAAGGAGTGGAAGGCCGGCGACATGGATGTCGTCGCCGAGGTGGACGAGGAGCTGATCGCCGAGGTTCTGGCCACGGCCACCGGCATCCCCGTCTTCAAGCTCACCGAGGAGGAGTCCTCGCGGCTGCTCCGTATGGAAGACGAGCTGCACAAGCGCGTCATCGGCCAGAAGGACGCCATCAAGGCGCTCTCCCAGGCCATCCGCCGTACCCGTGCCGGCCTGAAGGACCCCAAGCGTCCCGGTGGCTCGTTCATCTTCGCCGGTCCGTCCGGTGTCGGTAAGACCGAGCTGTCCAAGACGCTGGCGGAGTTCCTCTTCGGTGACGAGGACGCGCTGATCTCCCTCGACATGTCGGAGTTCAGCGAGAAGCACACGGTCTCGCGGCTGTTCGGTTCGCCTCCCGGCTACGTCGGCTACGAAGAGGGCGGTCAGCTCACCGAGAAGGTGCGCCGCAAGCCGTTCTCCGTCGTGCTCTTCGACGAGGTCGAGAAGGCCCACCCGGACATCTTCAACTCGCTGCTGCAGATCCTGGAGGACGGTCGGCTGACCGACTCCCAGGGCCGGGTCGTGGACTTCAAGAACACGGTCATCATCATGACGACCAACCTCGGCACCCGGGACATCTCCAAGGGCTTCAACCTCGGCTTCGCGGCCCAGGGCGATACCAAGTCCAGCTACGAGCGGATGAAGAACAAGGTCAACGAAGAGCTCAAGCAGCACTTCCGCCCCGAGTTCCTCAACCGTGTCGACGACACCGTCGTCTTCCACCAGCTGACCGAGGAAGACATCATCCAGATCGTCGACCTCATGATCGCCAAGGTGGACGAGCGGCTCAAGGACCGCGACATGGGCCTCGAGCTCAGCGGCGAGGCCAAGTCGCTGCTGGCCAAGCGCGGGTACGACCCGGTGCTCGGCGCCCGTCCGCTGCGCCGCACGATTCAGCGCGAGATCGAGGACGCCCTCTCGGAGAAGATCCTCTTCAGCGAGCTGCGTCCGGGCCACATCGTGGTCGTCGACGTCGAGGGCGAGGGTGAGACCGCCAAGTTCACCTTCCGTGGCGAGGAGAAGTCCGCGCTGCCGGACGCCCCGCCGATCGAGTCCGCGGCCGGCGGTTCGGGTCCGAACCTGAGCAAGGACGCCTAAGCGGTACAGCGCCAAAGGCGCATATCTCGCATACGGCACTGCCCCGGAATCGTTTCGTACGATTCCGGGGCAGTTCTGTATTCGGTGGCGCCGAGGCCATATCCGGTAAGAATTCGGTGTGCCGGGATTGTGCGGATCTTATCGGCGCGACCGGCCGGCGCCGCCCGGCCTACATCTGGACAACGCGAATGCCGTCGGGTACGCCGGTCACCGGCGGAATGCGACGGCCGATCCGGAGCGTGTCCAGTTTCGGGAATGCGGACAGCCATTCCACGGAGACGCCGAGGTCGTAGGCGAGCCACAGCCGGGTCAGCCCGTCGGCCGGGGCGATGCCCTCGACGAGCTGATCGGGGGTGAAGGGCCCGGAGATCCGCAGCTGAGGGCGGCCGCCCAGCCGCCGCAGGGCATGCAGTTCTTCCAGGTCGGAGACCGGAAAGTACAGCTCGGCCGGTTCGAGATGGGCGATGATCTCGCGGGCGTAGCGGGCGGTGTCATAGCGCCGCCAGGCCCCGGCGAGCTGCGCCCGTACGTCATGGTGCGCCCGGCCGCGCAGCGCCGTCAGATAGTCGATCGCCCGGTCGTCCGCGATCGAGGTGGCGGTGATCGCGAGGAGATATGCCTCGCTGTCCGGCACCTGCGTGGGATCGGGCAGCATCTCCAGCACGATCGGCCCGATCCAGCCCAGCGCGCGGGCCGCGGACGGAGTGCCGGGGCGCACCATGTCGCGGGTGAAGCGCCGCACCCGCGCCCGGACCGCCGGGTCCAGCTCGGTGGCGTGCTCCAGACAGGCGGCCGCCAGCAGCTTGCGGTGCCGGGCCTCGGCGGCGCGGACGCCGGAGTGCGGGGCGAGCAGCCCGTCCAGGAGGGCCGCGCACTCGTCCGGGCGGGCCAGCGCCACGGCCATCCGGATGACGTCCTCCCAGTCGTCGTGGTGGGCGTGGTCGAGCAGCAGCCCGAAATCGTGCCGCTGAACGACCGCGCGGGCGGAGAGATAGTCCTGGAAGGTGCGGTGGACGAAATCGACGGTGCCGGGGGTGGGCTCGCGCAGCAGCCCGGTCCGGTTGAGCAGATGCCGGAAGACGTCCTCGGGGCCGCCCTGGCGGGCCGCGTCCGGGATGGCGGGCAGATGCCGGGCGAGGGTGTCGATCGCGGTGGCCCGGTCCATCTCGGAGCGGCCGTTGACCAGCATCCAGTGAGCGAGCTTCTGCAACAGCTGGATCTTGGGCTGCCGGGTCAGCTCGACACCGTCGGTGGCGGCCATCGCCCGCTCCCGGTCACGCCGCTCCAGCAGCATCGACAGCGCGGCGTCGTAGAGCTCCTTGCGGCCGTTGGGCAGATAGCCGCGGCGATCGCGGTGCAGGGCGCACAGCAGCCCGCACATCAGCGGATTGGTCGCCAGCCGCCCCAGATCGCGGGTGATGCGTACGGCATTGAGCAGCGTCCGCTCGTAATGGCCGAGCCGGCCCAGGTCGGCCGGGCTCTGCTGGGCGGCGGCGCGGTGCCAGCGCTGGATGAACGCGGCGACGTCCTCGCGGCTCATCGGAGCCAGTGACACCTCGCTGAACCCCTCGCCGGCCAGCCAATGGCCGGGCACGGCAGACGGCCGGGAGGTGACGACCCAGACGTTGCCCGGATAGCGGTCGGTCCACTCGCCCAGCTTGCGGCGCACCTGCTCGCGGTCGCTCTCCGGGGCCTCGTCGATCCCGTCGATCAGCAGCAGCGCCCGGCCGGAGCCGAGCACCCGCTCCGCCCAGCCGGCCGGCGCCTCGGCGGCGTCCTCGTGGCCGACGGCGCTCAGGAACGTGCCGGGCGAGGGCAGCCCCTCCCGGGCGAAGCGGCGTACGGGCAGCAGGAACGGCACCCGGCCGCGCAGCGCCGCCAGCGCATCGGGCAGCTCGTCACGGGCGGTGGCGACGGTCAGCCACTGCAGCAGTGTCGTTTTACCGGACCCGGCCACCCCGCGGACCAGGACCCGGCTGCGGCCGGAGAGCGCCTGCTCGGCGGGGAGCGGGGGGTCGTCCTGGCCGGTCGTGTCCTGAGGGGCCGCGTCGCCGCCGTCCGGCCGGCCCCCGTCGGGCTCCGGCGGACCGGGCTCGCACTGCAGCCCCAGGTAGGCGGCGTCCAGCGGCCAGCTGTCCGGGGAGTGCGCGAGATCGATGCCGTAGATGGTGAGGTGGTTGTGGAGGGTGGCGGTGGCATGGGCGTAGCGCGCCTCGAAGGCGGCGTCGGCGTCCTGGGCGGTGCCGTCCTCGGAGGCGGCGGGGGACGGGGCGGGGGACGGGGACGGTATGAGAGGGCCGGCGGTGGCTTGGCCGTGGATCAGTTCGGCGAGGGTACGGGTCTGCTCGGCCAGGGTGCGGGCCACGTAGGCCGACCGCCGGGTGAAGAAGTGCAGGATGTGCAGCGCCGCGGCGTCCAGCAGCAGCCCGTGCAGCCGGGCTCCGTCGTGGGTCAGCCCGCGGGTGACGCCGGGCACGGTCCCGCAGAGGCGATGGGCGAATTCGGCGGGGAGCAGGCGGACGGCGTCGAGGTCGTCCATCTCGATGTCGGCGAGCGCCCGCAGAGTGCGGGCGAGGGCTCTGGTGACGTCCTGGTTGCCGTTCTCGTCCTCGTCCTCGCCGCCCGCCGCCTGCTCGACGAGGGCCGCGGCGAGGCGGTGCAGCTCCGGCTCGGTCAGGGCCGGCTTCTCGCCGGTGAAGGAGACCAGGCGGGAGATGCGTACGGGCCGGTCGACGGGCTCGGCGACCGGCCCGTCGGTGACGAAGAGCTTGCGGACCAGCGGATCGATGGCGTGCGGGGTGAGGCGGGCGAGGATGGTTGTGGGATCCATGGGCTCCCCGTAACTGCGGCAGAGGACAGTGCGACCAGATTAGGTGCGGGGGCGTGGGTAGACCGTGAGTTTGATGTGGGGAGGGAGGGTTGGGGCGGGGTCCGGACGCAGGTGGGAGAGATGGACCTCTTGGAGATCCGGGAGGATTGCCACGGGGGAGAGGTCGATCAGGGCGTCGATCGCGCCGAAGAGCTGGAGCTTACGGACGCCGGGGAAGACCGGGAGAGCCGCGCTCAGCATGTGGCTCAAGCAGGATTCGGGGTGGCGCGGAATGTTGAGCATGCTGAGGGTTTTCACTTGGGGGAGCTGGAGGCCGGGAGGCGTGTGCAGGGTGGCCTCTTCGTCCGCCATGCCGAACGAAAAATGCTCCAGCGCGCTCAGGGACGCCAGTTCGCCCCATTGATCCTCGGCGAAGTCATCGGTGATGCGCTGCAGGTAGATGCTTCGCATGTCGGGCCATGGCGTCAGGCCGGCGAATTCGACGCCGATGGGCCGGCTGAGGGTCAGGTGGCTCAACGGGGCATCTGCGGGGAGCGCCGCCAAGCCTTCTGGCGGAAGGGCGGAGTGGAGCAGCAATTGACGTATGTGGCGTAGGCGATTGAGTGCGCGCGGAGTCGACAAGGTTTTGGCCGGCGGCCCGGAGATGCTCAGTGTGTGGAGGTGAAGGTCCGCGAGCGGCGCGACGCTTTCGACTGCGGGACAGTCCCAGAGTGACAGCCACTCCAGTGCCGGGAATTCGCGGAGGAACGCGAGGTTGCTGATCTCCGGGTTCTCCATGATGGCCAGGCTTTTGATCGACTCGGGCTGCAATCCGTCGAGAAGTTCACGAGTGGTGAAGGCGCCACTCACAGATGCGCGGGGGCGGCCACCGAGTGCCTTGAGCGCGCGCAGCTCGGCGGGAGACGCGACGGAGACGGTCACGTCGGTGTCGAGGTGCTGGATGATCTCCTGGGCGTACCGGTCCGTATCGAATTGCGGCCATGAGGAGGCGAGTTGGCTCCGAGCGCCGCTCGCGGGATGGCCCCGAAAGAGCTTCATGACTTCCAGAGCCGCGTCCGACGCGATGAATGCGGCGGTGGCCACCACCTCCTGCGCCTCATCCTCCTCCAGCCCGTCCGGGCCGGGCAGCAGCTCCAGCACCAGGGGCCCCACCCCCGCGAGCAGTTTCGACTCCTTGTAGCTGCGGGGCGGCAGGATCGCCCTGGCGCGCTCGTTCACCAGGTCCCTTACGCGCGGATCGAGTTCGGTGGCGTGCTCCAGGCAGGCCAGGCCGAGAAGGTGGACGCGCAGACGGGTGAGCTCGTCCTCGATGCGATCCCCGCGTGCGATCAACTCACGCAAAATCTCCGCGCGTTCGCGCGGCCTGGCATGTGCCACCGCCATCCGGATCACGTCCTCCCACTGGGAGTCCGTCGCATGCGCCACCAGCAGCCCGAAGTCCCCGTCCTCGATGGCTGCCTTGGCGCCGAGGTAGTCCTGGAAGGTCCGGTGGACGAAGTCCACCGAGCCGGGTGACGGTTCGCGCAGCAGCCCGCTCCGCAGCAGCAGATGGCGGAAAACAGCCGCTGCAGTGCCCTGCGCCGCGGCCGCGGGGACGGCCGGCAGCGCCTCGCCGATGATGCGCTCGGCCCGCTCGCGGTCGAGTTCCGTACGCCCGTTGCGGATGAGCCAGTACGCGAGCCGTTGCAGCAGCTGGATCTGTGGCTCGTCGCTCAGCTCGATGCCCGTAGGGGCGGCCATATCGCGTTCGCGGTCGCGGCGGGAGAGCAGCATGCCGAGGGCGGCGTCGTACAACTCCTTGCGGCCGCTGGGCAGATAGCCGCGGCGGTCCCGGTGCAGGGCGCAGATCAGACCGCACATCAGGGGGTTGGTGGCGAGCCTGCCGAGGTCCTGTTTGGTGTGGACGGCGGCCAGCAGGGACTGCTCGTAGGCGTCGAGGCGCTCGGGGTCCTCGGCGTCGCAGCGGGCCGCGTCGTGCCAGCGGCCGATGAACGCGGCGACCTCGGCGCGGCGCATGGGGGAGAGCGTCAGCTCGCCGAAGCCGTCGGCGGCGAGCCAGTCGTCGCGTACGGCGGAGGGGCGGGTGGTGACCATCCACAGGTTGTGCGGGAAGGCGTCGAGGAGATCGCGCAGCCACCGGCGGGCCTGTTCGCGCTCGCGCTCGGGGATCTCGTCCAGGCCGTCGACCAGGAGGAGCGCCCGCCCGGACGTCAGGACGCGGTCGGCCCAGCCGTCCGGCTGCGCGCCGGATACGGGGCAGCCGACGGCCGCAAGGAAACGGTCGGGGGTGGGCAGGGGCGCACGGTCGCGGGTGAGGGTGCGCAGGGGGAGGACGAAGGGGATCCGGCCGTAGAGGTGGGGGAGCGCGGTCTCGCCGGGGGCCTTGGTGCAGGAGACGGCCAGCCACTGGACGAGGGTGCTCTTGCCGGAGCCGGCGACGCCGCGCAGCAGGACCCGGTCGCGGCCGGCCAGGGCCTGGTCGGCGGGGACGGGGGCGGGCGCCGCGGCCTGCGGGACGGTTTCGTCGTCCCAGGGGCTGATGGCGTTCGGCTCGCGGGCGGCCGGCGCCGTCGCCTCCAGGCTCATGTACGCCGCATCGAGCGGCCACCGGTCCGGGGAATGGGCGAGATCGATGCCGTAGATGGTCAGGCGGCTGTGCTTACGGGCGATGTAGGAGAGGTAGCTGCGCTCGAAGGCGGTGTCCGAGGCCCGCTGCGACGGGTGCCGCTCGATGAACTTGTCGATGACCGTGATCAGGCTGTCCAGGCTCCGGCTCTGCTGGACGAGGGTGCGGGCCACAAAGGTCGACCGCTGGGTGAAGAAGTGCACGATGTGCAGGCAGGCGATGCCGAGCAGGGTGGCGTGCAGCAGCTCGGCGTCCCGTGAGAGGCCGCGGACGGCATGGGGACTGGCCGCTTCGAGGCGTTCGGCGAGGGCGGTGGAGCCCAGATGCACGGCCTGTACATCGTCCATGTCGAGAGCGCCGAGGCCGCGCAGCGTGGTGGCCAGCGCGTCGGCCACCGCCCCTTCCTCGTCCTCGGGGACCGGCCGCTCGCCCGGGCCGGCGGCGCGTACGGCCCGGTCGACCAGCTCTGCCGCGAGCTTGTGCAGGTTCTTGTCGGACAGCGTGCGCTGCTCGCCCTTGAAGGACACCAGCGCGGACATCCGTACGGGTCCCGCCACCAGGCCGGCGCCCGGCCCTTCCTTGACGAAGAGCTTTCTGATGAGCGGTGCGACCACGCCGGAGGCGAGTCGGACTCCTAACGCTGACGGGTCCATCGTGCGGTGCGCCCTCCCCCGTGGCCGGCGATGTCGTCGGGCCAGGCTAGAGCGGTCGCGGGGGCGCCGGGCGGGGATCGGCCAGGTTCGCGTACGGAGTGAGTACGGAGTGAGTACGGAGCGGGTGCGGAGTGAGTGCGGCGCGAGTGCGGGGCGAATGCGGCCCGGAAAGGTGTGGCGCCGGTCACGGAAATGCCGTCCGGATGTCTTCCGAATGGGATATCCGGCGGTGCCGAGTAACCCGCGTCACAGATTCCGGAGTAGCCCAGGTCACAGGGAAAAGGCATTGGATCTTGCTTCTCCGTGACATGGCGCACAGGCGATTTGGGGCCTACTAAAGAAATTAGGGGAAGTGCGGGGCAGGGAGGTGGGGGTTTTGGGGTCTTGGGGCGGGGCGCGTGGGCGGCCGACGTGCCGGACTGCGCGCCGCCCGCGCCACGTACGGGTAAAGCCCCTGCTCAAGCGGGGTGCGAGAGCTCCCCGACCTCGTCCGAGTTGTCCCATTTCGGGGGTTTAGTGCAGAGGTCGGGCCGGACCGCAAGGGCCTCGTTACCGGGGTCCGTGATACGGGCCGGGATAGTAGAAAGGCCCCTTGGCGGGGCGGCGCATGCGGGTTACCAAGGAATGGCGATCCCGGTCCGCAGCCGGGAAACCAATCAATTCACGGAGGAAAAACCCGCATGTCGAAGTTCACCGCTGTTCGCAATTCGAAGAAGTCCGCTCTGCGCAATCGCGTCGCCGTTGTGGCCGCCGGTGTCGGTGTCGCCGCCGCCCTGGGCGCCGGTGTCGCCTCCGCCGCCGACGGCGGCCTGACGAGCCTCACCTCGGGCGTCGGTTCGGCCGTCACCGCGCAGGCCGACGCGCAGGCCAAGGCCGCCGTCGACGCCAAGGCCGCCGTGGCCAAGGCGAAGCAGGACGCGGCCAAGGCCAAGGAGGACGCGGCCAAGAAGGCCAACGCCTGGGTCAAGCCGGTCGAGAAGTACGTCCTCGGCTCGTCCTTCGGCCTGGCCGGCAGCCACTGGGCGCACAACCACAGTGGCCAGGACTTCGTCGTGCCGACCGGTACCGCGGTCAAGGCCGTCCACAAGGGCACCGTCGTCAAGGCCGGCCCCTGGGGTGGCGGCGACGGCCCGGCGTACGGCAACGCCATTGTGATCAAGCACGACAACGGTATGTACACCCAGTACGCGCACCTGTCACAGATCCAGGTCCACATCGGTGAGCAGGTCGGCACCGGTGAGCAGATCGGTCTGTCCGGCAGCACCGGTAACTCGACCGGCCCCCACCTGCACTTCGAGGTCCGCACCGGTCCCAACTACGGGACGGGCATCGAGCCGACCGGATTCCTGCGGGCTCACGGCGACGCCGTCTGAGCTGAATCCGGCCGGGCTGGCCGGCGGTTCGGCGGGTTTGCCGCCGTGACCAGTTCTGTGGCGACCTCGAGGATGGCCTTGCGCTTCTCCTCGGGGTCGCCCTCCAGGTTCTGCATCGCGAACATGCCCGCATGCATGGAGAACAGCGCCGTGATGCAGCGCACCTGATCCGTCAGCTCGGCGTCGGGCTCCTTCAGGAGGCCGAAGAGGGTCAGCATGCGGGCTTTGAAGCTCTCGCCGATGCTCAGATCGCGTACCGCGGGCTGGTTCTCCTGCATGAAGCGGAAGAGGGGCTCGCCGGCGCGCAGCGATTCGCTGTAGCGGCGGATGAGCTCCTTCTTGGTTTCCAGGGTGCGCGGCTGCGTCTGTGCCCAGGCGATCAGGTCGTCGATCGGCCCGGCCAGATCCTGGAACAGGCTGATGACGATGTCTTCCTTGGTCTTGAAGTGGTAGTACAGCGCCGCCTTGGTGACCTCTAGCTTTTCGGCGATCTCGCGCAGTGAGGTCTTGTCGTAGCCCTGTGCGGAGAACAGCTCCAGAGCAACGTCCTGAATGCGCTGACGGGTGTTCCCCCTGCGCGCCTGCGGTGTGCTCATGGTGCTCTCCTGCGTTGTCGGTACTGGTCAGAGGGCTGCCCAGGGGGGCGCCAAGGAAACTTACTTGACGCCCGGCTAGTTGCCCGCCTACCTTCATCACTGTACTGAACTAGCTGGGCGGCAAGTAAGTGGGAGTGAGTGATGGGGAAGTCGCAGAATGCGACCCCGACGGGGGACGGACAGATAGCGGAGGCGGGAGACGGACCGCCGTCCGCGCCGAGCGCGGGCAAGCAGCCGGCGAGCGTGCGCATGGTGCTCTTCGCGCTGATGATCGCGATGCTGCTGGCGATGCTGGACAACATGATCGTCGGCACCGCGATGCCGACCATCGTCGGCGAACTGGGCGGACTTGAGCATCTGTCCTGGGTCGTCACCGCATACACGCTCGCGACCGCCGCCTCGACGCCGATCTGGGGCAAGCTCGGCGACATGTACGGACGCAAGGGCGTCTTCCTGACGTCCATCGTGCTCTTCCTGATCGGCTCCGCGCTGTCCGGCATGGCGCAGGACATGGGGCAGCTGATCGGCTTCCGCGCGGTCCAGGGTCTGGGCGCGGGCGGTCTGATGGTCGGCGTCATGGCGATCATCGGCGATCTGATTCCGCCGCGCGAGCGCGGCAAGTACCAGGGCATGATGGCCGGCGTCATGGCCGTCGCGATGATCGGCGGGCCGCTGGTCGGCGGCACCATCACCGACCACCTCGGCTGGCGCTGGAGCTTCTACATCAACCTGCCGCTCGGCGCGATCGCGCTGATCATGGTGACCGCGGTGCTGCATCTGCCGAAGAAGCGGTCGCAGACCCGTATCGACTACGTCGGCGCCGCGCTGCTCACCATCGGCATCACCTCGCTGGTGCTGATCACCACCTGGGGCGGCACCGAGTACGACTGGCTGTCCGGCCAGATCATCGGCCTCGGCATCCTCGGTGTGGTCGCGCTCGTCGCCTTCGTGCTGGTGGAGCGCAAGGTCAGCGAGCCGGTGCTGCCGCTGCACATCTTCCGTAACGGCAACTTCTCGCTCGTCACGCTCATCGGCTTCCTGGTCGGCTTTGTGATGTTCGGGTCGATGACCTTCCTGCCGCTGTTCCAGCAGACCGTGCAGGGCGCCTCGGCCACCAACTCCGGTCTGCTGCTGCTGCCGATGCTGCTCGCGATGATGGTCGTGTCGCTGTTCGCCGGCCGGGTCACCACCCAGACCGGTAAGTACAAGATCTTCGTCGTGGTCGGTGGCGCCTGCATCACCGTGGGCCTTGCGCTGCTGTCCCTGATGGACACCGACACCACGCGCTTCACCTCCGGCGTCTATATGGCGGTGCTCGGTGCCGGTATGGGCTTCCTGATGCAGACCACGATGCTGATCGCGCAGAACAGCGTCGAGATGAAGGACATGGGCGTCGGCTCGTCGTCCGCCACCCTCTTCCGTACGATCGGCGGCTCCTTCGGCGTCGCGATCTTCGGCGCGATCTTCACCAACCAGGTGCAGTCCACCATGGTCGAGCGGATCGGCAAGGCCGGCGAGAAGATGACCAGCGGCGGGGCCCAGATGGACCCGAAGGGCCTGGCCAAGCTGCCGCCGATGATCAGGGACGCCTACGACCACGCGGTCGCCACCGGCACCCACCATGTCTTCCTGTGGGGCGCGGCCGTCAGCATCATCGGCTTCGCCGCGGCCTGGTTCCTCAAGGAGGTGCCGCTGCGCGGCGGCCCGGCCAAGCCTGCCGAGAGCCTGGAGGGTGGGGACGCTCCGGTGGACCGGGTAGCGGTTGCAGAGACCGTCTGACCGGCCCCGTTTCTCGGCCGACGAGCGGCCCCCGGCGCATCTGCCGGGGGCC
>NZ_QUAC01000438.1 GCF_003389455.1 Streptomyces inhibens | reverse complement strand
GGCCGCGGTCGGCGCGGCCGGGCTGACGGCGGCGCTCGCGGCCTGCGGCGGCGGCATGGCGGACGCGACCGGCAGCAAGGAGGGAGGCGGCGGTCAGGCCGGCGCCCCGGACGCGAGCGGAGGGGGTGACAACTCCGGCGGTGGGGACGGCAGCGCAGGTGGGGACGGCAGCGCGGGCGGGGGCGGGGCTGCGCTCGCCAGGACCGCGGAGATACCCAAGGGCGGCGGCAAGATCTTCAAGGACGCGAAGGTCGTCGTCACCCAGCCGCAGGACGGCGAGATCAGGGCGTTCTCCGCGGTCTGCACCCACGCGGGCTGCCTCGTCGGCGAGGTCTCCGGCGGCACCATCAACTGCATGTGCCACGGCAGCAAGTTCGACATCACCGATGGCAGCGTGAAGCACGGCCCCGCCACCAAGGGGCTGGCGCCGGCCAAGGTGAACGTCAAGGGCGGATCGGTCACCCTCGGCTGACCGGAGCAGGCCGCCCGGCCGGCCCCTCAGCGGCCGCTGCGCGGTCGTTTCCAGCTGGTCAGGACGTCGTCGGTGGTGGTGACGGTGGCGACCAGAGCGAGGGTGTTGCGGACCATCGCGGGGGTGTAGTCGGCGGGCACCCCGGCGATGGCGTCCGCGGGCACGACGGCCGTGTAGCCGAGGTTGACCGCGTCGAACACGGCGTTGGGGATCGCCACATTCGCCGACACGCCGGTGACGACTAGCGTGCGGCACCCGAAATTGCGCAGCAGTGCGTCCACATCGGTGCCGGCGATCGGCGAGAGACCGTGCAGCCTGCGCACCACCAGATCGTCCGCCGAGACCGGTATCGGATCGGCGATCCGCACCGCGGTGGACCCGGTGAGCTGCTGGACGGGCAGCCGCTCGGCCGCCGTGAAGAGGCGGGCGTTGTGATTGGCGCCGCGGCCGTCGGGGCGGCGTTCGGCGACCGCGTGCAGCACCTGGACGCCGGCGTCGTGCGCGGCCGCCACCAGGCGGGCCACGTTCGCCAGCGCCCCCGATTTGCGGGCGGCGTCGGCGAGTTCGGGCAGCGCACTGTCCGGGCCGACCACGCCGCGCTGGCACTCGACGGTGAGCAGCACCGTCGTGGCCGGGTCCAGTTGCTCGATGAGCCGTGCAGCGTGCGAAGACATCGCATTCTCCTCTGGCGGGCCCGATCCTTGTCGGGCCACTCCCTGGTGGGCCTGATCCCCGGCGGGCCTGTTCGAGCGCGCGAGGCTATCGGGCATTGCGCCCGCCAGGAAGAGCCCTCATGATTTCTGACACCTAGTCAGATGGGTCGGCCGCCGGCGGTTCGGTACAGGTGGTCGGTGTCAGAGCGGTGTCAGATACGCGGATGCACGGCGGAGGGCGATGACGGATGGCCGACACTCAGCGGCGCGGGCGCCGGATCATGATGACGCGGGACGAGCTGGACGTATTCCTCGGGGCGCAGCGCACCTGCCGGGTCGCGACGGTCGGGGGCGACGGCGCGCCGCACGTCGGGGCGCTGTGGTTCGTCTGGGACGGGGCGGCGCTGTGGCTGTATTCGATCACCCGCAGCAAGCGGTGGGCGCAACTGCGCAAGGATCCGCGGCTCGCGGTGGTCGTCGACGACGGGCACGAGTACGGCGAGCTGCGCGGGGCAGAGCTGGCGGGCCGTGCGGACTTCGTCGGCGAGGCGCCGCGCACCGGCGAGCGGTGCCCCGAACTGGCCGCCCCGGAGCGGCTGTTCGCGCAGAAGTACTTCGGGATGACCGAGATGCCGCACGACGGCCGGCACGCATGGCTGCGGCTGACGCCGGAGTCCGTCGCCTCGTGGGACTTCCGCAAGATCCCGGGGTGAGGGCGCGCGATCAACGCGATTGACGTGCGCGGACGGGGCCATTCCCGGCGAGGTGATCGCGTTGTCAGTGGTCTCTGCGAGAGTGGTGTGGGTCAGCCCGCTGCGCACCGCGCAAGGGTGCGGGAGCGGGACGGCCCGGCCGCGACGGTCCGGGCGCCGACGAGGACGAAGGAGATCCGGTGAACGTGCTCTTCCCCGCGCTGCGCGACGCTTCGCCCGCACCCGCGCTGCGCTTCGGCGACCGCGCACTCAGCTACCGCCAACTGGCGTCGGTGGCGGGGGCGCTCGCCGAACGGATCGGCGGCGAGACCCGGATCGCGATCTGGGCGACACCGACGCTGGAGACCTCGGTCGGCGTGGTGGCCGCCCTGCTCGCCGGGGTGGCCGCCGTACCGGTGAATCCGAAGATCGGCGAGAGCGAGCTTGCGCACATCGTGGCGGACAGCGCGCCGACGCTCGTGCTGGCCGAGCCGGGCGCCGACCTGCCGGGTCCGCTCGGCGCACTGCCCCGTATCGACGTCGACGCCGCCGAGCCGTCCGAGGAGTCCGGGCCGGCCTCGCTCCCGTACGAACCGGGCGACGAGGCCCCCGCCCTGATCGTCTACACCTCCGGCACCACAGGACCGCCCAAGGGCGTGGTCCTCCCCCGGCGCGCCATCGCGCACACCCTCGACGCGCTGGAGGACGCCTGGCAGTGGACCGCCGACGACGTCCTCGTCCACGCCCTGCCGCTGTTTCATGTCCACGGCCTGATCCTCGGCATCCTGGGGCCGCTGCGCCGTGGCGGCAGCGTGCACCACCTGGGCCGCTTCAGCACCGACGCGGTCGCCCGGGAGCTGTCCGCGGACGGCACGATGCTGTTCGGCGTGCCGACGATGTACCACCGCCTGGCCGCCGAGGCCGGCCAGGACCCGGCGCTCGCCAAGGCGCTCTCCCGCGCCCGGCTGCTGGTCTCCGGATCGGCCGCGCTGCCGCTGACCGACCATGCGCGGATCGCGGCAGCCTCCGGCCGACGCGTGATCGAGCGCTACGGCATGACCGAAACCCTCATGAACACCAGCGTGCGGGCCGACGGTCCGGACGCCGCGGGCACGGTCGGGGTACCGCTTCCGGGGGTGTATGTCCGGCTCGTCGACGACGCGGGCCGGGCCATCGAGACGAGCGACGGCGAGACGGTCGGCGAGATCCAGGTCCGCGGCCCGAACCTCTTCGTGGAGTACCTCAACCGCCCCGACGCCACCGCCGCCGCCTTCGACGGCGGATGGTTCCGTACGGGCGACATGGCGATCCGCGACGCCTCCGGGAACTACCGCATCGTCGGCCGCAAGGCCACCGACCTGATCAAGAGCGGCGGCTACAAGATCGGCGCGGGCGAGATCGAGAATGCGCTTCTGGCACACCCTGGTGTCGCCGAGGCGGCCGTCACGGGTGCGCCGGACGAGGACCTCGGTGAGCGGATCGTCGCCTGGGTCGTGGTGGAGACCGGGCCGGATGCCGGACCGGCGCCGTCCGGCGAGGAGCTCGCCGACCATGTCGCCCACCAGCTCGCGCCGCACAAACGCCCACGCACGGTGCACTTCCTGGACGCGCTGCCGCGCAACGACATGGGCAAGATCCTGAAGCGAGAGCTCCGTGCGTGACGGGGAGCGCGACGGGGGACGCGACGGGGGCGCTTCCGCCGCGGCGAAGCCCTGCATCCGGCTGACGGCCCGTCAGGCCATCGCGGCGGTCGCGGATACGTATACCGAGCTCGCCGAGCCCGGCCGGCCCCAAGCCCCGTCCGCCGTGCCCACCGCGTCGTCCGCGCCGGACGGCCCGCTCGGCTGGAGCGGCTATGACGACGCGCGGGCCCGGGCCCGCGCGCGGACCGGCGAGGACGAGTCGGTGGTCACGGCCCTGGCCACGATCGGCGGCGCGGAAGCGGTCGTGGTCTCCTTCGAGTTCCGCTATCTGGGCGGCTCCCTCGGCGAACGCACCGGCGACCGCCTGGAGGCCGCTTACACCCGGGCGCGGGAGCGGGGCCTGCCGGTCGTGTCGCTGATCGCCACCGGCGGCAGCCGGATGCAGGAGGGTATGCGCGCGCTGAGCCAGCTCCAGCGGGTGGCCGGGCAGTCGGCGCTGAACCGTGCCGCGGGGCTGCCGCAGCTCGCCGTACTCCGCGATCCGACGACCGGCGGCGGCTGGGCCACGCTCGGCGCGGGCGCCGATGTGATCCTCGCGCTCCCCGGGGCACAGATCGGCTTCGCGGGCTCGCGGGTCCGGCCCCCGGACGCCGATCCCTACGCCTACTCCGCCGAGGGACAGCTGGCGTCCGGCCATATCGACGCCCTCGTCCCGCCCGACCGGCTGCGCACCACGCTCCAGCGGTGGCTGCATCTGCTGTGTACCCCGAGGGAGCCCGGCAGCCCTGCCGCCGCACCGGCACCGCCGCCGTACGCACTCGGCGCATCCGGGCTGCCGGAGACCGGCTGGGGTGCGGTGGTCCGCGCCCGTGCGGCCCGGCGGCCGCGCGCCGAGGCGTATCTGCGGGCGTACTTCGACGACCTTGAGGAGATCAGCGGCGACCGCTGCGGCGGTGTCGACCCCGGCATACGCTGCGGATTCGGCCGTCATGACGGCCGTACGATCGCCTTCGCGGCCCAGTGCGGCACGGCCACCCGCCCGGCCGGCTTCCGTACCGCCGCGCGCCTTATCCGGCTCGCGGACCGGCTCGGCATCCCGGTCCTCACCCTGGTCGACACCCCGGGCGCCGCGAACGACGCGGCGGCCGAGCGGGCCGGTGCCGGCGCGGCCATCGCCGATACCTTCGCTGCGCTGGCCACCGCCCGGGTGCCGGTCACCTCCCTGCTCATCGGCGAAGGCGGTTCGGGCGGCGCACTGGCCCTCGCCGCACCGGACCGGCTCTGGGCGACACCGGACAGCTACTTCTCCGTGATCGCCCCGGAACTGGCCGCGGCCATCCTCAAACGCGACGAGGCACAGATCCACGACACCGCCGATCAACTCCGCATCCGCCCACAGGACTTGCGGGAACTGGGCATCATCCGCGACATCGTCGGACCGGCCGGAGAGGGGGCTGCCGAGTCCTGATGCGGCCGGCGGCTCCGGCGTCAGCAGCCCTCCATGCTCTTCCCGGCCATGCGGAGCGCGCCCACCGCGGCGCGGATCGACGGTCTGCGGTCGGCGTCCGCGCGCCAGATGGCGTAGACATGGCGGCGCATCGTATGGCGTACGGGCACCACGCTCACCCCCTCCGGCACCGGCCCGCGGCCGAGGCGCGGAGCCACTGCGACGCCCAACCCGGCCGCGATCAGGGCGAGTTGGGTGTGATGCTCCTCCGCCATGTGCGCGATGCGCGGTTCGATGCCCTTGCTGCGCAGTGTGAACATCAGCCACTCGTGGCAGAACTCCCCCTGCGGCCAGGAGATCCACTCGTCGTCCGCGAACTCCTCCAGCTCCACGGACTGCCGCCGGGCCAGCGGATGCGCCGACGGCATCGCCACGTCGGCCGGATCGTCCAGCAGCGGGGCCTTGGCCAGTCCCTCGGGCAGTGACAGCGGCCGGTTGTACCAGTCCAGGACGACCGCGAGATCGGTGTCGCCGCGCACCACGCCGCGCACCGACTCGTCCGGTTCCATCTCCCGCAGCCGGGCGCGCAGTTGCGGGTGCTCGGCGCGCAGGGCCGCGAGCGCGGCCGGGAAGAGCCCGCGCGCCGCGGTGGGAAACGCGCCCAGCCGCAGCTCGCCCACCGCCTGGCCGCGATGCGCCTCCAGCTCGGCCTGTGCCAGCTCGACCTGGGAGAGGATGCGCCCCGCGTGATCGGCGAGCAGCCGGCCGGCGTCGGTCAGCCGCACTCCGCGCCCGTTCTTCGCCAGCAGCTGCTGCCCGGTCTCCCGTTCGAGCTTGGCGATCTGCTGCGAGACGGCCGAGGTCGTCACATGCAGTCCGTCGGCGGCCGCGCTCACCGAACCGTGGCGGGCGACCGCACTCAGGGTCCGTAGGCGATCAAGGTTCAACATGTAAGCAACTCTACGCGATACCCCGCACAAAAACTCGCTTGTGCTACGAAGTTGTACACAGCATCGTAGAGGCCATGAGCACCACCACCGGCGCACCCACCGCCGCCGCCCCGAGCGCGAACCCCGCGAACTCGCCGTCGCCCCGCACGGCCACCACCGCGGGCCCGAAGATCGTCGGCACGACCACTCCGGCCACTCCGGCCTCCGCTGGCCCCGGCAGCGGGACGGCGCGGCGCGGGCGCGCCCTCGGCTGGCCGATCCGCTTCGCCGCCCTCTGCCTCGTCTGGGGCTTCAGCTTTCTCTTCATCAAGGTGGGCACGCACGGCTTCGCGCCGCTGCAGGTCACGCTGGGCCGGGTGGCGTTCGGTGCGCTGGTACTGCTGACCATGCTCGTGATCAAGCGTGAGCGGCTCCCGCGCTCGGCCCGCACCTGGGGTCACCTCGCCGTCGCCGCGTTCCTCCTCAACGCGCTGCCGTTCTCCCTGTTCGCCTACTCCGAACTGACCATCCCCTCCACGCTGGCCGGCATCTGCAATGCCACCTCCCCGCTCTGGGGCATGGCGCTGTCGGTCGTCGCACTCTCCGAGGACCGCCCCACCCGGCGCCGGGTCGCGGGGCTCGGCATCGGGTTCCTGGGCGTGCTCACCGTGCTCGGCGCCTGGCAGGGCTTCGCCGGTACGGATCTGGCCGGCACCGCGATGGCGCTCGGCGCCTCGCTCAGCTACCCCATCGGCTGGATCTACGTCCGCCGCACCCTGGCGGGCGCCCCGCACTCCCATCTGTCCATGTCCGGCACCCAGCTGCTGCTCGCCACCGTCCAACTGGCCGTGGTGACCCCCCTGTTCACCACCGCACCGACCAGCTACCCGCTCGTCCCGCTGCTCGCCGTCTTCGCCCTCGGCGCACTGGGCACCGGCTTCGCCTTCCTCCTCCAGTACGGTCTGGTCGCCGAGATCGGCCCCACCACCGCCCAGATGGTCACCTACTTCATTCCCGTGATCGCCACCGCCGCCGGAGTCGCCGTCCTGGACGAACAGCTGAGCTGGAACACCCCGGTCGGCGCGCTGATCGTCCTGGCCGGCGCCGCACTCACCCAGAGCAAGCCACGCTCCACCGGCCCGTCGCCCGCGCGGCCCGGAGCGGCCACCGACTGACGGCCCCACCGGGGCCCCGGCCGCAGACCCAGCCCCGGATCCAGCCCCGGATCCAGCCCCGGATCCAGGTCCGTCCCCCGAGCCCGGGCTCGGGGGTTGTCACTGTTGTGCGCTTCACTGTGCCTCGTGAACGAAGAGACGCTGCTGAACTCGGTGCACTCCCTGGCCTGGCCCCCACGGCAAGAGTTGCAGTGCTCCGTGCGCGGGCACGAAGCCGGACACATCTGCCGCATGGGCTCGGCCGAGATGACGCTCCCTCCGCTCATCGAGACGCTCTCCGGCCGGTACGGCTCACCGCGCAATCTCGCCACCGGGGGTTTCATCGATCCAACCGTCACCGAACAGCGTGGGCTGCCACTCCTTCGGCCGTTCGGGACCGCGGTCCTGGAGATGCGTGCCTGGATCCTGGGCGGCAGTTGGATCGGCTGTGGAGAGATCGACACGGGCGAGGGTCGGCGAGTGGTGCTGATCATCGCCACCCGGCCCGCGCCGGTGGCCAACGGTCTGCCCCAGGGCGCCACGTGGCTGGACCGGCTCATCGCCTTGACCGGCCACCGGGCCGACCGGGAATACACCGTCGACTGGGTGGCGGTGGAGTCCCGGCTGGGCTGCGGCCTGCCCGCCGACTACAAGGACATGGTGGAGATCTTCGGTTACGGGGCGTTCGACGGCTTCATCGATCTCGCAGTGCCCGGTTTGCCGTCCGAGGAGAGCGATCTCGTCGGGGACGCGCTACGGATCGCCGGGTGGGCGAGAACCGACGGATACTCGATGTGGAAGCCGTACCAGCCGTTTCCCGCGCCGGGCGGGCTGCTGCGATGGGCATCCACCGAGCAGGCGGACGCGTTCCTCTGGCTGACCGAGGGCCCGGACCCCGACAAGTGGCCTCTTCTGGCATGCGGCGAGGAGGGCGAATGGAGCCGCTTCGACGGCTCCACCACCGAGTACGTCTACCGCCTGCTCACCGACCGGACGCTCCCTCACTCCGCCGCCCGCCACTTCGAAACCCACTGGTTCCAGAGCTACGACGGCTGAGCCCCCATCGGCGAGGGCCCCGCCGCCACCGCGCCCACCGGCCCCGGCAACCGCTGGACCTGGGCCCCATGCCCCGTATCCCGTGACTCCCTCGCCCCCGCCCCAATCCCCCCTCACTCGGACCTCTCACTCGGACCTCTCACTCCGGCCTCTCTCGCACCTCTCACTCCGGCCTCTCTCGCACCTCTCACTCCGGCCTCTCTCGCACCTCTCACTCGTACCGTCGCGCCTCCCCCACCCCCGTTGCCGCGGCGACGGCGTCGGCGATGGGGGCTATGTCGTCGTCGGAGAGGCCGGAGACGGTGATACGCACGCCCGGTGGGGAGTGCATACGGAAGCGTGCACCGGGAGCCACCGCCCAGCCGGAGTGCAGGAGCCGGGCCACCGCGCCGGTCTCGTCCGGGACCGGTACCCAGACGTTCATCCCGCTGCGGCCCCGCGCACGCACTCCGCGCTCCGCCAGTGCCCGTATCAGCGCATCCCGGCGCCGGCCGTACGCTCCGGCCACCTCCTCGGGGTCGATCGCGGAGGTCCGCCACAGATGCGCGACAGCATCCTGGAGCAGATGGCTGACCCAGCCGGGGCCCAGAAGCTGGCGGCCCCGCACCCGGTCGACGGTCACGGGGTCGCCGGTGAGCACCGCGAGGCGCAGATCCGGGCCGTAGGCCTTGGCCGTCGAGCGGACCAGGGCCCAGTGGTCGGTGACGCCGGAGAGCGGATGCAGCGGGAGGTCGACGATGCCGTGGCCATGGTCGTCCTCGATGAGGAGTACGCCGGGATATTCGGCAAGGAGCGTGCGGAGTTCGGTGGCGCGGTCCCGGCTGACGGCGGCTCCGGTGGGGTTTTGCGCCCGGTCGGTGACGACGGCGGCCCGGGCGCCGTCCTGGAGCGCACGCGCCAACTGCTCGGGCAGCGGGCCTTCCTCGTCCACGCCGACCGGTGCGGGACGCAGCCCGAGGGCCGGGATGAGATCGAGCAGGCTGCCCCACCCGGGATCCTCGACCGCCACCGTGTCACCGGGCCGCAGATGGGCGGCGAGCACCCGCTCTATGGCGTCCAGTGAGCCGCTGGTGACGGCGATCGGCCCCTCTGCCACACCGTCGGCGGCGAAGGCCGAGCGGGCCAGCGCCGCCAGATCGTCGCCCACGGCCGGCGCGCCGTAGAGCACGGGCCGCCGCGCGCTGCACGCGGCGGCCTCGGCCAGCGCCCGCTCGAGCGGGGGCAGCAGGGCGGGATCGGGGTTGCCGTCGGCGGCGTCCCGGACGCCCGGCGGCGCCTCCACCCGCAACGCCTCGCGTGACGTGCTCGGGGGACGGGGACGCACCCGGCTGCCTCGCCGGCCCGCCGTCTCGATCACCCCTCGGTCGCGGAGCGTGCGGTACGCGGCCGCGACCGTATTCGGATTGACCTCGAGGTAGACGGCCAACTCCCTTAGCGGGGGCAGGACTTCGCCTGGTTGGAGCTCGCCCGCACCGACGGCTTGCTCGACACTGGCGGCAATCTCCGATGCGCGCCGCCCTTCGATCCGATACTCTCCTAGCACAAACTTGATTATGCACTAGTGCAATGGAGATGGCAATGGCCCGCGCCGAGTCGTACGCACCGACCGACCGCACGACCCCCACCCGCGCCCGAGAACGCGCCGCCTACGACCACGAGACGGTGCACGCGATCCTCGACACGGGCTACGTCTGCCATCTGGGCTTCGTCCGCGACGGTTCCCCGGTCGTCCTGCCGACGCTCTACGGCCGGGTCGGCGACCGCCTTTATCTGCACGGTTCGACCGGTTCCCGCCCGCTGCGGATGGCCGGTCAGGCACCGGACCCCGGCCTTGAGGTCTGTGTCACCGTCACCCACGTCGACGGTCTGGTGCTGGCCAAGTCCGCTTTCCACCACTCCATCAACTACCGCTGTGTCGTGGTGCACGGCACCGCCCACCAGGTCACCGACGAGGAGGAGAAGACGGCCGCGCTCGATGCGCTCGTCGATCACGTCGTGCCCGGCCGCGCCGCGGACTCCCGCCCCGGCAACGCCAAGGAACTGGCCGCCACCGCCGTGATCCGCCTCGACCTGCGCGAGGTCTCCGCCAAGATCCGCACTGGCGGCCCCAGCGAGGAGCCGGAGGATCTCGCGCTGCCGTACTGGAGCGGCGTCCTTCCCGTGGCACCGGTGTACGGCGCCCCCATACCCTCCGACGACCTGGCCCCCGGCACCCCCGAGCCGGCGTACCTCTCCGCCCGCTGAGGAGCCACCGTGCTGATCCACCCCTGGGACGCCCCCGCCGACGACACCGAGTGGCAACACTGGCTCGCGGCCCACGACTTCGGCCAGCTGGCCGCCAACGGCCTGCCCGGCGAACCGCCGATGGTGCAGCCGCTGCACTTCGCCTACGACCCCGCCCGCCGCGAGGCCGTCACCCACCTGGCCCGCCCCAACCCCCTCTGGGGCGCGCTGGAGGACCGGCCGACGGTGCTGCTGAGCGTGGTGGACGACTACACCTTCATCCCCGGCCCCTGGCAGGCGACCGAGGACCAGCCGCCCGAGCACGGCGTCCCCACCAGCTTCTACGCCGCGGTCCAGCTGACCTGCACCGCCCATGTCGTGGACGACCCGGAGGCCAAGGCGGCGCTGTTGCAGCGCCAGATGGGCCACTTCCAGCCCGACGGCGGCTCGGCTCCGGTCGCCGCGGGCGAGGCACCGTACGGGCGGCTGCTGTCCGGCATCCGTGGTCTGCGCCTCGAAGTGCGGGAGGTCCGCGCCAAGTTCAAGTACGGCGGCAAGCGGAGCGAGGCGGTCCAGCAGCGTGTCTCCGAGCGCCTCGCCCAGCGCGACGGCCCCGGTGACGCGGCGGCCCGCAGCCACCAGCAGCGCCGCCTGGCGGCCGCCGCTGCCTCCACAGGGACGCCCACGTCCTGAACGGCCCCGCTGAACGGACCCTTGGCCCCATGGCCACAACGGCCCGGACCGCCAGGTGGGTGCCCGGCCGACACAGCCGGCCGGGCACCCGTCCTCAGCTCGCCACCGGCGCCGTCGCCCGGGCGGCCACCACCGCCCCGCGCGCCTCCGTGACCGCCAGTGCGGCCACGGCCATCAGCAGGACACCGGTGCCGATCGCCGTCGCCATCGTCAGCCGCTCCCCGAGGAACAGCACCGCGATGGCCGCGGCCGACACCGGCTCGATCAGCGAGATCACGGAGGCGGTCGCGGCGCGCACGACCGCCAGCCCCGCGAAGTAGAGCCCGTAGGCCAGCGCCGTCGGCACCGCCGCGATATAGCCCATCAGCCAGAGGCTGCGGCCCAGCTCGTGCGCCTGGGGCCACAGCCCCTCCATCGCCGCGAGCGGCAGCAGGCACAGCGCACCGACCGCGAAGGCGCTGACCGTCGAGGCGTACTGATCGCTGCCGCCGCCCTTGCCCAGCCGCCGGGTGGCCAGCGTCATCACGGCACAGCCGGCCGCGGACAGCAGGGCGTAGCCGATGCCGGCGGGACGGACCGTGGTGGCTCCGGCTCCGCCGAGGACCAGGATCGCCAGCCCGGCCAGCGCCCCGCCGACGGCCAGGACCCCGCCCGCGCCGAGCCGTTCGCCCATCGTCACGCGCGCTCCGATGGCGATCAGGACGGGACCCGCCCCCATGGTGACGACGGTGCCCACGGCCAGACCGGTGGCTTCGACGGCGGCGAAGTAGGCGGCCTGGAAGACGGCGAGGGCGACGCCGGTCACGGCGATGCGCAGCACACGCCGGCGCATCGGCTCGTACGGGGCGGGGACGGCCGCGGCGCCGGTCCGGCGGCGCAGCACCGCCCGTACGGCGAGCAGGAGCACCAGGCCGCCGAAGGTGCGCCAGAAGGTGAGGGAGATCGGGCCCAGTCCACTGTCGCGGTAGAGGAGGGCGGCGGCCGCGCCGGCGGTACCCCAGGCGGTCGCGGCGAACGTCACGTACACAAGCCCCCGGCCCACGGGCAGGGCGGAGGAAGAAGTGGCATGCATGGGAGGTGTGCTCCGGGAAATCCAGGACGGCGCGGTGCGCCGTGGAATGGTCGCGTGATCCCGTGTGCAGGCAGCGACGACCGGCTCGGGAACCAGCCCGAGCCGGGGTTTCCTCGGAGGCCGCCGCCCGCCTTACGCGGCGGGAGGGGGCAATACGGTCGAATGCATGATCGTCACCCTACGTGGTACACGATCCGGCCGACAAGTCGTCCCCGGAGCGGGCCGGGGCTCCACCGGGGGATGCGGCGCCACCAGGGGAACTCGCTCCCCCGGCGTCCCCCGTCCCCGTACCGGCAGCCGCCACCACGACCGTCTCCGTCGCCTTCGGCTTGGCCGACTGCGCGATGAAGGCGCCGATCAGCACCACCGCCCCGCCCACGATCTGCGGTGCGAAGAGGTGCTCACCGAGCAGCACCCAGGCCAGGACCGTCGCGATGACCGCCTCCAGACAGGCGACCACCCCGGCCACCTGTGGCGAGAGCCGGCGTATCGACACCACTCCGGTGAGGTAGGCGGCCACCGTGGAGATCAGCACGATCCAGGCGAGCAGCGCGGCGGCGGGCACCCGGGTCCCGTTCATCTCCGCGCTGCCGCCCAGCACGGACCACTCCATGCCCCAGGGGCGGGCGATCACGGTGAGTACGACGGCGCCGATCAGCAGGCCGTAGGCGATCACGCCGAGCGGGTCCACCTGGTCATCGCCGTCGCTGCCGTGGTCGGAGAGCACGAAGTAGCCGACCTGGCAGCAGGCCGCGCCGAGCGCGAGGGCGAGGCCGATGGCGTCGAAGCTCAGCCCGGACCAGACCTCCACGACGCAGGCCAGGCCGCCGACGGCCAGCACGACGCCGACCGCCGCGGCCCGGGTGACCGGTCGTTTCTGGACGAACCGGACCCAGCCCAGGACGAGGGCGGGCGCCAGGTATTCGATGAGCAGCGCGACACCGACCGGGATACGGGAGAGCGCGGCGAAGTAGCAGGCCTGTACGCCGGCGACGGCGAGCAGCCCGAAGCCGGCGAGCAGCGCGGGCCGGCGGCGCGGCAGATCGCGGTGGCGCCAGGCGACCGGGAGCATCACCAGCGCGGCGCCGACCACCCGCAGCCAGGTGACATGCAGCGGTTCGAGGCCGGCCGTGATCAGGGGCTTGGCGGCGACGCCCGAACCGCCGAACGCTAGCGCGGAGAGCAGGGCGATGCCGAGGCCGGCGCCGCGCCCCCGGGGCGCGCCGTTGCGGCTCGCCCCGACGGTGGCCGGTGCCTGGGCCCCCGCGGACCCTGGAGTTCCCTGGCCCGGGCCGGTCGATGGACCTGCCGGGCTCCCCGAAGACGCGTGCATCGGGTCATGATGACAGCCGCGGTCAGCAGTGCCACCCCCGATACCCCTGTCAGTCCTGGCCGGGGCGCTCCCCGTCCAGGCGGGCGGCGAGCCGGGCGGTGTCGACGGAGGCCCGACGCAGGACCTCGACGGCCCGGGATTCGGGGTCGTCCACCAGGGCGGCGAGCAGATCGAGGCAGCCGGCGCGGGTGGCGTAGCGGGCGTGCGCGCGGTCGAGGGCGCCGTCCATGGCGGCGGCCGCGGCCGGCGACCAGCCGGGTACGCCGCCCTCGGTGACCACGGGGACCGCGCCGGAGTCCTCGACGGTGCCGTGCCACTCGAGTCCGTAGCCGATGCTGCGCTGTACGAGGTAGCCGAGCAGCCGTGCGACCTGCGGTCCGCCGTCGAAGGCGGCGCGCACGGCGGGGTCCGATTCCAGGAGGCCGTGCAGCAGATGCGCGGTGTCGACCTGCCGGTCACCGTCGCGGGTGGCCCGCCTGCGGGCAGCGGAGACCACCGACGCGAGCTCCACGGTGACCTGGGTATCGAGGTCCTCCTGGGCGGGGCCGTCCCCGCCACTGTACGCAGTACGGTTTTGCACAGCCCCCACCCCACCAGGCTCTGAGCGCCGGAGCATCCCCGGCGGGAAGCATTTGCGCATCCCACGCTGGTTGGGCATGCCCGCACGGCATCTCATCCTCAGGGAGGAGATACGGGGGAATTGTGGAGGCCGGACATGCGGGGCGCCGCCGCTCACCTGTCCCCCGAACCGCCCACCACAGAAACCTGACGACTCATCAGCAATTCACGGTCATCGGTATTGAACCTTCACCCCCGTACGGCTACGTTCCGCGGCACCAGCCAGGACCGTCACCGAAGGGGTGATCGCATGGCCGAAGTCACCGCTCAGGCCCGTATCGAGGCACCGGCCGAAAAGGTCTGGGCCCGGCTCACCGACTTCGATGCGTACGGGGAGTGGAACGCCACCCACACCGCCTTCCCCAAGGGCGGCCCGGAAACACTGGAGGTGGGCGCGGCCTACGAGGAGAACATGAAGCTGATGGGCTTCCCCGCGGAGGTGACCTGGACCGTGCGGGAGCTGGAGACCGGCCGGCTGCTCGACATCGAGGGCAAGGGCCCGATGGGCGTCAACCTGGGGATGCGCTACGAGCTCACACCGGACGGTGAGGCGACGGCGGTACGGATCGACGGGGCGTTCACCGGCGCCGCGGTCTCACTGATGGCCGGCAAACTCAAGGACTCGGCGAGCGCCGCGCTCAACGAATCGCTGCGCAAGCTCGCCGGCCTGGTCGCCTGACCCTCCGGGAGCCACCGCTCATCGCCCCCCCGGGGGCCGCTCACCACCACATTCCCCCTCACTCACCCTCACTCAGTCCTCTTCGGCAAGGATCAGATACAGCTCCTTGCGGGCCTTGTTGACCACCGCCATGGCCTTCTCCCGCTGCTCGGGACTGCCGGTGGCCCACACCTGCCGGAACGCCTCGACCAGGCCGCCGCCCGCCTTGCGAATCTCGTTCATCGCCTCCCAGTCGACACCGCGGCCGGCGTCCTCCCAGGGGGCGTCCGAGCCGCTGTCGGCCTCGGCGCGCCCGGCGTCGGTCAGCGAGAACAGCTTCTTGCCGCCCTCACTGGCGCTGGCGATCAGCCCCTCGTCCTCAAGGAGCTGCAGGGTCGGATAGACCGAGCCGGGGCTGGGCTTCCACGCCCCGCCGCTGCGCTCGGCGATCTCCTGGATCATCTCGTAGCCGTGCATCGAACGGTCCTTGAGCAGCGCCAGGATCGAGGCGCGCACATCGCCGCGACGCGCCCGGCCGCGCGGTCCGCCGCGCCCCCGGCCGCCGCCGAAGGGCGGCCCCCCGAAAGGCGGGCC
>NZ_QUAC01000437.1 GCF_003389455.1 Streptomyces inhibens | reverse complement strand
GGCTGCCGGATCGCTCCGGCGAACGGGTCCGGTGCGGCGGCGTGACGGCCGCCGCACCGGACCCGCGAAAGCCCTACTGCTTGGCGGGGGTGTCGCTGACCTTCACCTGGCCCGACGCGATCTTCTTCTTCGCCGCGTCGATCTTGCCCTGGATGTCGTCGATGAAGCCGCCCGAGGTGGACAGCCGCACACCGTTGTCCTTGAGCGTGTAGCTCTTGTTGCCGGTCAGCGGCTTCTTGTCCTTGACGCTCTTGACCAGGTCAAAGACCGCCACGTCGACGTTCTTCATCACCGAGGTGAGGATCGAGTTCTTGTACTGGGCCAGACCCGGCTGCTGGTACTGGTCGGAGTCGACACCGATCGCCCAGGTGCCCTTCTTGCCGGCGACCGTCTCGATCGAGCCGTTGCCGGACTGGCCGGCCGCGGTGTAGATGACGTCGATACCGGCGTCGAGCATGCCCTTGGCCTTGCCCTTCGCGGCGGCCGGGTCGTTGAAGCCCTTGTCGTCGTTGGCGTAGAGGTACTCGGAGGTGACCTTCGCCTTGGGGTCGGTGTCCTTGACGCCCTGCTCGAAGCCGGCCTGGAACTTCTGGATCAGCGCGTTGTTCACACCGCCGATGAAGCCGACCTTGTGGGTCTTGCTCTTCAGCGCGGCGGCGACACCGGCGAGGTAGGAGGCCTCGTTCTCGGCGAAGACCATGCCGTAGACGTTCTTGGCCTCGGAGGGCGAGTCGACGACACCGAAGGTGGTCTTCGGGTAGTCCTTGGCGACCTTGTTGACGGACTTGCCGTAGTTGAAGCCGACACCGATGACGGGGTTGTAGCCCGCCTCGGCCAGCGAGGACAGCCGCTGCTCGCGGTCCGCCTCGGTCTCGCCGTTCTTGGCGGTCATCATCTTGGCCTTGACGCCGAGGTCCTTCTCGGCCTTGTCCACGCCACGGGCCGCCGCCTCGTTGAACGAGTGGTCGTCCCGGCCGCCGACGTCGAAGGCGAGGCCGACGCCCTTGTCCTTGCCACCGGACTCGGTGGACGACTCGCCGCAGGCGCTCAGCGAGAGCGTGAGGGCCGCGGTGGCAATGCCCGCGGCAACGATCTTGGATACCCGGTGCACGGTGGGCCCCTTCGACTCGTAGCGCCTCCGTCGGCGCTGATTCCGCGGAATCGTAACGCGCGTAGATGCCAGGTAAAGGGGAGCTTGGCAGCCGTTATCGGATCGTCGCGAACGGCAGCTGACCGGGAGAGTTACGGACGGTTACCGTCGAGCAGCGCAGCAGCGGTGAAGAGCTCCACGCCGACCTTGATCGCCGCCTCGTCCACATCGAAGTCGCCGCGGTGCAGATCGTGCCGGCTCGGCTCGCCGGGCGCCCTCACGCCCAGGCGGGCCATCGCGCCCGGGACGTGCTCCAGGTACCAGGAGAAGTCCTCGCCGCCCAGGGACTGCTCGGTGTCCTCGACGCTGTGGGCGCCGCGCCGGGCGGCCATGGCGTCGTGCAGCAGCTGGGCGCTGGACGCCTCGTTGACCACCGGCGGCACTCCGCGGACGTAGGTGATCTGCGACTTCGCGCCGTACAGGGCGGCGACCTCGTCGATCGCGGCGTGCACCGTGTCCGGGGCCTTGCGCCAGGCGTCGAGATCGAGGCAGCGGACCGTGCCGGACAGCTCGGCGTGTTGCGGGATCACATTGCAGGCGTGTCCGGACTCCACCCGGCCCCAGGTGACGGCGAGCCCCGCCCGGGCGTCGATCCGGCGGGCGAGCAGCGCCGGCACATCGAGGGCGACCCGGGCGGCGGCGGTGACCATGTCGGTGGTCAGATGCGGGCGGGCGGTGTGGCCGCCGGGCCCGTCCAGCGCGACCTCCAGCCGGTCGCAGGCCGAGGTGATCGCTCCCGTACGCAGCCCGATCCGGCCGGCGTCGACCCGCGGGTCGCAGTGCACGGCGAGGATCCGGCCGACGCCGTCCAGCGCACCGGACTCGATCGTGTCGGGGGCGCCGCCCGGCAGCACCTCTTCCGCGGGCTGGAAGATCAGCCGCACCGGGCGGGGCAGCGCGCCGGCGCGGGCGAGCTCGGCCAGGACCAGGCCGGCGCCGAGGACGACGGTGGTGTGGACGTCGTGGCCGCAGGCGTGCGCACGGCCGGGGACCGTGGAGGCGTACTCGACGGTCTTGGTGTCCGGGATGGGCAGCGCGTCGATGTCCGCACGCAGGGCCAGCAGGGGGCCGGTGGCGCCGGTGTCCGTACCGATGTCGCAGATCAGACCGGTGCCGGTGGCCAGGACGCGGGGCCGCAGACCGGCCCGCTCCAGGCGGTCCTTGATCGCGGCGGTGGTCCGGAACTCCTGGTTGCCGAGCTCGGGGTGCCGGTGCAAGTCGCGGCGGAAGGCGCTGAGTTCGGCGCACAGCGCCTCGGGGAGGGCGCCGGGGAGCGGGGCGGTGTCGGCAGCGGCGTCAGCGTCGTCGGTATCGCGGGACATCAGTTGGTTCACCTGTTGAAGGTTACGGGCCCTGATGGGGCAACTGTCCCTCGATCAACAAAAGTTCAGCCTGTTAGGGGAAGGAAATCTGATCCGCTCGGCGCATGGACCGATGACGAGAGGGGTATGCAGTAAGGCTTCGCGCAGTGGGATTCAGCCGGCGGCCATCCGCTGGGTGAAGGGCAGTCGCTGCACGTCGCGGGCGGTGCCGGTGACCCCGTCGAGGAAGCCCTGTGCGCGCGGTGAGGCGTGTGCCGTCAGCCACTCCGGGTCGATGTCACAGACCGCCACCTTCACCTCCGTGCCCAGCAGCGCCAGCGGCAGGGTGTGGACGACGGTCGAGGGGAAGCTGACGATCAGCCGTCCGATGGGGCCGCGCCGGGCGATCAGTTCGAGCGGCAGATCGGGGCGTACGACCTCCAGACCGGTTTCGTTCGCGAGCCGGTGGAGCTTGTCGGTGCTCTCGCGGCGGTGCGCGAAGTAGCGGGTGGCGCCGTGCGTACGGGCCAGGGTGCCGACCGCCGTCAGATAGCGGTCGACGTCCACCACTCCGGTCTCCACCAGCGAGGTGCCGACGATGTCGGCGGCGCGGGTGAGCCGGGGCGGGCCGAAGCGGCCGCGGGTCCAGGCGAACTCGTTGGTGGTGACGCGTACGCCCGGCGGCACCTCTACGGGCATCGAACTGAACAGGCCGACGGTGCGCCGGCCGCCCTCGGGTGCCGGGGTGAGCCGGCGCCGCGCGGTGGCCGAGAACGGTGCGAAGACCAGGTCCCGCGCGCCGCGCCCGCTGCCGTGCCGGTGCCAGCGCACCAGCCGCTCGCCACGGGCGAGTTGGGAGATGAACTCCATGGTGGCGGTGCCGTCGTCGACCACGACCAGGTCGCGCGCCCTGGTGAGGGTGAGCAGCAGCTGGACGTAGCGGGAGAACGGGTCGCCGATGACGACGCGGCGGGCGCGGCGCAGCAGCGGGGTGAGTCCGCCGATGGTGCGCAGCGGCGCGGTCGGGCCGCCGCGGGCCTCTTCCCAGCGCACCGTATGGCCTTCTTCGCGGGCGAGTTCGGCCATCCGGCGCAGCTGTCCGCGGGTCATCGGGTCGTGCGGGGAGAGCACGACGACGGTGAGCGCGGTGGCCTTGGCCGTGTACGCCCATTCCAGGACGTTCAGCAGCTGCACCGGGGACTCGACGAAGGCGAGGGTGCCGGTGTCCGGGGCGGCCTCGCCGGTGCGCTCACCGGCGCGTGCGGTCCGGTTGCGCTGCCGCGGCACCCCCAGGAGACGACGGGCGGGAGTACCCGTCGTCTCCTGGGGCGGGACCTCGGCGCCGGGCGTGGCGGGCGCGGCGCTGGTCCCTTCAGGTGAGCTCACCTTGGCTCCCGTCGGTTTTCGGTCGGGTCTCAGACGGCCGCCGGCTCGACGTCGACGCCGGCGGCCTCAGCAGCCTCCGTCTCGGCGACCACGCCGGTGACGCGGCGCAGCTTCTTCATCGGGCCGAGCTCGCTCTCGTAGACCTTCTTGACGCCGTCACCGAGGGACTCCTCGATGGTGCGGATGTCGCGGACCAGGCGGGACAGGCCGCCGGGCTCGACGGAGGCGGCCTGGTCGGAGCCCCACATGGCGCGGTCGAGGGTGATGTGGCGCTCGATGAAGGTGGCGCCGAGGGCGACCGCGGCGAGGGTGGTCTGCAGACCGGTCTCGTGGCCGCTGTAGCCGATCGGGACGTTCGGGTACTCCTCCTGCAGGGTGTTGATCATGCGCAGGTTGAGCTCCTCGGCCTTGGCCGGGTAGGTGCTGGTGGCGTGGCAGAGCAGGATGTTGTCGCTGCCCAGGACCTCGACCGCGTGGCGGATCTGCTTCGGGGTCGACATGCCCGTCGAGAGGATGACGGTGCGGCCGGTGGCGCGCATGGCGCGCAGCAGCTCGTCGTCGGTGAGCGAGGCGGAGGCGACCTTGTAGCAGGGCACGTCGAACTTCTCCAGGAAGGCGACGGACTCGACGTCCCAGGGGGAGGCGAACCAGGCGATGCCGCGCTTCTTGCAGTACTCGTCGATGGCGCGGTAGCCGTCCTCGTCGAACTCCACGCGGTGGCGGTAGTCGATGTAGGTCATCCGGCCCCAGGGGGTGTCACGCTCGATGTCCCACTGGTCGCGCGGGGTGCAGATCTCCGGGGTCCGCTTCTGGAACTTCACCGCGTCACAGCCGGCGTCGGCGGCGGCGTCGATCAGCGCGAACGCGTTCTCCAGGTCGCCGTTGTGGTTGATGCCGATCTCGCCGGTGACGTAGACGGGGCGGCCGGGGCCGGCAACGCGGTCGCCGAGGGTGCGGAGGCGGGAGTTGCTGCTCATGGGGAGGATTCCTTCGTGTGGATAAGGGGGGTGTGCGGGGTGGGGGTCTGGGTGAGTTACAGGGACGGGCCCAGCAGCCAGGCGGCGATCTCTCGGATCGCGCCGCTGCCGCCGGGCGTCGCGGTGACCGCGCGGGCCGCGCCGCGCACCACGTCGTGCGCCCCGGCGACCGCCACGGGCCAGCCGACGAGGTCGAAGCACGGCAGGTCGTTGACGTCGTTGCCGACGTAGAGCACGCGCTCGGGCGCGATGCCCGCTTCCTCGCACCACTGCTTGAGGGCGAGGTCCTTGCGGTCGATGCCGTGCAGGACGGGCACCTGCAGCTTGCGGGCCCGTGCGGCGACGACCGGGTTCTTCTCCGTGGACAGGATCAGCAGCTTCAGCTCCGCCTTGCGCAGGGCCGCGATGCCGAGGCCGTCGCCGCGGTGGACCGCGACGATCTCCCGTCCGTCGGAGTCGATCAGCACCCGGTCGTCGGTCTGGGTGCCGTCGAAGTCGAGTACCACCGCGTCGATGTCGTCCATGGTGGGCAGGGCCCGGGGCGGGTGGGGGTACCCCCTGCACGAAGTGCTTGGGGGAGAGTCGAGCAGCGGCGCGAGCGCGCGGGCGCGGGCGAGATCGTGCGGATCGTCGATCTCCAGCACCCGGGCGGGGTCGGTGCGGACGAGCTCGGTGCGGCCGAAGAAGCGGTGGCCGCTGGTGCGGAAGCCGGCCGCGTCCATGGCGTAGGCGGCGCCGGTCTCCAGCAGGTCCTGGGGGCGGTCCTGGCGGCGCGGCCGGAAGGACTTGTCGTGGTTGACGCCGTAACCGCCGGTGGTGGTGCCGGCCGTGGTGACGGTGGCCCGGTCGGTGGACTGCGCGGCGGTGGACTGGGCGGGGATCGCCGCGCCCACCCCCGCGTCGTCCGCGGCGTCCCGCCAGACGAAGCCGTGGAACGGTGCGACGGTCAGCGCGCTGTCGGCGCCGCCCTCGACGACCGCGGCGGCCACTCCGTCGATGTCCTCGCGGACGATGAACGGGCTGGTGCACTGGACCAGCAGCACCGCGTCGACCTGCCGGCCCTGTTCGGCCTCGTAGGCGTCCATGGCGTGCAGCACGGCGGCCTCGCTGGTGGCGGTGTCGCCCGCGATGTCGCCGGGGCGCCGTACGACGACCGCTCCGGCGCCGCGCGCGGCGGCCGCGATCCCGGCGTCGTCGGTGGAGACCACGACATCGGTGACCAGGCGGGCGGCGCGGCATTCGCGGACCGCGCGGGCCACCAGGGGCACTCCCCCGACGGCGGCGAGGTTCTTGGCGGGCACGCCCTTGGATCCGCCGCGGGCGGGGATGACGGCAACCACGGTCGGCGGGCTGCTCTGCGGGCTCTGCGGCATATCGGGCTCCTTCCGGGGGCCGCCGGGGCTCCGGGGGCCGGCGGGCGGCGGGGTGGTCACAGCTGCCCCCAGCGGCGGATGGCGGGGGCTACGCGCTGGACGCCGTGGCGGTAGGCGCCGCGGGCGGCCTCGCGGACCGTGTCGCGGGCGACCCGGCGCAGTCCGCCGGTCTCCTCGGGGGCGTCCGCGTAGCCGGCGACCGGCTCGCCGTGCGGGTCCAGGCCGTGCCGGGCGAGGATGCCGGGCAGGTAGCCGGGGGCGGTGCGGGGTGTGTAGTACGGGGTGATCGGCGGCAGGGCGTCGGCGGTGCGCAGCTCGGTGACCTTGGCGCGGGCCGCGTCGAAGGCCTTCTCATACGTGCCGTCCGCGGCGACCCCCTGCCGGGCCAGCCACTCCTGGTCGGGCTCGGGGCGGTGGCCGGCGTCCAGCTCGTCCCAGGAGGCGAGGCAGCCGGAGCCGAGGAAGTGGTGGTTGCCGAGGATCTCGCGGATGCCGAGGTCGGTGAGGACGGCGGTGGGGATGCCGCGGTGCAGCGATTCCAGCGCGGCCGTCGAGCTGACCGTCACCATCAGGTCGGTGCGGTCCAGGACCTCGCCCATGTTGCCGTACACCAGGCGGCAGTTGGCGGGCAGTCCGCCGGGCGCCTTGGTGGCGAGCTTCTGGTAGGGCAGTTCCTCGATATGGGTGGTGTGCTCGCCCGGCTTGCTGCGGAGCTTGATCAGCACCTCGCGGTCGGGGTGCTTACGGGCGTGCTCAACCGCCCTGCGCAGCAGGTACGTCCGGTCCGCGCGGCTCTCCGGGACGGAGGGCTGGGCGGCGAACACCACGGTATAGGGGTCATGCGCGCCGGTGCCGCTGTCGGCGGCGTGGCCGGTGTAGCGGTCGCCGCCGAGGAAGGGCAGGGCGCATTCGACGACGCTGCTGTCGTCGGCGCCGACGCCGCGGTAGACCTCGCGGAACCGGTCCGCGTCATGGCGGGAGTTGGCGAGCACCACATCCGCGCCGTGCCGCAGCAGCAGCCCGTCGGCGAGCTTCTCGTAGACGACACCGACATAGCCGGTGACGACCACAGGGCGGCTCTTGGCACCCTGCCAGGCGTGGGCGAGGCCGTGCAGCATCGCCTGCACCGCGCCGCCGACACAGGCCAGCACGACGACGTCGTACTGCGTACGGTCGAGGGACCGCACGCTGTCCTTCATCTGCTCCAAGAAGGTGACGCCCCTGATTTCGCGCAGCGAGTCCGCACGGGCGCCGACCTCGTCGAGCTGGCGGACCGTGGGAGTGGCGCGGCCGCGGAGCAGATAGCCGTCGAGCCGGATGTCCGGTTGGATTCGGTACGCTGTCAAAGCGCCCCATTTCCACCGGGTATCCGAGTCGGCGAGCACGGCGACTCGCGGCGAAGAAGTGGTACGTGATGGCACGTTGAAGACGCTAGGAAGGCATTCCGTTTGGCGGGCCAACTGGGCCGCAACAAACGGTTAACAGCGGGTCGACGAATGGCGAACCGGCCCGATTGTCGGCCTGGTTAACCATCCCGCCATTCTTCGTTCACCTTGAGGCCCGCGCCCCGTAAAGACGAATGCCGACTCCGCACCTAACGTCACCCAGGTGGTTAAGCTCTCCGTCATCGTGCCGTTCTTCAACGTGCAGACATACGCGCCCGACACCCTGAAAAGCCTGGCGGCCAACGCCCGCGAGGACTTTGAATTCCTGCTCGTCGACGACTGCTCGCGCGACGAGACCCCGCAGATTCTTCAGCGCGCCGAGCGCGAGCTGCCGGGCGCCAGACTGCTGCGGCACGAACGAAACGGCGGCCTGGCCACCGCCCGTAACACCGGCCTGGACGAGGCCCGCGGCCAGTACGTCACCTTCCTGGACGGCGACGACTGGCTGGCCCCCGGCTACTTCCCCGAACTCCTCTCCGTCATCGAGGAGTTGGGGTGCGACTTCGTCCGCACCGACCATGTCCAGTGCACCGCCCGGGCGCGCACCGTGCACCGCGTCCCGCACGGCCGGCGCGGTGTGGTGATGGACCCGCGCGACGTCATCCTGCCCGCCGACCGCTCCACCTCCGTCGACTACGCCTACGCCTGGGCCGGGATGTACCACCGCCGGCTGCTGGACGACGGGGTGCTGCATTTCAAGGACGGGCTGCGCACCGCGGAGGACCGCCCGTGGATCTGGCGGCTGCACCGCGAGGCGAAGTCCATGGCGGTGGTCGGACTGCTCGGCGTTTTCTATCGGCGGGGTGTGGCGTCCTCGCTCACCCAGATCGGAGACGTCCGGCAATTGGACTTCATTCGGGCCTTCGATCAGGTGATCGAAGAAACCGCACAAGATCGCGATGCGGATCTGCTGCTCCCGAAGGCGGTGCGCACCTATTGCGCGATCATTTCCCACCATCTCGGTTCGATCGAACGATTCGAACCGCAGGTCGCCCGTAAATTGCGCTCGATGAGCGCCGCGGCCATGAAACGCATGCCGCAGGACGTACTGAAGGAAGCACTGGATTCGATGGATGTGCAGCGCGCGTCCCGGCTGCGGCGGCTGCGCCGTCGCCCCGTCCCGGCGGAGGTCGCCGCCTGATGCCCACCCGACCGCGTACCCAGATCTTCATGGCGTCCACGCTCTACGGCGCGGCGACGCTGGCCGCCGCGCTGGACGCCGACTGCTTCGCACCGGCCGACCGCCGGCTGCTGCTGCTCAGCAACAACGCCACGACCCCGGAGACCACCGCGTCCCTGGACACCATGCCGGGCTTCGCGCGGCTGCGCGGCCGCTTCGACCGGGTGCTGTCGTGGAACGAGACGATCAGCCCCTTCCACCCCGGCGGCTGGTCGCCGCGCCCGGACGACGTCCCGCTGTGGGAGCGGCATCTGCGGCTGCTGTGGGGCCTGGGTGACGACCACATCGAGCTGGTCGTGGAGTCCATCCAGGTCAACCCGGCGCTGGCGATCGCCCAGCTGTTCCCCGACGCCCCGATCGACGTCTACGCCGACGGGCTGATGAGCTACGGCCCCACCCGCAACAAGCTCGACCCGCTGGTCGGCACCCGTATCAACCGGCTGCTGCACCTGGATCTGGTACCGGGCCTGACGCCCCTGCTGCTGACCGAGTTCGAGGTCGAGGCGCAGACCGTACCGACCGACGCCTTCACCAAGGTGCTCAGCGAACTCTCCGACACCGGCGGTGAGTTGGACGTGCCCGAGGGCGCCGCGCTGCTGCTCGGCCAGTACCTCTCCGCACTGGGCATCCTCACTCCCGAGGAGGAGGAGGACCTGCATGTGCGGATGGTGCGCGGCGCCGTCGAGCGCGGTCACCGCGAGATCGTCTTCAAGCCGCATCCGTCCGCGCCGGCCCGCTGGTCGACGCTGCTGGAGCGGGAGGCAAAGAAGCTGGGCATCGAGCTGACCGTGCTGGACAGCCCGGTGCTGGCCGAGGTGCTCTACCAGCGGATGCGGCCCGCGCTGGTCGTCGGCTGCTTCTCCACCGCGCTGCTGACCGCGGCCACGTTCTACGATCTGCCGACCGCGCGCACCGGCACCGGTCTGCTGCTGGAGCGGCTCACGCCGTACCAGAACAGCAACCGGGTCCCGGTCACGATCGTGGACGCTCTGGTGCCCGACCTCGGCGACCGCAGCGAGCGCCCGCGCGCCCTGGCCACCGCCGAGAGCATCCAGGGGCTGGTCGCCGCCGTCGGCTATGCGATGCAGCACCAGATCTATCCGCAGCTACGGCCGGCCGCCGAGCGCTATCTCGCGGCCCACCTCGACCCGTACACCTGGCGCTACTTCAAGCGCCGCCGGCTGACCGCGCTGGCGCTGCCCGGCGCGATCCCCTCCCAGCTGTCGTTCATCCCGCGCAACGCCACCGTCCGCAGGGTCGCGCGCCGTGCGCGGGCGGTGCAGCGGCGGCTGAAGAAGCGGGCCGCATTCGGATGACCACGCCCCAGCTGACGACCGGCGCGCCCTCCGTCGCGCCGGATGTCGTCACCACCGCCCCGAGGCCCGCAATACGGGGGCGCAGCCGCGACAGCTCGTCGCGGCTGCGCGCCCTGGACGGGCTGCGGCTGCTCGCCGCCCTGATGGTCGCCGCGTACCACTACGGAGGGCGCGGCGGCGAGATAGCGCAGGCCTGGGGCGGTTCGCCCGCCCACCAATTCCCCACCGCCGCCCCGCTGTTCGCCTACGGCTGTCTGGGCGTCCAGATCTTCTTCGTGATCAGCGGCTTTGTGATCTGCCTCAGCGGCTGGGGCCGGACGCTGCGCGCCTTCATCGCCTCCCGGATCTCCCGCCTCTACCCGGCGTACTGGGCGGCGATCCTCCTGATCACCGCGGTCTTCGCACTGCCCTGGGTCGCCTACAAGGCGCTGCCGCCCAGCGAGGTGCTGACCAATCTGACGATGCTTCAGCAGCCGCTCGGCGTCCACCGGGTACTCGGCGTGTGCTGGACCCTCTGGGCCGAGATGCGGTTCTATGCGCTCTTCGCGCTCTGTGTCGTCCTGCCCGGCGCCACCCGTGGCCGGGTCGTGCTCTTCTGCGCGGGCTGGACGCTGGCCGCGGCGCTGGCGCAGGCAGCGCACCAGCCCTTCCTCGACACCGTCCTGATGCCCGAGTACGCGCCGTTCTTCATCGGCGGCATCGGCCTGTACCTGCTGCACCGCTACGGCGCCCGCGATCCGATCGCCTGGGCGATAGTGCTGGTCAGCTGGCTGGTCGGCCAGCACTACGCGGTCGCCGGGCTCTGGCACGCGCCCTCGGCGACCGCCTTCTCCTACCGCTCGACGGCCGGCATCATCGCCGTCGTCACGATCGGCTTCGCACTGGTCGCGGCGGTCGCGCTGGGCAAACTCCGCTGGGCGAACTGGCGCTGGCTGACCATCGCGGGCGCGCTGACCTACCCGTTCTATCTGGTGCACGAGCACCTGGGGTGGGTCGTGGTGCGTGCGCTTCACCGCGGGGCCGGCCTGCCGTCGTACGCGACGCTGATACTGACCGTCGGCCTGATGCTGCTGCTGGCGTGGGTGCTGCACCGCTGGATCGAGCGCCCGCTCACGCCCGCACTGAAACGGTCGATCGACCCCCGTCGCTGATCAGCTCCCCGCGACCCGGCCCGCGGTGGCCTCGATCCCGGCGACGATGATGCGCAGCCCGGCCTCGAAGGACCGCTCGACGTCGCCGAACATCACACGCCCCGCCGACGCCGCGAGCGGATAGCTCTCACCGAGCTTCTGCTCGCGGTCGACCAGGTCGTAGGCCGGATCGCGGGTCGCCGGCGCGCCCGGCTCCGGATGCACCGACTGCTCCTCGATCACCAGGCCGATGGTGAAGTTGTACCCGGTCCACCAGGCCTGCGCCGCGTCGTCCAGCGTGAAGCCCGCTTCGGTGAAGCGGCTCATGAAGCGTTCGAGCGGCAGGGCGTAGCTCTCGTCGGTCATCCGTGTGCCGCTGAAGACCTTGCCGCCGTCGCGGTAACCGAGCAGCTCATGGCGGAGCCCCCGGCAGGCGGTGACGAGGGTTTCCTGCCAGGTGCGGCCGAGAACCGTCCCCTCGGGGCCCTCCCCCACCAGCTGTCCGGTCATCCGGCGGAACATCTCGGTGGCCATCTCGTCGAGCAGTTCCTGTTTGTTCTTGAAGTGCCAGTACAGCGCGGGCGCCTGGACGTTCAGCTCCTTTGCGATACGGCGCAGGGTGAGGCCGTCGAGACCGACCTCGTTCAGTAGCCGCAGGGCGGTTTCCACCACCAGTTTTCGGTCGATGCGCGATGCCATGTTGACAACTTAACACCGTTAAAGCCATGCTCGGAACCATGGAACTTAACAACGTTAAGGGCGTCTTCGACGCCGCCGTGCCAAAAGCCGGTGCGACCGTCGACGTACTGATCGCCGGCGCGGGCCCGACCGGCATCGCCCTCGGCATCGACCTCGCCCGGCGCGGCGTGCGCGCCCTGATCGTCGAGCGGCAGGACCGCCTCTCGCCCGGCGCCCGCGGCACCGGACTGCAGCCGCGCACCCAGGAGGTCTACGACGACCTCGGGGTACTGGACGCCGTACGGGCGGCCGGCGGCCTCTACCCGGAGATGGCCCGCTGGGAGGACGGCCGGATCGTCGAGACCCGCGAGATGATCGAGCGGGTCGATCCGACGCCCGCCGCGCCCTACTCGAACGCCCTGATGGTGCCGCAGTTCCGCAATGTGGAGCTGCTGTACGCGCGGCTGCTGGAGCTCGGCGGCAGTGTGCTCTTCGGCACCGAACTCGTCGAATTCGACCAGGACTTGGAGGGTGTGACGGCGAGCGTCCGACTGGTGGACGGCGCCGGCCGGCGGACCGTACGCGCCGCCCTGATGGTCGCCGCGGACGGCGGGCGCAGCACCGTACGCCGGGCCCTCGGCGTCGGGATGAGCGGTCCGTCGCTGGAGCCGGGCGCCGCGGTGCTCGCGGACGTCCGGGTGGACGGGCTCGACCGCCACCACTGGCACCGCTGGGTCCTGCCGAACGGCGGGTTCGTCGCCCTGCTCCCGCTCGCCGGCACCGACCTCTTCCAGGCCTTGGTCGCGGCGCCCACCGACGAGCCGGACACCTCGCCGGAGGCGGTCCGCGCCCTGATCGCGAAGTACACCCACCTCACCGCGGAGCAGGTCCGCGAGGTCGTGTGGGCCTCCGTCTTCCGCCCCAAGGCGGGTATGGCCGACACCTTCCGCATCGGCCGGGTCTTCCTGGCCGGCGATGCCGCGCACATCCACTCGCCGGCGGGCGGCCAGGGCCTCAACACCAGCGTCCAGGACGCCTACAACCTCGGCTGGAAGCTCGGTCAGGTGCTGCGGCACGGCGCCCCGGACAGCCTCCTCGACACCTACCACACCGAGCGCCGCCCGATAGCCGAGCGCATCCTGGAGACCAGCACCCGGCTGCACCGCTCCGGCTCACTGCGCCGCGGCCGGGATCTGCATCAGCTCGACATCGGCTACCCCGACAGCCCGCTGACGAAGGAACTGCGTACGGACGTCCCCGAGGGCGCGCTCATGGCCGGCGGCCGGGCCCCGGACGCCCCCTGCCACACCGCCGACGGCAAGCCCACCCGGCTCTTCGACGCCTACCGGGGCCCGCACTTCACCCTGCTCGCCCTCAACGGCACCGATCTCGACACCGATCTCGACCCGACCGCGCTGCCCTCCGATCCCGACCTGCTGCGCATCGTCCGCGTCGGCGGCCCGGCTCCCGACCTGGTCGACACCGACGGCCATATCCGTGACGCCTACGGCAGCGACCCGGCTCTCTTCCTCATCCGCCCCGACGGCTACCTCGCCCTGGCCGCACCCGCCGAGAACGCCACGGCGCAGGCGCTCGCCGGCCTGGCCCCGTACTTCGGTGGGAGCACGAGCGCGGGCGCGACACCGGCAGCGCGGTGACAAGCGCGCGAGGCCGCACCAGCGGATGTCCGCTGGTACGGCCTCGCGCCGGGGACGGGCGCCTGAGGGGGGTGGGGCGCCCGGGGCGGTGCTCCGCCCAGAAGGTCCAGGGCCCTAGAGGACCAGGGAAAGCAGCAGGACGCACACGATCCCGACGACCGAGATCAGCGTCTCCATCACCGACCAGGTCTTCAGCGTCTGGCCGACGTCCATCCCGAAGTACTCCTTGACCAGCCAGAACCCGGCGTCGTTGACATGGCTGAAGAACAGCGATCCGGAGCCGATGGCCAGCACCAGCAGCGCGCCATGGGTGGTGCTCATCTCCGCGGCGAGCGGGGCGACCAGCCCGGCGGCGGAGATGGTGGCCACCGTCGCGGAGCCGGTCGCGAGCCGGATGGCGACCGCGATCAGCCAGGCCAGCAGCAGGGTGGAGAGGTGCCAGCCCTTGGAGACGTCCAGGATCATCTGGCCGACACCGGCGTCCACCAGCGTCTGCTTGAAGCCGCCGCCCGCGCCGACGATCAGCAGCACTCCGGCGATCGGGGCGAGCGACTTCTCGACGGTGGAGGCGATCCGGCCGCGGGTGAAGCCGGCCGCCCGGCCCAGCGTGAACATCGCGACGATGACGGCGGTCAGCAGCGCGATCAGCGGAGAGCCGACGACGTCGAAAACCCTCTGGACCATGTGCTCCGGATTGTCGACGACGATGTCCACCAGCGCCTTGGCCAGCATCATCACGACGGGGAGGAGGACGGTGGCGACGGTGATCCCGAAGCCGGGGCGCTTCGCCAGCTCGTCCGAGGCGCGCTCGGCCTGCGGGTCGGAGGTCTCCCCGGAAGCGTGCAGCATCTTCTCGGGCGGGCGGATGTCCACCCAGCGGGCCGCGTAACGGGAGAAGAGCGGACCGGCGATGATCGCGGTCGGGATGGCGACGACCACGCCGAGCGCGAGGGTGATGCCGAGGTTGGCGCCCACCGCGTCGATGGCGACGAGCGGGCCGGGGTGCGGCGGGATCAGACCGTGCATGACGGAGAGTCCGGCCAGCGCCGGGATACCGATCCGCATCAGCGAGAAGTTGCCGCGCTTGGCGACCAGCAGCACCACCGGTATCAGCAGCACGATGCCGACCTCGAAGAAGATCGGCAGCCCGACGATCCCGGCGATCAGCACCATCGCCCAGGGCATCGCCCGCCGGCCCGACTTCGCCAGGATCGTGTCGACGATCCGGTCCGCGCCGCCGGAGTCGGCGAGCAGCTTGCCGAGGACGGCGCCGAGCGCGATCAGCACACCCGTGCCCGCGACCGTCGTGCCCAGCCCGGTCGAGAAGCTGGTGATGGCCTTGTCGAGCGGCGCACCGGCCACCGCGCCGAGCACCAGCGAGCCGATGATCAGCGACAGAAAGGCATGCAGCTTGAACTTGGTGATGAGCAGGACGATGACGGCTATGCCGGCCAGGACGGCGATGCCCAGCTGTGCGTGACCGGCCGAGGTGATGGGCTCGGCCGCATCCGCTGCGAGCATCTCGACGCTGAGATGTGTCACGGCGATTCCCTTGGTTGGAGGGGGGAGGGGGAGGGGGTACCGCGTACAGG
>NZ_QUAC01000436.1 GCF_003389455.1 Streptomyces inhibens | reverse complement strand
CGGCGGACTCGGTGCCGTCGCCTCGGTCGCGGGCGCGACAAGCGCCGCCGCTGCCACCGCCGGCCCGCAGGAGCGGCCCTTCCGCGCCGCCCCGGGCCGGCGCTCGCGGCGCCCCAACATCCTCTTCATCCTGGGCGACGACCTGGGCTGGGCGGATCTCTCCTCGTACGGCGCACCCGACATCCGGACACCGCATCTGGACCGGCTGGCCCGTCAGGGCGTCCGCTTCACCCAGGCGTACGCGGGCTCGGCGACCTGCTCCCCCACCCGCTTCTCCCTCTATACGGGCCGCTTCCCGGGCCGCACCGAAGGCGGACTGGCCGAACCGATCGCCGACAAGAGCGCGGGTCTCGCGCCCGACCACCCCACGCTCGCCTCCCTGCTGCGCGAGGCGGGCTATGCGACGGCGCTGATCGGCAAGTGGCACTGCGGCTATCTGCCGGACTACAGCCCCACCCGCTCGGGCTGGGACACCTTCTTCGGGAACTTCGGCGGGGCGCTGGAGTACTACTCGAAGCTGGGTCTCGCCGGCGAGTACGACCTCTACGAGGGCGATGCCGAGTACAAGGACCTGCGCTATTACACGCGGATCATCACCGAGCGGGCCGTCGACCACCTCACAAAGGCGGGAGAGGCAGCCGCATCGGACGGTCGCTCCGACAAGCGGAACCAGGACCGGCCGTGGCTGCTGAACCTGAACTTCACCACTCCCCACTGGCCGTGGATCGCGGACGGCGACGAGGAGGAGAGCGCGGAGATCGTCCGCCGGATCAAGGCGGGCGAGCCGGGGGCCCTGCAACACCGGGACGGCGGCTCGCTGGAGAAGTACCGGGAGATGGTCGAGGACCTGGACCGCTCGGTCGGCGAGGTGCTGGCCGCGCTCAGGCGCTCCGGCCAGGAGGAGGACACCCTGGTCTTCTTCGCCAGCGACAACGGCGGCGAGCGCTGGTCGTACAACTGGCCGCTGTCCGGCAACAAGGCGTCGCTCCAGGAGGGCGGCATCCGGGTGCCGACGCTCGTGCGCTGGCCGGCCCGGCTCGATGCCGGGCAGGTCAGCCATGAGCCGGTGTTCACCCCGGACTGGACGGCCACCCTGCTGGAGATCGCGGGCGCCCGCCCGGACCGCGCCTACCCGCTGGACGGTACGAGCCTGGCGGGCTATCTGCTGCGCGGTGAGCATCTCGCCGAGCGCGATCTGTTCTGGCGGGTGCGCGGCGAGCGGGCGCTGCGGCGCGGCGACTGGAAGTACTACCGGGGCAAGGGCGGCAAGGACCAGCTCTTCCATATCGCGACCGATCCGCGCGAGCAGGCCGACAAGGCGGCGGGGGAACAGCGGCTGCTGGGCCGGCTGCGGGCGGCGTGGGAGGCGGTGGACGACACGTTGTTGCCGTATCCGAAGGGGTGATGCGGGGGGGGCGGGCGCACCCTCGGGGTGCGCCCACCGGCCGCCCGCCGCCCGACTCAGCTGAGGACGGGCAGATACCCACCGATGTCGGCCCGCTCGCCGCTGGCGCTGACGGCCGCCGCGTCCAGCGCCTCGGCCCAGTCCGTACGGCCGGTGGCCAGCCGGATCCAGGTCAGCGGGTCGGTCTCGACGACGTTCGGCGGGGTGCCACGGGTGTGCTTGGGGCCTTCGACGCACTGCACCACGGCGAACGGCGGCACCCGGACCTCGACCGACCCGCCGGGCGCCTTCGCGGCCAGCGCGTCGGCCAGCAGCCGGGTGGTGGTGGCCAGGGCATGGCGGTCGTACGGGATCTCGGCGCCGGTCGCCGCGGCCAGGTCATCGGTGTGCACGACGAGTTCGACGCAGCGGGTGACCAGGAAGTCGGCCAGCCGCATCGCGCCCACACGGGTGGGCAGCAGCCGGTCGCCGGGGACCGGCGGGAGCGCCTCGGCGAACTCCTCGGCGGTGCGCGCCAGCAGCTCCACGGGGTCGTTGCCGTCAGCCAGCGCGCGGGTGTCGTCGTCGATCCCGGCGGCGAGCGGCGCGGTCGCGAACGGCCAGTCCAGCAGGGCGGTCTCCGGCTGCGGCGGGACCGGCTGCCGGAGATTGCGCGCCACGCTGCCGACCGCCATCGCCAGATGCGCCACCAGCTCCCGCACCGTCCAGTCGCCGAGCCGGGTCGGCAGCGCGAACTGATCGGGCGTCAGCTCCCCTACGGCCGCGCGGACATGCTCGAACTGCGCGAGGACGGCGGCGCGGGTCTTGGCGGGGTCGTAGCTGCGGGTGCGGGACGTACCGCGGGCGGGAGACATGGCGCCGAGGCTACTGCGGGGGCGGGGCGGTCGCGCGGGGTTATTCCGTACGGCCGGCGGGTCCGTACGGGTCTCCCGCGGACCGTCGCCAACAGGGGAAACGCCGACGGCCCGCCCCCAAGGGGACGGACCGTCGCAACGCCGTGGGCCGGCGCGGCACCGCGCGCCGGCCGGCTCAGGCGATAAGGCCCGGGATGGTGCCCTCGTGCAGTTCCTTCAGCTCGCTCAGCGGAATGCTGAACTGGCCCTGGACGTCGATCTCCTCGCCGTCGACCACACCGATCCGGGTGGCCGGCAGCCCCCGCGCACCGCACATGTCGGTGAAGCGGAGCTCCTCGCTGCGCGGAACGGCGACGATCGCCCGGCCCGCCGACTCGGAGAACAGCAGCAGGAACGGGTCGCCGGCGGCGGAGTCGCTGTCGCCAGCGGTTTCCGGGATCACCAGGCGAGCGCCCTTGCCACCGCGCAGGCACGACTCGACCAGCGCCTGGATCAGACCACCGTCGGAGAGGTCGTGCGCGGCGTCGATCATGCCGTCACGCGAGGCCGAGATCAGGATCTCCGCCAGCAGCTCCTCACGGGCCAGATCGACCTTCGGCGGCAGACCGCCGAGGTGCTCGTGCACCACCTGCGACCAGGCCGAGCCGCCCAGCTCCTCGCGGGTGTCGCCCAGCAGGTAGATCAGATGGCCCTCGTCCGCGAACGCGATCGGCGTACGGCGATTCACATCGTCGATGACGCCGAGCACCGCCACGACCGGGGTCGGGTGGATCGCCACCTCACCGGTCTGGTTGTAGAGCGAGACATTGCCGCCGGTGACGGGCGTGCCAAGGGTCTGGCAGGCGTCGGCGAGACCGCGGGTGGCCTCGGCGAACTGCCACATCACCCCCGGGTCCTCGGGCGAACCGAAGTTCAGGCAGTCGGAGACCGCCAGCGGCTTGGCCCCGGACGCGGCGACATTGCGGTACGCCTCGGCCAGCGCCAGCTGCGCACCCGTGTACGGGTCGAGCTTGGTGTACCGGCCGTTGCCGTCCGTGGCCATCGCGACACCGAGGTTGGTGTCCTCGTCGATACGGACCATGCCGGAGTCCTCCGGCTGCGCCAGGACGGTGTTGCCCTGCACGAAACGGTCGTACTGGTCGGTGATCCACGCCTTGGAGGCCTGGTTCGGGTGCGCGACCAGCTTGAGGACCTGCGCGCGCAGCTCGTCCGCGTCCGCCGGACGGGGCAGCTTGCTCGCGTCGTCGGCCTGGAGGGCGTCCTGCCACTCCGGGCGCGCGTACGGCCGGTGGTAGGTCGGACCCTCGTGGGCCACCGACCGCGGCGGTACGTCGACGATCTGCTCGCCGTGCCAGAAGATCTCCAGGCGCTCGCCCTCGGTCACCTCACCGATGACGGTGGCGATGACGTCCCACTTCTCGCAGATCGCGAGGAAGCGGTCGACCTTGTCCGGCTCGACGATGGCGCACATGCGCTCCTGCGACTCGCTCATGAGGATTTCCTCGGGCGAGAGGGTCGCATCGCGCAGCGGTACGGAGTCCAGCTCGACGCGCATACCGCCGCTGCCGGCGCTCGCCAGCTCGCTCGTCGCACAGGACAGACCGGCACCACCCAGGTCCTGGATGCCCGCGACCAGCTTCTCCTTGAAGATTTCGAGTGTGCACTCGATGAGGAGCTTCTCCTGGAAGGGGTCGCCGACCTGGACGGCCGGGCGCTTGGCCGGACCGGTCGAGTCGAAGGTCTCGGACGCGAGGACCGAGACGCCGCCGATGCCGTCGCCGCCCGTGCGGGCGCCGTACAGGATGACCTTGTTGCCGGTGCCGGACGCCTTGGCGAGGTGGATGTCCTCGTGCTTCATCACACCGATGCAGCCGGCGTTGACCAGCGGGTTGCCCTGGTAGCAGGCGTCGAAGACGACCTCGCCGCCGATGTTGGGCAGACCCAGGCAGTTGCCGTAGCCGCCGATACCGGCGACGACACCCGGCAGGACACGCTTGGTGTCGGGGTGGTCGGCGGCACCGAACCGCAGCGGGTCGACGACCGCGACCGGACGGGCGCCCATGGCGAGGATGTCGCGGACGATGCCGCCGACGCCGGTGGCCGCGCCCTGGTAGGGCTCGATGTACGAGGGGTGGTTGTGCGACTCGACCTTGAAGGTCACCGCGTAACCCTGGCCGACGTCGACGACACCGGCGTTCTCGCCGATGCCGACGAGCATGGCGTCGTTCTCGGGGGCCTTCTCACCGAACTGCTTCAGATGGACCTTGCTGCTCTTGTAGGAGCAGTGCTCGGACCACATGACGGAGTACATGGCGAGCTCGGCACCCGTGGGACGGCGGCCGAGAATTTCGCGGATCCGCGCGTACTCGTCCTGCTTCAGGCCGAGTTCGGCCCACGGCTGGTCGGCGTCCGGCGTCTCGGTTGCGTGCTTGACGGTGTCGAGAGTCATGCGTTGACCAGCTTCTTCAGGATCGAGGTGAAGAATCCGAGGCCGTCGGTACGGCCCGTACCGATCAGCGGCTCGACGGCGTGCTCGGGGTGCGGCATGAGGCCGACGACATTGCCCGCCTCATTGGTGATGCCGGCGATGTCGCGGAGCGAGCCGTTGGGGTTCCCGTCCAGGTAACGGAAGGCGACCCGGCCCTCGGCCTCAAGCATGTCGAAGGTGCGGTCGTCGGCGACGTACCGGCCGTCGATGTTCTTCAGCGGGATGCTGATCTCCTGGCCGGATGTGTAATCCACGGTCCAGGAGGTCTCCGCGTTCTCCACCCGCAGCTTCTGGTCGCGGCAGATGAAGTGCAGATGGTTGTTGCGCAGCATGGCGCCGGGCAGCAGGTGGGTCTCGGTGAGCACCTGGAAGCCGTTGCAGATGCCAAGAACCGGCATACCGGCCTTGGCCTGCTCGATAACGGTCTCCATCACCGGCGAGAAACGGGAGATGGCCCCGGCCCGCAGGTAGTCGCCGTAGGAGAAGCCGCCGGGCAGAACCACGGCGTCGACCTGCTTGAGGTCCTTGTCGCGGTGCCACAGCGGCACCGCTTCGGCACCGGCCACCCGGACCGCGCGCTGAGTGTCGCGGTCGTCGAGGGTGCCGGGGAAGGTAATGACTCCGATACGAGCGGTCATGACCCGGCCTCGGCTGGTTCGTCGACCCGGACGGTGAAGTCTTCGATGACGGTGTTGGCGAGGAAGGTCTCGGCCATCTCATGGATGCGAGCGAGGGCGGCGTCGTCGACCGGACCCTCCACCTCAAGTTCGAAACGCTTGCCTTGACGGACGTCGGCGATCCCCTCGAAACCCAGGCGTGGCAGTGCGCGCTGCACCGCCTGGCCCTGCGGGTCGAGGATCTCCGGCTTGAGCATGACGTCGACTACGACGCGTGCCACTGGCACTCCCGGTGGTGTGGTGCGTAAGGCGGTGTCATCACAGTACCGTGTTCGAAAATCTACGCGCATAGATATCCAGAGCGCCCGATCACGGTCCGGTATCGGCAGGAGTGCGCCTCAGGGAAAATCCTCGAAAAGATCCAGGGTCCGGATTGCGGGAAGACACGCTGACAAAATTAACTGGGCTTCACAATGCAATGCCCATCGCTGTACAAATGAAAAAGCATTGATCCCAATCAGCCGGATCTGGAGCATCACCCCACGTCAACACGGGGTTGCTCCATGAAAGGACCGATATCCGTGGCGCAGCGAGTAGTAGTAACGCTCTCCGATGACATCGACGGAGGAGAAGCCGCAGAGACGGTCACCTTCGGATTGGACGGGAAGTCGTACGAGATCGACCTCAATCCCGCCAATGCGAAGAAACTGCGCGGCGCTCTCGCCCCGTTCGTCGAGGCCGGCCGCAAGAGGGCCAAGTCCGGCAAGGCCTACCACCGGACCGCGGTGACCCCCGACCCCGCGGCCGTCCGTGCCTGGGCCCGCTCCCACCAGATGGACGTCCCGCCGCGCGGCCGGATCCCCAAGCGGGTTTACGAGGCCTTCAACGCCGCCAACCACTAACCGACTTGCCGGCGTCCCCCGGTCCGGGCGCAGCCGACTTGCACAGCACCCCTACTGATCAGCTAGAGTCTGGAGCACGCCGAGGGGCGAGGCCGAAAGGCCGAACCTCACGGAGTCACGCGGGTGTAGCTCAGTAGTAGAGCGCCCCCTTTCCAAGGGGGAGGCGCAGTGTGCAATCCCTGTCACCCGCTCTGACAGTCTCGACCTCTCTATTGGATCAGGTAGAGTAGCTGTCGCGCCGCTCGGTGAAAGCCGGGTGGATGCCTGCGGACGTAGCTCAGTTGGTAGAGCGCAACCTTGCCAAGGTTGAGGTCGCGAGTTCGAGCCTCGTCGTCCGCTCAGATATAGAAGGCCCCGGTCATCGCGACCGGGGTCTTCTTTATTTTGTTCCGGATCACGTTGGATCACATCGGCACGCGGCATACCGCACCACCGCCCGCCGCTCTCCCCTTCCCTTCCTTCGGTCGTCGGCAACTGACATTCGTCATCAGCTGCGATGACAGGTCGCACTGCCCGGAATCTTGATCCGGCGGAACGCTGGAGTCATGGACATCGGGAAGAAAAACTCCGCCGGCGTCGGACACGGGGGTGTCGACGCCGGCGGCTCGACCACCAGCGTGATCGAAGTCACTGGGCTTCGCAGACGGTACGGGGGCGCCGGGCGGAGTGCGAAGAGCCGGACCCGCCGCGGCGGGCAGCGCCCGGAGAGCCCGCCGGCCGGGCGGAAGAGTTTCGAGGCTGTGCGCGGGGTCGACTTCTCTGTCGAACTGCTGGAGGGCCTGGCCGCGCCCACCTCCGGCCGGATCGGCGTCCTTGGCCACGACCCGTTCCGCGAGCGCCGCAAGGTGCGGCCCCGCATCGGCGTCATGTTGCAGGAGGGCGGTTTCCCCTCCGAGCTGACGCCCGAGGAGACCCTCCGTATGTGGGCGGGGTGCACCAGTGGGGCGCGTCCGGTCGAGGCGGCCCTCGGCGCGGTGGGGCTGGAGCGGCGCAAGGGTGTCCGGGTCAAGCAGCTGTCCGGCGGCGAGCGGCGGCGGCTGGACCTCGCCCTGGCGCTGCTGGGAAGGCCCGAGGTGCTGTTCCTGGACGAGCCGACGACCGGCCTGGACGCCGAAGCGCGCCATGAGACCTGGGAGTTGGTCCGCGAGCTGCGCGACAGCGGGACCACGATCGTGCTGACGACGCACTATCTCGAAGAGGCCGAGGAGCTCGCGGACCGGCTGGCGATCTTGCACAACGGGCGGATAGCGGCAGCCGGACCTCTCGCGGACGTGGTCGCCGCACGCCCCTCACACCTCTCCTTCGGCCTGCCCGACGGATTCCATATCGGTGATCTCCCACCGCTGGGAGAGCTGGGAGTGGTCGGCCACGAGACGGAGGGGCGCACGGTCCGGCTGCGGACGGACGAGCTACAGCGGGCCACGACCGGGGTGCTGCTGTGGGCTCGGGACAAAGGGCTGGAGCTGCGCGGGCTGGACGTCAGATCCGCATCCCCGGAAGAGGCATTTCTGCAGATTGCAAAGGGGCTGGAGAACGCATGAGTGCAACCACGTGGGAAGCCACCGTCAATGAGCGGGCGAAATCGCCTGCGCAAACCACCACCACGGCCCGTCTACTCTCCCTGGGGAGAGCCGAGTTGACGCTCATCGGGCGCAACTGGACCGCTCTGTTCATGTCGCTGGTCATCCCCGTCACGCTGGCGTACGCCATGAAACAGGCGGTCAGCGGAATGGATCGCACCGGGCTGTCGGTGGAATCGGTGCTGCTGCCCGCCACTCTCGGATACGTCCTGATCTTTGCCGTCTACTCCCACCTCACCGGCGCCTATGTCGCCCGGCGCGAGGAACTGGTCCTCAAGCGGCTGCGCACCGGCGAGCTACAGGACCTGGAAATACTGGCCGGGACCGCGCTCCCGGCAGCGCTCATCGAGCTGGCGCAGTGCATCGTCCTCGTCGTCCTGGGTGGTCTGGTCCTGGACATCGGGCTCCCCACCGCGCCGCATCTTCTGATCGCCGGAGTGGTGACCGGCATGGTCGTGGTCATAGGACTCGCCGCGGCGTCCTCGGCGCTCGCCTCGTCGGCCGAGTCCGCTCAGCTGGCCGTGCTTCCCGTGATGGTGCTGTCCCTGGCCGGGTCCGGGATGGTCGTCCCGCTGGACGTCCTTCCCGACGGCATTGCTGCCGTCCTCGAACTCCTTCCGCTGTCACCGGCGATGGAGCTGATACGGGCCGGCTGGACCGGCGGCGCGGGCGCCGGTGAGACGCTGAAGCAGCTGCTCATCGGCTTGGTCTGGATCGGGCTTGCGGTGTTTGCTGCGCAGCGGTGGTTCCGCTGGGAGCCGCGGCGCTAGCGATGTAGGGGCATCGGGACTACGGGGGCGGGGAGCGCGTGATCGAGAAGCTACGGGCGATGTAGCGGCGCCGGAGCCGGGTGGGCATGGTCGACGCGTACGTCCGCTGGACGCTGTATGCCGTCCCCTGGCTGCGGGTGTTCGGCGGGGTGGTGCCCCTTGTCACCAAGACGGCGGGCAGCCCCTTATCGGTCACTCTTGCCGAAGTGGCCGTAGCGCTGAATGTGCTTCAGGGGGGCCTGGCGGTCCCGCTGTTCAACCGCGGACTGGACCGGTATCTGCGGCGGGGCCCGGCACCGGTCCCCTGATGCTGGTCTCGGGGGTGCTGACGCTCGCCACCGAGATCGCGCTGTTCATGCTCATGGCGACCAGGGGGGGGCGGCGGCAAGGACGGTCTGGTTGCGGCTGCCACGGCGGCGGGCTCGACGCTCACACCCTTCCTTATGGCCTTCTGCCTGCTGGTGTCCAAGCGGAAGTATCTGGCGGTGCTGACCGGCAGCTCGTTGGGGCTGATGCTGCTGCTCGGCCTGTGGACGCACATCTGGCTGGGCGCGCTGGCAATGGCGAGCCTGCCGGCCATGGCCGGCCTCCGGAGCTTCGCCATAACGCGGCCGACGGGCTGGCTGCTCGGCGTGATCTGGAAGCTGGAAGCTGGATGCCGCACGGAGCACCGAGACCCGCCTTGCGGTCGCCGAGGAGCGGCTGAGGTTCGGCCGGGATCTGCACGACGTTCATGGGCCGGAATCTGGCGGTGATCGCCCTCAAGAGCGAACTGGCGGTCCAGTTGGCCCGACGGGGGCGGACGGAGGCGGTGGAGCGGATGGTGGAGGTGCAGCGGATCGCCCAGGAGTCACAGCGGGAGGTACGGGAGGTACGGGAGGTGGTGCGCGGCTACCGAAAGGCCGATCTCCAGGCGGAGTTGTCCGGCGCCCGCTCCATCTTGCGCGCGGCCGGGGTCGACTGCCGTATCGAGGGCGAGGAGGGGACGCGGCTGCCGCCGGAGATGGAGTCGGCGCTCGGCTGGGTCGTACGCGAAGGCACCACGAACGTACTGCGGCATGCCGCCGATGTACGGCGCTGCGCCGTGCGGACGCATATCGATCCGGACCGCTCGGTGCTCGTCATGACCATGGAAAACGACGGTGTCACCGACCCGGCGGCGGCCGGCACCGGCTCGCTCCCCGGCAGCGGTCTCAAGGGTCTGCGAGAACGCCTCCACCCGTTGGGCGGAACCCTGACATCGGGGTTGATCACCAAGGGGTCCTTCCGTCTGACGGTCGAACTCCCGGTGGGGGCGGCAGGGATCTAGGGACTGTCCGGCGGGCCGGGATCAAGGGGGCGGGGCGGCGATCGGGGGCAGAGGCGTTTTGATGATCTTTGCGGCAGGTGGAGAGGTGGGGTGGCGGGGTGAGTGGCCGGGTGGGTGACGGGGTGATTCGGGTGCTGCTTGCGGATGATGAGCACCTGATCCGGGGGGCGCTGGCGGCGTTGCTGTCGATGGAGGACGATCTGCTGGTGGTGGCGGAGGCCGCGTCGGGGCCGGAGGCGCGGGCGATGGCTCGGGCGCACCGTCCGGATGTGGCGGTGCTGGATCTGCAGATGCCGGGGGCCGACGGTGTGGCGGTGGCCACATCGTTGCGGGGTGAGGTGCCGGAGTGCCGGTCGATGATCGTGACGAGTCATGGGCGGCCGGGTCATCTGAAGCGGGCACTGGAGGCCGGGGTGCGGGGGTTTGTGCCGAAGACGGTGTCCGCGCAGCGGCTGGCGGAGATCATCCGCACCGTGCATGCCGGAAACCGCTATGTGCACCCGGAGTTGGCGGCGGATGCGATCAGCGCCGGGGAGTCGCCGTTGACCGTACGGGAGGCCGAGGTGCTGGAGTTCGCCGAGGCCGGGGCGCCGGTCACGGAGATCGCGGAGCGGGCTTCGCTGTCGCCGGGGACGGTCCGCAATAACCTTTCGTCGGCGACCGCCGAGCTGGGCGCGGAGAACCGTCACGCGGCGGCGCGCCTCGCACGCGAGCGAGGTTGGCTATAGTGGGTGCCGCACCGCGCGGTGGCGACTGATTGCAGGAGCTGCCTGTGGCGCATGCGGACGTAGCTCAGTTGGTAGAGCGCAACCTTGCCAAGGTTGAGGTCGCGAGTTCGAGCCTCGTCGTCCGCTCAAGGTAAAAGAAAGACCCCGGTCGATGACCGGGGTCTTTTCCGTTATGACCAGCTGAGGCCCGTGAGGCGCTCGTAGGCCTCGATGTACTTGGCGCGGGTGCTCTCGACGATCTCCTGCGGGAGGGCCGGCGGCGGCTGCTCGCCCGTACGGTCCCAGTCGGCGGCGGGCGAGGTGAGCCAGTCGCGGACGAACTGCTTGTCGAAGGAGGGCTGAGAGCGGCCCGGCTGCCACTGGTCGGCCGGCCAGAAGCGCGAGGAGTCGGGCGTGAGGACCTCGTCGGCCAGGGTCAGCTGCTCACCCTCGAAGCCGAACTCGAACTTGGTGTCCGCCAGGATGAGGCCGCGCTCGCGGGCGATGTCGCGGGCCCGCCCGTAGACGTCGAGGGTCGTCCGGCGCAGCTGGGCGGCGACGTCGGCACCGACCTGGCGGGCGGTCTCCTCGTAGGAGACGTTCTCGTCGTGGTCGCCGACGGCTGCCTTGGTCGCCGGGGTGAAGATCGGCGCGGGGAGCTCGGAGCCGTTGACGAGGCCTTCGGGGAGGGCCAGACCGCAGACCGTACGGGACTGCTGGTATTCGACGAGGCCGGAGCCGGTGAGGTAGCCGCGGGCCACGCACTCGACGGGGACCATGGCCAGCGACTTGCAGACCAGGGTGCGGCCCGCCCAGTCGGCGGGGGCGCCGGCCGGGAGATCGGTGGACAGGACGTGGTTCGGGGCCAGGTCGGCGAGCTGCTCGAACCACCACAGGGACAGCTGGGTGAGGACGCGGCCCTTGTCGGGGATCTCGGTGGGGAGCACCCAGTCGTAGGCGGAGGTGCGGTCACTGGCGACCATGATCAGCTCGCCGGCGGCGTTCTGGTAGAGGTCGCGCACCTTGCCGGTGTGGAGGTGGGTGAGACCCGGAACCTCCACTGGCTCAGGCTTTTCTACAAAACCGGACACGCTTCCTCCGCGTAGGTTGATCCAGGAGTCACTCCGATTCTCCCGTATGCGCGGACGTGGCGATGCCCCAGGGGGCCGGGCGGGGCATGGGACGCCCTCAGTCGCGCTTGCAGATGCGGTCGAGGAGGTTGGCGGTGGCGCGTTGGACGCGCTCGTCGACATGGCCGGGGCGGTCGAGGGCGGGGGACCAGGCGAAGGTGCCGGAGGCGAAGACCAGGGCGCCACTGGGGGCGCGGTAGAGGGACGTTTCCTGGTGGCGGCGGGTGCCTTCGCTGTCGTGGTACGGGGAGTGGGCGAGCAGGATGCGGCGGGTGTGGTCGGGGAGGCTGGTGCGCGGGAAGTAGCGGTCGGCCTCGCCGGCGACCAGGCCGGGGAGCTCGTCGCCTTCGTGGGCGCCGGTGGCCTCCCACAGCCAGTGGTCGCCGTTGCGGACCACCATGGGGGCCGGCTCGGGGACCCTGCCGGCGTACTGGATGCCCATCAGGCGCTGCTCGGGGTTGCCGATCTCGCGCCAGAGGGCGGGGCGCCCGGGGCCCTGGCGCTTGCGGCAGCTGAGCAGGGAGTCCGGGCCGGAGGGCGACGGGGAGAGGTCGACCTGCCAGTACATGGTGTTGGCGGAGAGGAAGACGAGGGAGGTGCCGGTGTCGCGGGCGAGTTCGACCGTGCGGCGCATGGGCACCGACCAGTATTCGTCGTGGCCGGGGAAGACCAGGCCCCGGTAGCGGGACGGGTCGACGCGGCCGGCGTGCAGATCGCGGGCGTCGGCGTAGGCGAGGTCGTAGCCGTAGCGCTCGGCCCAGCGGATGAAGTCGTAGGCGTGACCGACATGGAGAGGCAGGCCCGCGCCGGCGTAGGGGCGGTCGAAGGAGACGGTGGTGGCGGCGTCCTGTTCGCCGAGCAGGGCGCCCGCTTCGTCCCAGGCGTGGTAGAGGCTGGCGCCGGTGCGGCCGTCCTCCGGGTAGAGGTTGTAGGCCTGCCAGGTGATGTCGGGCAGCAGCAGGAGCAGATCGGCGGGGTGGTCGTCGCGGACCGTGAAGGGGATGTGGGAGCGGTAGCCGTCGGCGGTGGTCAGGACGGCGACATACGCGCCGAGGTTCCAGAACGTGGGGACCTGGAGGCGCCAGGACAGCCACCAGTGGTGGCAGGAGACCGTGCGGTCGACCGCCAGCGGGGGCGGCTGGACGATGCCGGCCAGCCGTGGACTGGTGGTGATCTTGGCGGCGCCGGCGCCGCCGTAGTGGCCGATGCGGTAGACGTCGATGCTGAACGGCTGGGGCGGGTCGACCGAGACCCGGAAGTCGATGGCCTCGCCGGGGGCCACCGCGCCGGTGCCGGCGAAGCCCTTGATCTGGCGGTGGACGTCATCGGCGGTGCGCGGGCCGTTGTGCTTGTGCGGTGCGGGCAGGTGCAGATCGCCCTGGGCGACGGCGGGGTCGACGTACCAGGGGATGATGCGGCCGGAGTCGAAGTAGTTCTCGCTGCCGCGCAGCCAGGGCAGCGGGCCCTGCCCGAACGGGTCCGTGACCGCGTGGGCGAGGGCGCCCGATTCCCAGCGCCTGATCTCTTCCGTCGCCACCTTCCACTCCCCTCCCGCGTCCCCCTGTGACCGCAGCCGATCGGGCCGGTGTTGCGTCCGGCCGGGCGGACCCGGCCACCCCTCAGCACATCACATTACGCACTCACTCCGTCACCCTTCGTCGTGAATTTAAAGGCCATCGGCCCCGAAACGCGAACTGGAAGGGAACATTCAGCCGGGCCGACGGGAGGAGGCTCCGGGTGGCAGGCCCGGCGCCCGGTCCACGGGCCGCAGCGGCCCCCGGGGGACGGCGCGGCCCGGCACCCGGGTCATACCAGCCGGACCGGCTTTTCGGGGCGTACGCCGACCGTCATCAGCCAGCCGCGCAGCGGTTCCGCATCGCCGTCGTCGACCAGGCTGAGCACCGGGCGGCCGAGGTCGGCGCGGCGGGCGCCGTCGACCAGCAGCGCCGGGCCGTCGAGCCAGTCGAGGCCGGGGGCGGCGCCGGCGGTGTCGACGGCGGCGCAGCACACCATGGCGGTGACGTGGTCGGCGAGGAGTTCGCGGCCCGTACGGGGCGGTTGCAGGGGGAACAGCGGGAGGCCGCCCTCGGCCATACCGTCGCCCCAGGCCACGCCCACCGCGGCGTCCTGGGCCGCGCTGCCGCGGGCGGCCTGGCGAGCGGCTTCCTCGCGCTCCTCGCGCTCGACCTCCGCGCCCAGCCGGGCGGCGACGAGGTCGCCGGCCCGCTCGTCATGGGCGAGCCGCTCGATGACCCGGGCCAGGGTCGGCCCCGGGGCGGGTGCGGCGGGCGGGTTCGTGGACCGGCCGTCGGTGGGCCGGTGGTCCGCGGGGCGGTGGCCCGTGGGCGTACGGCCGGGGGTGCGGGCGTACGAGAGGGACGGGGCGGCCGGAGCGGGGTCGGGGGCCGGGGCCGTGGGTGGGGATGACGGGCGCGGGGTCGCCGGGAGGTCGTCGAGGACGCGGTGGAGACGGGCGGCCTCCAGGCGCCATTTACGGTCCACGACCTCTTCCGGGTACTGGTTCCAGCCGACCGGTGACCAGTCGGGTCCCGGCTCGGCCGGGCCGCCGTGGAAGAGGCGGGCGGCCAGCAGGGAGGCGGCGCGGTCGATGGCGCCCGGCTCCTCCAGGAGGTCGCAGGCGGGGCGCTCGCCGAGGCGGGAGGCGAAGCCGTCGGCGAGGCGGTCGCGGCGGGAGAGTTCGGTGAGCGCGGAGACCACGCCGGCGTCCAGCCGGGACGGCCAGCGGCCCATCCGCCAGGCGGGCAGCGCGACCCGGGTCAGCAGCCGGTCCCAGCCCGCGTAGGCGAGGCCGACCTGCTCCTGGGCGACGATCCGCAGGCCGTAGTCGACGCTCTGGGCGCGCTCGGAGGCGGCGGCCGCGACGGCGCGCTCCATGATCGTGGCGTGCTCGCGGCAGGCGCGCAGCAGCGTGCGCGCCACCCGGCCGACGAAGCGGAGCGCCGGGCCGCGCAGCGGGCCCTCGGCGCGGGCCG
>NZ_QUAC01000435.1 GCF_003389455.1 Streptomyces inhibens | reverse complement strand
GGGGGTCACCGGCGCCTCGGGGGCGGCCGGAGCCGGAGCCGCGGGGCCCGGCTTGGGGGCGCCCGGCTTCGGGGCAGCAGGACGTGCCGCCTGCGCCGGGGACGGCGCGGACGGCTTCGCGGGGGCCGACTTGCGCGGCGCCGCGGGCTTACCGGCGGCGCGGCCATTGCCGCTGCCTGCCTGGAAAGCGTCGGTCAACTTGCGAACAACCGGCGCCTCGATCGTCGAGGACGCCGAACGGACGAATTCACCAAGTTCTTGGAGCTTGGCCATGACGACCTTGCTCTCAACGCCGAACTCCTTGGCGAGTTCGTATACCCGGACCTTAGCCACTTCGCTCCTTCTAGGTCCGGGTTTGTCCACCGGACCGTCGCTACTTCATGGGCGTACTCATCGCGTACTCATCGAGTGCTCATCGCAATCTCGACCTACTTCCGACTCGCGAGGTACCTGACCGCACGGTTTTCCGTGCGCTGTGCGTCTTGCTGTGCGTTATTGCAATGGCGGCTTCAACCGGCGCCCCGCTCGAGGGACCGACGCAACGCCGCCGTGTCGAACGGTCCCCGGCCCCGAAAGGCCCGGGGGAACGCCCGGCGGCGAACCGCCAGGTCGAGGCAGACCAATGTCGGGTGCACGTAAGCACCCCGGCCGGGCAGCGTACCGCGAGGATCGGGGACACACTCACCCTCGATCTCCACGATGCGCAGCAAATCGCCCTTGGCCGCTCGCTCCCGGCATCCCAGACACGTGCGCTCAGGGCATGCGCGGGCATGCGTCCGGCCAGACACTGCTTAAGTCTACCTCCCCGCGCCGACCCCACCCCGATGGGGTAAAGGCCGGAGCGCTGCTCAGAATTCCCGGCGGACCGCCGCGGCACCACCGATTTTTCCGGAGGGCCGCGGCGCACGCCGGCTACCGCAGGTGATTTCAGCCCTGCGGTGCGTGCTGCTCGGTGTCCGGCCGGATGTCGATCCGCCAGCCCGTGAGACGGGCGGCGAGCCGGGCATTCTGCCCTTCCTTGCCGATGGCCAGCGACAGCTGGTAGTCGGGGACGGTGACCCGGGCGGAGCGCGCCGCCAGGTCCACGACCTCGACCTTGCTGACCCGGGCCGGCGACAGCGCGTTCGCCACCAGCTCGGCCGGGTCGTCCGACCAGTCCACGATGTCGATCTTCTCGCCGTGCAGCTCGGCCATCACGGCGCGCACCCGGCCGCCCATCGGGCCGATGCAGGCACCCTTGGGGTTCAGCCCCGAGCGGGTGGACCGCACAGCGATCTTCGTACGGTGCCCGGCCTCCCGCGCGATGGCGGCGATCTCCACCGACCCGTCGGCGATCTCCGGCACCTCCATGGCGAACAGTTTCTTCACCAGATTGGGATGGGTGCGCGACAGCGTCACCGAGGGACCGCGTACGCCCTTGACCACCCGTACGACGTACGAGCGCAGTCGCGTGCCGTGCGTGTAGTCCTCACCGGGGACCTGCTCCTGCACCGGCAGCATGGCCTCCATCCGGCCGATGTCGACCAGGACGTTCTTGGGGTCCTTGCCCTGCTGGACGACGCCGGTGATGACATCGCCCTCACGTCCGGCGAACTCGCCGAAGGTGATCTCCTCCTCGGCGTCCCGCAGCCGCTGCAGGATGACCTGCTTGGCGGTGGTCGCCGCGATCCGCCCGAAGCCGGACGGGGTGTCGTCGAACTCGCGGGGTTCGGCACCCTCCTCCAGATCCTCCGGGTCTTCCTTCGCCCACACCGTCACATGGCCGGTGCTGCGGTCCAGCTCCACCCGCGCCCGCCGGCGGCTGCCTTCGGTGCGGTGGTAGGCGATGAGGAGGGCCGACTCGATCGCCTCGACCAGCAGGTCGAACGAGATCTCCTTCTCCCGCACCAGACCCCGCAGGGCACTCATGTCGATATCCACGGCTACGCCTCCTCCTTGTTCTCGTCGTTCTCGTCGATCTTCTCGTCGTGCTGCGCGTCGCGCTTGTCGGACTTGCGGTTGAACTCCAGCTCGACACGCGCCTTGGCGATCTCGTCGAACAAGACCCGGCGTGCGCTCGGCTTGCGCCCCTTGACACCCGGCACCTCAAGATCAAGTCCGTCGTCGTCGACGGCGATGATCCGGGCCACCAGCTCCCCACCCTCGTGGAGTTGGGCCTTGATGAGCCGGCCGACGGCGCGGCGGTAGTGCCGCAGCTCGGTCAGCGGCCGGTCGGCGCCCGGTGACGTCACCTCGAGGGTGTACGGCGCGCCGCCCATCACATCGGAGTCGTCCAGGACCTGGGAGGCCTCGCGGCTCAGCTCGGCACACTCGTCCAGCTGGACGCCCTCGTCGGAGTCGACCACGATCCTCAGTACCCGCCGCTTGCCTGCCGGTGTCACCTCGATCTCTTCCAGATCCAGGTCTCGCGCGGCGACGAGCGGTTCAAGCAATCCGCGCAGCCTCTCGCTCTGGGTGGTGCTCATCCGGGTGACTCCTCGGCCGCGTGTGCTGTTGTGGGTGGGTCGCGTGTCGGGTCAAAGCCTATCGGTTCCGGCGGGGTACTGACGATTCGGTGGGTGGTCACGGATACTCTCGCCTGCGGTGATCACTACGAAAGACCCCGGGAAGTGCAACGTGCCGAAAGTGGCGCTCACGCGCAGAAGGACCCTGCTGGCCGGTGCCGCCCTCGGGGGCGCCGCCCTGCTCACGGGCTGCTCCGAGGACTCCGGCCCCGACCGGGCCGAGCACTCCTCCGCCGCCGACCGACTGCGCGAGCGCTCGGCCCGCGACAGTACGACCCTGCTGGCCCGCTATGACGCGGCGCTCGCCGCACACCCGGCGCTGGAGTCGCGGCTGCGCCCGCTGCGCACCGAAGTCGCCCGGCACGCCGAGGCGTTCACCGACGACCGCACCCCCGCGCACGACGCCGGCGCCTCCGCATCCGGCCGGCCCTCGCACGCCGCGCGGCCGTCCGGCCCCCCGGTCCCCCAGGACGAACGGGCCGCCCGCACGGCGCTCGCCGACGCGGAGCGCAAGCTCGCCGACGCCCGTACCCAGGCACTGACCACCGCACCCCCCGAGCTGGCCCGGCTGCTCGCCTCGGTCGCCGCGTCCGGCGCGGTCCATGCCTACCTGCTGACGGAGCCGACGGGATGAGCAAGACGAGGGGCGTGCACACCATGGCGAACAGGCACGAGGACGAGCTGACGGCGGTGCAGGCAGCGCTGGCCGCCGAGCACGCAGCCGTGTACGGCTACGGCGTGGTCGGCGGCCGCATCGCCCGCAACCGGCGCACCGAGGCCCAGACGGCGTACGACGGACATCGCGCCCGCCGGGACGCACTGCACCGCGAGGTACGCGATCTGGGCGGCACCCCGCAGGCCGCGGCCGCCGCCTACGAACTGCCCTTCCCGGTCCCCGACGCAGCCGCCGCGGCACGGCTGGCGGCGGAGCTGGAGGACCGCCTGGCCGCCGTCTACGCGGATCTCGTACGGGCCGGCGGCAAGGCCAGACGCCGGGAGGCGGCGGCCGCGCTGCGCGAGGCGGCAGTGCGGGCGGTGCGCTGGCGCGGCAGCGGCGTAGCCTTCCCTGGGCTCGTGGAGCGGGCCACGGCCGCCGCTCCGTCCGGCTCCGCGAGCGCCTCCGCCGACGCGCTCTGAACGACCGGCCGCCCCGCGGTCTCCGCCCCAGGAAAAGGACAGCTCAAGCATGGCAACGGCACCCATCGAACCACCGCAGCGGTTGGTGAGTTCGCTGAGCGGCGATCAGGACGGGCGGGAGTGGCTCACAGCGCTGCCGACACTGGTTCAGCACCAGCTGGACGCCTGGGACCTGACGCTGGAACGGGTGCACGCCCCCGGTGGCCGCAGCAGCCTGCTCGCACTCGTACACCAGCAGGACGGGACCCCCGCGGCGCTCAAATTCCCGGTACCCGGCCGGGCGTCCGCACACGAGGCGGCAGCACTGGAGATATGGGACGGCTCGGGCGCCGTACGACTCCTGCGCTCCGACGACAAGACCGGCGCACTGCTGCTGGAGCGCCTCCAGGCCGGGGTGTCGCTCCGCTCACTCCCCGAGGCCAAGGCCCTCCTGGAGGCAGCCGGCACGGTACGCCGCCTCTGGGTGGCGCCAAGCACGCCCCACCCCTTCGAGACCCTGGCCGGCCGTACCACACAAGCCACCGAAGCACTGCGCACGGCCGAAGAACTGACCCCCACAGCAGCCCCCTTGGTGGACGAGGCACGGGAACTACGCCGCACCCTCCCCACCACATCCGACGAAGAGTTCCTCCTGCACGGCGCATTCCGCCAGGGCAAGGTCCTGGCCGGCGACCGCTCGCCCTGGCTGGTGATCGGCCCGTCCCCCGTGGTCGGCGAGCGCGCATACGACCTCGCCGCACTGGTCCTGGACCGCTTCGAAGACCTCATGGCCGGCTCCGGCGCATCCGCCGCGACCCGCCGCCGAGTGACCAAACTGGCCGACTCCCTGGACGTGGACCGGGACCGCCTCCGCGACTGGACCCTCTACCGCGCGGTGAACACGGCCGTACGAGAGCTAGCAACAGGCGACCGCCAACGCGGCGAACTACTACTGGAGTTCGCCGCCTGGCTTTAACCCCACAAGGCGCCCCACCGGCCGGTCAGCCGCGTACGCACCGGAGGGGCCGTACCGGGGTGTCCCCGCAGCGGGACTTGCGCCAACAGCGGGCCCATGCCGCGCACGTACCCGAGGGCGCATGCCCCGAGGAGATACCCCGGTGCGGAACCGACCCCGTCACGTACAACAGGCGCACCCCACGGACACAAGGTCGGCAACGGCGAGAAGGCGACACCCAGCGCCGAAATCGGCACCAAAAGCACGACGCTGCCGGCCACAGACCGACAGCGCCGCACCACACATCACGTCACATCACGCACTGAGACGAGCAACAGCCTCCTCGACCGTCATCTCCTCACGCTCACCCGTCCGCCGGTCCTTGACCTCGACGACCCCCTCCGCGGCCCGCCGCCCGGCGACCACGATGGTCGGCACACCCAGCAGCTCCGCGTCGGTGAACTTCACACCCGGCGAGACACCCGCCCGGTCGTCGACCAGCACCCGCAGCCCCGCCGCGCCGAGCCGCTCCCCGACCTCCAGCGCGAGCTCGGTCTGCTTGGCCTTGCCGGCCGCGACGACATGCACATCGGCCGGCGCGACCTCACGCGGCCAGCACAGCCCCGACTCGTCGTGGGTCTGCTCGGCGAGCGCGGCCACCGCACGGGACACGCCGATGCCGTACGAGCCCATGGTGACCCGGGTCGGCTTGCCGTTCTGGCCGAGCACATCGAGCTCGAAGGCGTCCGCGTACTTGCGCCCGAGCTGGAAGATGTGACCGATCTCGATGGCGCGGTCGATCTTCAGGCCGGTGCCGCACTTGGGGCAGGGGTCGCCGGGCTCGACGACCACCACGTCGAGGTAATCGTCGACCTCGAAGTCACGGCCGGCGACGACGTTCTTGGCGTGCCTGCCCTCCTTGTTGGCGCCGGTGATCCAGGCGGTGCCGGGGGCGATGCGCGGGTCGGCGATGTAGCGGAACGCCTTGCCGGCCAGACCCTGCGGGCCGACGTAGCCCCGGACCAGGTCGGGGCGGTCGACGAAGTCCTCGGCGGTGACCAGCTCGACGGTGGCCGGCGCGAGGTGCTCGCCGAGCTTGCCGAGGTCGACCTCGCGGTTGCCGGGGACGCCGACCGCGACGATCTCGCCGTCGACCTTGACCAGGAGGTTCTTCAGGGTCGCGGACGCCTGCACACCGAGGTACTCGGCGAGCGCCTCGATGGTCGGGGTGTCGGGGGTGTCCAGCTCCTCGACGGGGCCGTGCGCGCCGCCGTCGACCGGCGCGACCTTGACCGTCACGGCCTCGGTGTTGGCGGCGTAGTCGCAGGACGGGCAGTCCACGAAGGTGTCCTCACCGGCCGAAGCGGGCGCCAGGAACTCCTCGGAGGCGGAGCCGCCCATCGCACCGGAGACGGCGGAGACGATGCGGTAGTCCAGACCCAGACGCTGGAAGATCTTCTGGTACGCCTCGCGGTGCAGCGCGTAGGACTGCGCCAGCCCCTCGTCGGTGGTGTCGAAGCTGTACGAGTCCTTCATCTGGAACTCGCGGCCGCGCAGCACACCGGAGCGGGGGCGGGCCTCGTCGCGGTACTTGGTCTGGATCTGGTAGAGGATCACCGGCAGGTCCTTGTAGGACGTGCACTGGTCCTTGACCGTGAGGGTGAAGATCTCTTCGTGGGTGGGGCCGAGGAGGTAGTCGCTGCCCTTGCGGTCCTTGAGGCGGAAGAGCAGGTCGCCGTACTCCTCCCAGCGGCCGCTGGCCTCGTAGGGCTCCTTGGGCAGCAGGGCCGGCAGCAGGACTTCCTGGCCGCCGATGGCGTCCATCTCTTCGCGCACGATGCGGGAGACGTTCTCCAGGACCTTCTTGCCCAGCGGCAGCCACGTCCAGATGCCGGCGGAGGAGCGGCGGACGTACCCGGCGCGGACGAGCAGCTTGTGGCTGGCGGTCTCGGCGTCGGCCGGGTCGTCGCGCAGTGTCTTGATCATCAAGCGGGACATGCGCTGGACCTGTGCGGCGTTGGCCATGGGAGTTTCTCCTGCGTAAGAAAGGTGACTCCCAGGAGGTTAGCCGCAGGGGTGTGGCGCAAGGAAATGCGTTCCACCACAGGCGGCCGGCCGGGCCGGGCGGAACGGCGCCTTCAGGGCCTCAGCAGCGGCAGTGTCGCCCCCATCACGGCGTACGGCGTGGGCGCGCTGGGGAACAGCACCCGCCGCGCGATATCGCGGTAGCCGAGCGAGCGGTACAGCCCCCGGGCCGGACTCTCGATGTCGATCGCGGACAGGATGGAGCGCGGTTCGCTCGCCTCGTCCGTGATGCGGGTGATCAGCGCCCGGCCGATGCCGCGGTGCTGGTAGGCGGGGTGGACGTGCAGCTCGGTGATGGTGAAGGAGTCGTCGAGCCAGTGGTCTAGGCCCTCGCTGCGCAGATAGGGCTCGACGACGGTGGACCACCAGTAGGCGCGGTCGTTGGGCATGCCGTAGACGAAGCCGACGAGCCGGCCGGCGGAGGTGGTGGCGCCGAGGGCGCGGGCGCCGGCGCAGCCGAGGTGGCGCAGCACGATGTGCCGGCGGACGGCGATCTCCTCGTTGCTCAGGCCGAAGGCGAGCGCTTGGACGGCGAGCGCGTCGTCCACCCGGGCAGCGAGATCGAGGGGGCCGACCGCGACGTCATCCATGGTCGGAGCGTACAAGGCGGCGGCTGGGAACGGCGCCGGGTCAGAACAGTACGCTCATGAACGCGCCGACTTCCTCGAAGCCCACCCGGCGGTAGGAGGCGCGGGCGGCGGTGTTGAAGTCGTTGACGTACAGACTGACCACGGGCGCGACATCGCTGAGCGCATAGCGCAGCACGGCCGCCATGCCCGTCTCGGACAGGCCCTTGCCGCGGTAGGCGGGGTCGACCCAGACGCCCTGGATCTGGCAGGCCCGGTGGGTGGCGGCGCCGATCTCGGCCTTGAAGATGACCTTGCCGTCCTCGATGCGGGCGAAGGAGCGGCCGGAGCCGACGAGTTCGGCGACCCGGGCCTGGTAGAGCAGCCCGCCGTCGCCCGCCATCGGGGAGATGCCGACCTCTTCGGTGAACATGGCCACGCACGCGGGCATGATCAGGTCCATCTCGTCCTTGCGGATCCGCCGGACGTACGGGTCGGGGGCGATCTCGGCGGACGGCGAGGTGGTAACCATCAGGGGCTGGTGGGCGCGGATCTCGCGGGCCGGGCCCCAGTACGGTTCCAGGAACGACCACAGCTCGGCGGTGGGGCCTGCGGGGCCGACGATGGAGGAGCAGCGGCGGCCCTGGCGGCGGGCGCGTTCGGCGAAGCCGCGGATGGCTTCGGAGCCGGCGCAGACGGGGACGAGGTTGGCGCCGGCGTAGCACAGCGATTCCAGCCGGCCGTCGACGTACCAGCCCCACATCTCGCCGCCCAGCCGCCAGGGGTCGAGGCCGGCGATCTGTACGCGGGCGGCGACAAAGGCATTGGCGACCGGATCGCGGTCCAGGACCGCGAGGGCGTCGTCGAGCTCTCCGGGCTGGAGGACCTTGATGGTGGTGGTCGTCAGCACGTGTCGGAATGCCTCACCGTTACGGGCCTGGGAGGCCAGGCGGGAGCAGGTCTTGGCACTTTACCTCCACCTGCACGGGAGCACCCGGCCGCTGCCGTGGCAAGTGCCCCGGGCAGCCGTGAGCCCCGCGGCCCGGGGCGGGCGGCGGGGCTCGGCGGCTGTGCGGCGGGGTGGGTCAGCCCGCGGCGGAGACGACGGGGCTGCCGGAGGCGACGCCGTCCTTCTCCATCTGCTCGGCGATCTTCATGGCCTCTTCGATCAGGGTCTCGACGATCTTCGACTCGGGGACGGTCTTGATGACCTCGCCCTTGACGAAGATCTGGCCCTTGCCGTTGCCGGAGGCGACACCGAGGTCGGCCTCGCGGGCCTCGCCGGGGCCGTTGACGACGCAGCCCATGACGGCGACGCGCAGCGGCACCTCCATGCCCTCCAGGCCCGCGGTGACCTCGTCGGCGAGCTTGTAGACATCGACCTGGGCGCGGCCGCAGGACGGGCAGGAGACGATCTCCAGACGGCGCTGGCGGAGGTTGAGCGACTCCAGGATGGAGATGCCGACCTTGACCTCTTCGGCGGGCGGCGCGGACAGCGAGACCCGGATGGTGTCGCCGATGCCCTCGCTGAGCAGCGCGCCGAAGGCGACGGCGGACTTGATGGTGCCCTGGAAGGCGGGGCCGGCCTCCGTGACGCCGAGGTGGAGCGGGTAGTCGCACTGGGCGGCGAGCTGGCGGTAGGCGTTGACCATCACGACCGGGTCGTTGTGCTTGACCGAGATCTTGATGTCGCGGAAGCCGTGCTCCTCGAAGAGGGACGCCTCCCACAGCGCGGACTCGACCAGCGCCTCGGGGGTGGCCTTGCCGTACTTCTGCAGCAGGCGGCGGTCCAGGGAGCCGGCGTTCACGCCGATACGGATGGGGGTGCCGGCGTCGGAGGCCGCCTTGGCGATCTCCTTGACCTTGTCGTCGAACTGCTTGATGTTGCCGGGGTTCACCCGGACCGCGGCGCAGCCGGCGTCGATGGCGGCGAAGACGTACTTCGGCTGGAAGTGGATGTCCGCGATGACCGGAATCTGCGACTTCCTGGCAATGATGGGCAGCGCGTCGGCATCGTCCTGCGTCGGGCAGGCGACCCGGACGATCTGGCATCCGGAGGCCGTCAGCTCGGCGATCTGCTGCAGCGTCGCGCCGATGTCGGACGTCCGCGTCGTCGTCATCGACTGCACCGAGACCGGTGCGTCTCCGCCCACGGCGACCGTACCGACCTGGATCTTGCGGCTGACCCGGCGGTCGGCGAGCTTGGTCGGTACGTCCGGCATTCCCAGTGAAATGGCAGTCATCTGGCGAGCAACCCCAAGGTATGGATCAAGGTCCCGAATCGGCGGGCTCCGGTCTTCGAGATTACGGCACAGGGGTTGCCGGAGGCACATCGCTCCCCTGTGGCCCCTCGAAAGGAGGCGGCCGGACACCCCCAAACGCCTCGGGTGTGCCCGGCCGCCGCCAAACGCGCTTTCAGGTCAGTTTCACCGGGTTCACCACATCGGCGACCAGCACCAGCAGCGTGAAGCAGATGAAGATCCCGGCGACGACGTAGGCGACCGGCATCAGCTTGGCGACGTCGAAGGGGCCGGGGTCGGGCCGCCGGACGATCTTGGCGAAGGCCCGCCGGACGGACTCCCACACGGCGCCGGCGATGTGCCCGCCGTCCAGCGGGAGCAGCGGCAGCATGTTGAACAGGAACAGCGACAGGTTGAAGCCGGCGACCAGGAAGAGCATCGTCGCCACCCGCTGCTCCGGCGGGATGTTCAGGGAGAAGACCTCTCCGCCGACCCGGGCCGCGCCGACCACGCCCATCGGGGAGTCCTGCTTGCGTTCGCCGCCGTTGAAGGCCGCGTCCCACAGGTCCGGGACCTTGGCGGGCAGATGGACCAGCGAGGAGACGCCCTGCTCGACCATGTTGCCCATGCGGTCCACGGACTGGCCGAAGGACTGCTGGACGACGCCGCTGGCCGGGGTGAAGCCGAGGAATCCGGCGGTGACGAACTCGCCGGGGACATAGCCGCCGTGTCCGTCGGTCTTGGCGACCTTGTTCTCGATGAGGTCGGCGTGCAGCGTCTGGCGGGCGCCGTGCCGCTCGACGACGAGCGTGGCGGGCCCGGTGGTGTCGCGGATCTGCTGCTGGAGGGCGCCCCAGTCCGGGACGGCGTGGCCGTTGAACGAGACGATCTTGTCGCCGGCCCGCAGGCCCGCGGCCTTGGCCGGGGAGTCCTTGGCACCGGAGGGGCACTTGTCGGTCTTGGCGGCGGCCGAGATCACGCAGTCCGAGACGGAGCCGACCTGGGTGGTCTGGGTGTTGATACCGAAGCCCATCAGCACGCTCATGAAGATCACGACCGCCAGGATCAGATTCATGAACGGCCCGGCGAACATCACGATGATGCGCTTCCAGGGCTTGCGCGTGTAGAACAGCCGCTTCTCGTCGCCGGGCTGCAGCTCCTCGAAGGCCGCCGAGCGGGCGTCCTCGATCATGCCGCGGAACGGCGAGGTGGAGCGGGCCTGCAGCTTTCCGTCGTCCCCGGGCGGGAACATCCCGATCATGCGGATATAGCCGCCGAGCGGGATGGCCTTGATGCCGTACTCGGTGTCGCCCTTCTTACGGGAGAAGATCGTCGGCCCGAAGCCCACCATGTACTGCGGCACGCGGATACCGAACATCTTGGCCGTGGAGAGATGGCCGAGCTCGTGCCAGGCGATGGAGAACAGCAGGCCGACGACGAAGACGACTATGCCCAGGATGGTCATCCAGGTCGTCATGCGCGAGCCTCCGAAGGTGTCCGTGCCGCACGGGCGGCCAGTTCGCGGGCGCGGGCGCGCGCCCATGTCTCCGCCTCCAGGACGTCCGCGACGGTCAGGGAGGTTCCCTGCGCGGGCGTTCCGCTCCGCTGCGCTCCGCCTTGGCTCTTCATTACTATCCCGGAAGCCAAGCCCTCGGCGACCACTTCGGCGACCGTATCCACAATCCCGGTGAACGGCAGCCCGCCCTTGAGGAACGCGGCAACGCATTCCTCGTTCGCCGCGTTGAAAACGGCCGGGGCGGTGCCGCCCAGATCACCGACGTGGCGGGCCAGCGGGACGGACGGGAAGGCGTTCTCGTCGAGCGGGAAGAACTCCCAGGTCTGCGCCTTCGTCCAGTCCACGCCCGGTGCGGCGTCCAAAACCCGCTCCGGCCAGCCCAGGCCCAGCGCGATCGGCATCCGCATGTCGGGCGGGCTGGCCTGGGCGAGCGTCGAGCCGTCGGTGAACTCCACCATCGAGTGGATGTAGGACTGCGGATGGACGACGACCTCGATGCGGTCGAACGGGACGTCGAAGAGCAGATGCGCCTCGATGACCTCCAGGCCCTTGTTGACGAGCGTCGCGGAGTTGATGGTGACGACCGGCCCCATGGACCAGGTGGGGTGGGCCAGCGCCTGCTCGGGCGTGACATCGGCCAGCTCGCTCTTCGTACGGCCGCGGAACGGGCCGCCGGAGGCGGTGACGACGAGCTTGCGCACCTCGGCGCGGTCGCCGCCGGTGAGCGCCTGGAAGAGCGCGGAGTGCTCGGAGTCGACGGGGACGATCTGGCCGGGCTTGGCGATGGCCTTGACCAGCGGTCCGCCGACGATCAGCGACTCCTTGTTGGCCAGGGCGAGCACCCGGCCGGCCCGGAGGGCGGCCAGGGTCGGGGCGAGGCCGATGGAGCCGGTGATGCCGTTGAGGACGGTGTGGCAGTCGGAGGCGGCCAGCTCGGTGGCCGCGTCGGGGCCGGCCAGCACCTCGGGCAGCGGCTCACCCGCGTCGTACCGGTCGGCCAGCGCCGCGCGCAGCGCGGGCACCGCGTCCTCGCGCGCCACCGCGACGGCGGCCACCCGCAGCTGGTGCGCCTGCTCGGCGAGCAGCTCGACCCGGCCGCCGGCCGCGGAGAGCGCGGTCACCCGGAAGCGGTCGGGGTTGCGGAGCACGATGTCGATCGCCTGGGTGCCGATCGAGCCGGTCGAGCCGAGGATCACGATGCGGCGCGGGCCGTCGGGGTCGCCGGAGGCCGGCTCGAAACGCAGGTGCGGATGGGCGAGGGAGTCCGTCATGTGGTCCATTGTGGCCGGTCGCCCGGGCGGCGTGGACACCTAGGCCGTCTTTCGGATCATGCCGGGCTCACGGGGCCGCCCCGATCCGAAAGACACGCGCCGGGGCCGGTCCGGCGGATCTTCGCCGGACCGGCCCCGGGTGTCGAGGCGGTGGCCGCTCAGCGGATGGGGCGGCGCACGGTGTCCTTCAGGCTCTGGCCCGGGGTGGCGTCGGCGATCCAGGGGCCTTCGCCGCTGGGGTCGATGACGCCCTCCTCCAGCCAGGTGTAGTCGCCGTCCAGGACGCCGGAGACGACCTTGCGGTCGAGCTCGTCGGTGTTGGTCCACAGCCGGCCGAACAGCTCCTCGACGCGGATCCGCGCCTGCCGGCAGAACACATCCGCCAGCTGCTGTGCCTCACGGCCGTGCTCGTCCGTCTCCCGCAGATACTCGGCCCGTACGCAGGCCGCGCTCATCGCGAAGAGTTCGGCGCCGATGTCGACGATCCGGCCGAGGAAGCCCTGTTTGGTCTCCATCCGGCCCTGCCAGCGGGACATCGCGTAGAAGGTGGAGCGGGCGAGCTTGCGGGCGGCTCGCTCGACATACCGCAGATGGCCCGCGAGCTGGCCGAACTCCTGGTACGTACGCGGGAGCTGGCCCGGTCCGGCGACGAGCTTGGGCAGCCAGCGGGCGTAGAACCCGCCGGCCCTGGCCGCCGCCCGGCCCTTGTCGGCGAGCGATTTGTCGGGGTCGATGAGGTCGCCGGCGACGGACAGATGCGCGTCCACGGCCTCCCGGGCGATCAGCAGATGCATGATCTCCGTGGAGCCCTCGAAGATCCGGTTGATGCGCATATCGCGCAGCATCTGCTCGGCCGGGACGGCGCGTTCGCCGCGGGCGGCGAGCGAGTCGGCGGTCTCGAAGCCGCGGCCGCCGCGGATCTGGACCAGCTCGTCCGCCATCAGCCAGCCCATCTCGGAGCCGTAGAGCTTGGCGAGGGCAGCCTCGATGCGGATGTCGTTGCGGTTCTCGTCGGCCATCTGGGAGGAGAGGTCGACGACCGCTTCGAGGGCGAAGGTGGTCGCGGCGATGAAGGAGATCTTGGCGCCGACGGCCTCGTGCTTGGCGATCGGCCGGCCCCACTGCTCACGGGCCGCGGACCATTCACGGGCGACCTTCAGGCACCACTTGCCGGAGCCCACACACATCGCGGGCAGCGAGAGCCGGCCGGTGTTGAGGGTGGTCAGCGCGATCTTCAGGCCGGCGCCCTCGGGGCCGATGCGGTGGGCGGCGGGGACCCGTACCCGGTGGAAGCGGGTCACCCCGTTCTCCAGGCCGCGCAGGCCCATGAACGCGTTGCGGTTCTCGACGGTGATGCCGGGCGAGTCCGCCTCGACGACGAAGGCGGTGATGCCGCCCTTGTGCCCCTCGGACGCGGGCACCCGCGCCATCACCACCAGCAGATCGGCGACCACACCGTTGGTGGTCCACAGCTTGACGCCGTCGAGCACATAGTCGTCGCCGTCCGGGACAGCGAGCGTCGCCAGCCGGGCCGGGTCCGAGCCGACATCCGGCTCGGTCAGCAGGAACGCCGAGATGTCCGTACGGGCACAGCGCGGCAGGAAGGTCTCCTTCTGCTCCTTGGTGCCGAACAGCTTCAGCGGCTGCGGTACGCCGATCGACTGATGCGCGGAGAGCAGCGCGCCGATCGCGGGGCTGGCGGTGCCGACCAGGGACAGGGCCCGGTTGTAGTAGACCTGGGTGAGTCCGAGGCCGCCGTACTTCGGGTCGATCTTCATACCGAACGCGCCGAGCTCCTTGAGCCCGTTGACCGTCTCGTCCGGGATCTTCGCCTCGCGCTCGATGCGGGCGGCGTCGATCTGCGTCTCGCAGAACTCCCGCAGTGTGGCGAGAAACTTCTCGCCACGGCGTACGTCGTCGACCGCGGGGGTCGGGTGCGGATGGATGAGGTCGAGCCGGAAGCGCCCCAGGAACAGTTCCTTGGCGAAGCTGGGCTTGCGCCAGTCCTGCTCGCGGGCCGCCTCGGCGACCTGGCGTGCTTCGCGCTCGGAAACGTTGCGGATGGATGGAGCAGTCATCAGGAGCTCACCTCGCCGCGGAATCGGGAGTTCTGCGCCGGCGGGCCGGTCGGCCGCTGGAACAGCGCTACTTGTGAGAGTTACCCGATCCGCGCGGGTTGCACCACTGGAGCTACGGGGAGGGGAGGGCCCGGACGGCGCCTCTTGGCCAACGGCGGCATACACCTCGGCATGAGCCCGAGTCGGCTTTGCCGTATCGGCCCTTCGGGGGGTACGGCATACCGCGCTGGTTGTACGTACGGCCGCCGCTCCTCCTTGCGGCACGGCCCGCCGCTCCACCTCAGACAGGAGGAATCGGGGGGTGCGCGCGCCGTACCGTCAAGATCCGGCATGACGGGCGATCCGATGCCGGGGGGGAAACGGGGGACGCGGCGCGCTCCGGAACAGGGTGCCGGAGCGCGCCG
>NZ_QUAC01000432.1 GCF_003389455.1 Streptomyces inhibens | reverse complement strand
GTACAGGTCGGCCCGCCGGGACCGCGGCAGCCGTCGGCGGCGCGCGCCCCGACGGCCTCGCCCGCCGGCGCGGTCCCGCGTTCGCTCGTCTCCACCAACAGCCGCCTCGCCGCATCAGCCGGCGGCACCCCGTCATAGGCCGGGGCGGCACCGGAACCAGACATTTCAGTCAGTCTGATGCAGCACGGCTCGCCTTGGTTCGCTCACCCGGGCGGATCATCGTGCGCGGCCGCCGAAGACCACGGCTCAAACCCGCACCGGACCCCCGCCATACCCGCGATCCGCCGGGCCCGACGGCCACGCCCGCGCGGGCGGTTCCTCCGGGCTGCCGGAACGCGCCCGACTAGGCCGGTCGGGTGACCGGCGCCGTGCCCGCGTCGAGGTCGGCCGCGGGTTCCCGCTCAGGCGGCCGACCGCACCGCCCGCCCCGCCAGGTTGTGCCGGATCAGCGTCTCGGCCAGCCCGAATTCGTTGGGGAAGTCCATCGGGACGATGCCAAGCCCCCTCCAGGCGCTCCCTTCCGAGCCCTCCAGCAGGCTCTTGACCTTCGGGTTGAGGCGGTCCGCGTTGGAGCGGGGCGGGAGCAGGGCGGCGGTGCTGACGTAGTTGACGAAGAGCTTGCCGGGCTGGGTGACGGCCTTGCGGAACTGGGCCTCGATCTTCGGGTACTTGCCGAACGGCTCCGCCATGTAGTCGTCCTGGATGTCGAACAGCTGGGGATCGGCGTACCGGACGCCGCCCAGACCGTCGGAGTCCGCCAGCAGCACGACCTTGCCCCGGGCCTGGCCCAGCGTCGGCAGCCCGCCGTCCAGCCGGAACAGCGGCCGATAGCCCTTGTCGTCCAGGTAGATGCCGAAGATCCGGCGGAACTCCTCGGCGGAGACCTCCGAGTACTCCTGCTTGACCCGCATCAGCACCGTCTCGGAGGGGTGCGCCCGCAGGAACGCCCGGCAGGCGTCCAGCACATCGCCGAACATCAGCTCCTGGTAGAAGGCGCCGTGATGGATGGCGAAAACGTTGTCGATGGCCCGGCAGCGGACGTCCAGGAACCGGATCCCGCTGTTCAGCTGGGCGTCGACGGCGGTGTTCTGGCAGGCCACCCAGGGGCCGCCGATGCAGGCGCCGGAGTCATGGGTACCGGGGATCGTCAGCCGCTGGACGGGGGTGCCGTCGCCGAGCGCCGACATCCAGTCCCCCGTGGACAGCACCGACGCCCGGCGCTCGGCCGCGCCGGCCGTGAACTGCCCGCTGCCGACGCCCGCCAGCACCCCGGCGGCCGACAGCCCGGCCGCGCCCCTGAGGAATCCCCGTCGATCCAGTCCCAGCCCCATGCCGCTACCCCTGCCCCTCGGCTCTGCGTGCCGTACGCCTGCCTCGTACGCACATGCGATCGGGGCATCGAACCACATCGGCCGCGGACATGGCACCCGGCCGGCGCGCCCTGTGGACACGCCGGCCGGCTAAGCGTCCCGCGTCAGGCGCGGAAGGCCAGCGACAGCGCGAAGCGATCCGCGCTGTCCGTCCACCAATTGGTCAACTCCAGTCCAGCCGCGGCCAGTTCGGCGCGTACGCCGTCCTGGCGGAACTTGGCCGAGACCTCGGTCCGTACGTCCTCGCCCGCCGCGAAGGACACCGCCAGGTCCACTCCGGGAATCTTGACGGTCAGGTCCTTGCGGGCCCGAAGCCGCATCTCGATCCACTCGCGTTCGGCGTTCCACAGCGCGACATGGTCGAAGTCGTCCAGGTCGAAGTCCCCGCCCAGCTCACGGTTGATGACCTCCAGGACGTTCTTGTTGAAGGCGGCCGTCACGCCCTGCGGATCGTCGTAGGCGGCGACCAGCGTGCTCTCGTCCTTGACGAGATCGGTGCCGAGCAGCAGGGCATCGCCCGGGGAGAGCATGGCGTGCACCGAGCGCAGGAACGCCGAGCGCTCCTCGGGGAGCAGATTGCCGATGGTGCCGCCGAGGAAGGCGAGCAGCCGCGGGCCGGGGGTGTCGGGGAGTTCGATGCCCTGCTGGAAGTCGGCGACCAGCGCGTGCACGGTGAGGCCGGGGTGCTCGTCCAGCAGCGCCTCGCCCGCCGCGGCCAGCGCGGACTCGCTGACGTCGATGGGCACATAGGTGTGCAGCCCGGTCAGCGCGCCGATGAGATGGCGGGTCTTGTCGGAGGAGCCCGAGCCCAGCTCGATCAGGGTGCGGGCGTTGGTGGCCGCGGCGATGTGGTCGGCGCGGGTGAGCAGGATCTCCCGCTCGGCGCGGGTCGGGTAGTAGTCGGGCAGCCGGGTGATCTCCTCGAACAGCTCGCTGCCGCGGGCGTCGTAGAACCACTTGGGCGGCAGCTGTTTGGGGGTACGGGTCAGCCCCTGGGCGACATCGGCGCGCAGCGCGGCCGCGGTGGCGTCGGCGGGGAGGGTGCGGGTGATGCTGAGGGGGCTCACGTAGCGGGCTCCTTGAGCGGGGTGAGGTGGACATCGGCCCGGGTGACGCGCAGCAGGGTGCCGTCCGGGACCTCGGTCCAGTGGGGGGAATCGTCGTACGGTTCGGAGGCGACCACCCGGCCGCCGCCGGGAATGGCCAGGTGGTACAGCGTGTCGCCCCAGGTGGTGGCGGCGATGGTGGTGCCGTCGGTCAGCAGCAGATTGAGCCGGGAGCCGGGCGCTGCCTCGGCAACGGCCGTGACGGTGTCGGCCAGCGCCTCGCCGAGCTCGTCACCGCGCGCCAGCCGGTGCTGGACCAGCGCCCACAGGAACGCCGCATCGCAGCGGGCCTGCAGCCGCAGCAGTTCCCGCGGCGGCAGAGCGGCGGCCAGCGGGGCGAGGGAGTCGGGCCAGCCCGACACCGCGCCGTTGTGGCTGAACAGATGGCGTCCGGCGGCGTACGGGGCGGCCGCCGCCTCGGCGTCCGCGCCGGCCACGGTGGCATCCCGTACGGCGGCCAGCAGCGCGCCGGTGCGCACCACCCGCGCCAGGTCGGGAAGCTGCTCGTCGCCCCAGATCGGCCCGGCCCGCCGGTAGCGGGCGGGCAGCAGATCGCCGGGCGCGTACCAGCCGACGCCGAAGCCGTCCGCGTTGACCGTGCCGTGCAGCTGGTGGCGCGGCGCCCACGACTGCCGGTACAGACCGTACGGCGGGTCCAGCACCACCTGACCGAAGGGTATCTCCGGCCCCAGATAAGCAAGATGACGGCACATCAGACAACGGCCTCCCCGGATATCGGGGCCACGGACCTCATGCGTCCGCCATCGGGTCGGCATCCCGGGCGGTACGGAACCCGGAGAAGATCTGCCGCCGGACCGGCAGGTCCCAGTTGCGGAAGGTGCCCCGGCAGGCGACCGGGTCGACCGCGAACGACCCGCCGCGCAGCACCTTGTGCCCGTCGCCGAAGAACACCTCGGAGTACTCCCGGTAGGGGAAGGCGACAAAGCCCGGATACGGCAGGAAGTCGCTCGCCGTCCACTCCCACACATCGCCGATCAACTGCCGTACGCCGAGCGGCGACTGGCCTTCCGGGTAGCTGCCGATGGGCGCGGGGCGCAGATGCCGCTGCCCGAGGTTGGCGTGCGCCGAGGTGGGGTCCTCGTCGCCCCAGGGGTAGCGCATCGCCCGTCCGGTGGCCGGGTCGTGCCGGGCGGCCTTCTCCCACTCGGCCTCGGTGGGCAGCCGCCGGCCGGCCCAGCGCGCATAGGCGTCCGCCTCGTACCAGCTGACATGCAGCACCGGCTCGTCCGGCGGCACCGGCTCGGTCACCCCGAATCTCCGGCGCAGCCACTGGCCGCCGTCGCGCTTCCAGAACAGCGGTGCGCGCAGCTTGTGCTCCTGCACCTGGGCCCAGCCCGCCTCGGCCCACCAGCGAGGATCGTCGTAGCCGCCGGCCTCGATGAACCGCTGGTAGGCGCCGTTGCTGACCGGTGTGGTGTCGATCAGGAAGGAGGGCACCAGCCGGCTGTGCGCGGGGCGTTCGTTGTCCAGTGCCCAGGGCTCGGTGGTGGTGCCCATGGTGAACGGTCCGCCGGGGACCAGGACTTCGGCCGGCAGGACGCCGCCTGGGGCGGGCGGCGGCTCGGGCGCGGTGAGCACCGCCGGGCCCTGGCGCAGCTGATGTGTGATGAGCATGGTCTCGTCGTGCTGCTGCTCATGCTGGGCGATCATGCCGAAGGCGAAGCCGGAGTCCAGCAGCGGACCGCCGTGCAGCGGGGTGCGCTCCAGGATGTCCAGCACCCGGCCGCGGACCTCGGCGACATAGCCGTGTGCCTCGTCGGGCGCCAGCAGCGGCAGTGAGGGGCGCTCGGCGCGCGGATGCTCGAAGGCGTCGTAGACGGAGTCGATGTCCGGGCGCAGCGCGTCACGGCCGCCGACGGTGCGCAGCAGCCACTGCTCCTCCTGGTTGCCTATGTGCGCCAGGTCCCACACCAGCGGGGACATCAGCGGGGAGTGCTGCGCGACGAGATCGGGCTGCTCGACGCAGGTGGTCAGCAGGTGGGTGCGGTCGCGGGCGGCGAGCAGTGCCCGGGCCGCGCGCTCACGAAGGAGCTCGGGATCGATGGTCACTGGCTGTCCTTCCCAAGGGTGAGATCGCCCTCCGCGGCGTACAGGGCGTCGAGATGGTCGTCCGCGGGGCAGCGGCCGCGCGCCACATAGCGCTCGGTGAACTCCGCGACCGCCGCACACACCTCACGGGAGGCGCCGAGCCGTGGCAGGGCCTCCTGCGCGGCGGCGAAACAGGCCACCGCCGCGGCGTGCAGCTCCGGGTCGGTCAGCGCGCCACGCGCGGCGTGCCGCCACAGCGGATTGCGTGGCGCGGGACGGGAGCCGGCCGTCTCCGCGAGGGGTTTGACGATGCGGTAGGCGCGCTCGGTGGCCTCCGGGTCGTCGAACAGCGCGGCCGTGACGGCCAGCGGAACGATCCACCCGGCATCGCCCGACTGCGCGTCGATCATGCGCAGCTCCAGATGGCCGCGCGGCCGTACGGGCGGGAAGAGCGTGGTGACGTGGTAGTCGAGATCCTCCTGTGTGGGCGGTCTGGGCACGCCCGTACGGACCCACTCACGGAAGGTGAGCCCCTCCGGCGCGTCCCAGGGCCCGTCGTCGGTGCGGATGCACATCACCGGGGCGTCCAGGACATAGCGCACCCAGGCGGTGCGCGGATCCGGTCCCTGGGGCGGGGCGAGGGTACGGCCCGGGTCGAGCTGTGACCAGACGACCTGGCGGGTGGTGCGGTAGCCCGTGGGGCAGCCCTCGCTGGTCGGCGAATTGGCGAACGCCGCGGCCAGCACCGCGCCCAGCAGATGGGCCAGCAGCCACCGCCTGCCGTGCCCGAGCGGCCCCGGCTCCTCGTATCCGGCGTCCACACACACCTGCACGGACGCGGTGGCGCACATCATGGACCGCCCGGCCGCGCCCCAGCGGTCGAAGTACGCCTCCATGGCGTTGTAGCGGGGATCGGTCAGTACGCGACGCGGCGGGTGCCACGGGTTGTGGCCGTGGCCGGCCATTCCCAGGCCCATGGCCAGCATGGCGGGGCGGACCAGTGCGAGATCGGCCGTGACGGACTCGATGCACTCGGTCAGGGAGGTGGCGGGGAGTGAGCTGAGCTCCAGCTGACCGCCGGGTTCGAAGGTCAGGAGCGAGGCGAGGGGGAGTGCGCGCAAAGTGGCGGCCGCGTGCTGCAGCCGGGCTGGTTCGACCGGACATCGGGGGTTGCGCGCGTCATGGACCAGCCATTCGATCTCGACCCCTATACGGCGCGGCGGACCCGTCTTGAAACATATTCCGTGCAGGTGAGCTTCGAGTTCCGCTTCCGTGACTGCAGGGCGTACAGGCATGGATCCCTCTCCCTTGTGGGGCGACGGCAGGATTTGCCGCCCTCCACCTAATATCCTGCAGCCGATGCGCTCAAGGGCGCGTTCCTCCCGCGGACGGCGGCGGACGGGCCCCCGCCGGGCGAGCGGGCCGTTCGGGGCGGGGAGCCACCGGACGGTGGCGGGGCGCCCCCACGACGCCAGGACGGCCTTCCGGCCTGCGCCCCGGCCCCCCGAACGGACCGGTGAGCGGCGGGCGGGGGCGGGAGCGGGATACACCCGTTCGGGTGGCGCCCGAGGCGGCCCGGGTCACTGGCGATAGCCGGCCAGGAAGCGTCCGATCCGGCTGATCGCCGCGTCGAGGTCGTCGGCGTGCGGCAGGGTGAGGATGCGGAAGTGGTCCGGGCGCGGCCAGTTGAAGCCGGTGCCCTGGACGACCTGGATCTTCTCCCGCAGCAGCAGATCGAGGACGAACTTCTCATCGTCGTGGATCTTGTGTACGGCGGGGTCGAGGCGGGGGAAGGCGTACAGCGCGCCCTTGGGCTTGACGCAGGAGACGCCCGGGATCTCGTTCAGCCGCTCCCAGGCCCGGTCACGCTGCTCCCGCAGCCGCCCGCCCGGCAGCACCAGGTCCTTGATGGTCTGCCGGCCCCCGAGCGCGGCCTGGATGGCGTACTGCGCGGGCGCGTTCGGGCACAGCCGCATGGAGGCGAGGGTGCCCAGGCCCTCCAGATAGTCCGCGGCGTGCTGCTTGGGGCCGGAGACCACCAGCCAGCCGGAGCGGAATCCGGCCACGCGGTAGGACTTGGACAGGCCGCTGAAGGTGAGACAGACCAGGTCGGGGGCGAGCACCGCGGCGTGGTGGTGGACCTCGTCGTCGTACAGGATCCGGTCGTAGATCTCGTCCGCGAAGACCATCAGCTGGTGGCGCCGGGCGAGGTCGAGCATGCCCTCCAGCAGCTCGCGCGGATAGACCGCGCCGGTCGGGTTGTTGGGGTTGATGATGACCATCGCCCGGGTCCGGTCGGTGATCTTCGAGGCGAGGTCGTCGAGATCCGGCAGCCAGTCCGCGGACTCGTCGCAGAGATAGTGCACGGCCTTGCCGCCGGCGAGCGTGGTGACCGCCGTCCAGAGGGGGAAGTCGGGGGCCGGGATGAGGACCTCGTCGCCGTCGTCGAGCAGCGCCTGTACGGCCATCGAGACGAGTTCGGAGACGCCGTTGCCGAGGTAGATGTCGTCGACGTCGACATCCGGCAGGCCGCTCTCCTGGTAGTGCTGGGCCACCGCGCGGCGGGCCGAGAGGATGCCGCGGGACTCCGTGTAGCCGTGTGCGCGGGAGAGGTTGCGCATTACGTCCTGGAGGATCTCTTCGGGGCACTCGAAGCCGAACAGCGCCGGATTGCCGGTGTTGAGCCGCAGCACGCTGTGGCCCGCCTCCTCCAGCGCGTCCGCGTGCTCGATCACCGGCCCGCGGATCTCGTAGCAGACATCGGCCATCTTGCTCGACTGCTTGAACTGCATGCGGTGGCCTCCCGGTCCCTTGCCCACCGCGTGGTGCGGCAGCACTCGTTAACACCGTACTTGGTTTTACCAAGTTGCGACTTGGAAAGTCCAACTTCTGTCTATGCTGGTGTCATGTCGCGCCGAAGCTATGACCAGTACTGCGCCGTCGCCCGAGCCCTGGACGCCGTCGGCGACCGTTGGACGCTCCTGATCGTCCGGGAACTGCTGGGCGGCCCCCGGCGCTACACCGATCTGCACGCCGACCTGCCGGGCGTCAGCACGGACATGCTCGCCTCCCGCCTCAAGGACATGGAGCGGGACGGGCTGGTCACCCGCCGCCGGCTCGCCCCGCCCGGAGCCGCCTTCGTCTACGAACTCACCGCCCGCGGCCGTGCACTGCTGCCCGCGCTCACCGCGCTCGCCGACTGGGGCGCCCCCGCCCTCGACGAGAAGCGCCCGACGGACGCGGTGCGGGCCCACTGGTTCGCGGTGCCGCTCATCACGCGGCTCGCCGGGCACTTCACCGACGGCATCGAGGTGGTCGACATCGCCCTCGACGAAGGGGAGTTCCATATCGTGCTCGACGGTGACGGTCCCGGATATGCGGACGGTCCGGCCGAGCGCCCCGACATCCGTCTGCGGATGGACACCGCGACGTGTGCCGACATCGCGTACGATCATCTCTCCCTCGCACAGGGGATCGAATCCGGCCGGATCGCGGTCACCCTGCCCGAGGTGCCCGGGGAACGACAGCGACAAAAGAGGACGACGACGGCATGACGACGCGCCCCCTGGCGGTCTTCGACCTGGACGGCACCCTCGCCGACTCCAGCCATCGGCAGCACTGGCTGCAGCGCACCCCGCGCGACTGGAAGGCCTTCTTCGCCGCGGCCACCGACGACCCTCCCCTCGCCGAGGGCGTGGCCCTGGCGCTGCGCCACGCCGAGGACTGCGAGGTCGGCTATCTGACGGGCCGTCCGGAGCGCTGCCGCCGCGACACCCTGACGTGGCTTGCCCAACACGGCCTGCCCGAGGGGAAGCTGTGGATGCGGCCCGACAATGACCGGCGCCCGGCCCGGCACACCAAGCTGGAGATCCTGCGCCGGATCGCCCGCGACCGCGAGATCCGTCATGTCGTCGACGATGACGAACTTGTCTGCGAGGCGTGCGAGAAGGCCGGATTCCCGGTGATCCGGGCCCGGTGGGCGACGCCGTCCGACACCCTGCGCGACGCCCAGCAGCGGGCGGGGCGTACGTAGGGTGCGCTGATCGCGCCCCGGTCGGCCCATACGGCCGGGAGTGCCCGTCCGCGCCACCTCGTTCGGCGCATCTGACGATGCGTCAGTGCCCGGGCCGGGTGACGCTCGGGACATGAATCAAGCATCAGGGCCCCGAGCCCATGCGCTGCTGCTGACCGTGGTGCTGCTCGCCGGAGCGCTCGCCCCGGCCGCCGCCGCGACGGAGTCCCCGAGGGGCGGCCGGCGCACCGGCTCGGCCTGGCTGCCCTACTGGGGCGACATCGACGCCGCCTATCGTGACGCGCTGCGCCACGCCGACCAGCTGCACACCGTCAGTCCCTTCTGGTACGAGGCCTCGTCCGACACCACGGTCACCGGGCACGAAGGGGCGGGGCGGCGCAGCATCATCGACGGGCTGCACGACGCCGGGATCGACGTCGTCCCCACCGTGACCGAGACCCTCGGCGCCGAGAAGATGGCCGACCTGATGGACGATCCGCAGCGGCGGCAGGAGCATGTCGAGACGCTGCTGGAGCTGGTGGCGAGCCGCGCGTACGACGGGATCGACCTTGACTACGAGGCGATGGCGGTCACCGGTGACCGGGCGGCCCGCGAGCGGGTGCGGACCGGATACAACGCGCTCGTCAAGGAGCTGTGTGCGCGCTTGCACGCGCGCCGTAAGCAGTGCGTGGTCACGGTGCCGGCCCGGGTCCGCGGCAGTGGCGAGGCGTTCGACTACGAGCGGCTCGGCAGACTCGCCGACCGGGTCCGGATCATGGGCTATGACCTCCACTGGTCGGGCGGTGAGGCGGGTCCGCTGTCCGCCAAGGACTGGTACGAGGAGTTTCTGCGCTACGCCACCGACACCATCCCCAGGAACAAGATCGAGGTGGCCTTCCCGGCCTACGGCTGGGACTGGGTCCAGGGCGTCAAGGGTCATGCGGCCCATCTGACATGGAAGGAGGCCGAGGCGCTGCGCGAGCGGGAGGACGCCGACTACCTCTTCGACAGGGAGTCGGGCACCCCGCACTTCACCTACCGCAAGGACGGCGAGGAACACGAGGTCTGGTACCAGGACGCGCGCGGTGTCCGCGATCAGCTGCCGCTGCTGAGGGAGTACGGGGTGCGGGGCACCGGTCTATGGGCGCTCGGGTTCGAGGACCCGGAGGTCTGGGCCGCGCTCCGCGGCGAGTAGTCGCAGCGCAGCCTCGGAGGGGGAGCCCTCCGCCGCCGTGTACATCATCACGCCCTGCCCGGAACCGTCCGGCGTCTGCATCATCTCGAAATCCAGCCGTAGATCGCCCACCAGCGGATGGTGGAAGTGCTTGGTGCCGAAGGTGCAGTTGTTGACGACATGCCGGGACCACAGACTGCTGAACTCGGTGCTCTTCATCGACAACTCGCCGATGAGCTCGGCGAGTTGCTGATCGTCTGGGTGCTGTCCCGCGGCCACCCGCAGCGAGGAGACGGCCCGCCGGATCTCCTCGTCGCGGTCCGGGTACAGCTCGCGGGTGTGCGGGTCGAGGAAGAGCAGCCGCTGGGCATTGGGGCGGTCCAGCGGCCGGCCGGGGCTGTCGAAGTCGAGGTGCCCGGCGACCAGGGCGTGCCCGAGCCGGTTCCACGCCAGGATCTCGAAGCGCGGCCCGAGCGCGAGGGCCGGTACGCCCTCCATGGCGGCGAGCAACTGCCGTACGCCGGGGCGGGCCCTGTCAGGGCGGACCGCGGGGCGGCGGTGTGCCTTGCCGGGGCGGGCCAGCTCGCGCAGATGGGCGCGCTCGTCGGCGGACAGCCTGAGCGCGCGGGCGAGCGCGTCCAGCACCCCTTCCGAGGCGTTGTGGCTCTGGCCCTGTTCGAGGCGCGTGTAGTACGCGACGCTGACGCCGGCCAGCTGCGCCAGCTCCTCGCGGCGCAGGCCGGGGACGCGGCGGCGCGCTCCGTAGGAGACCAGCCCGACGTCCTCCGGCTGCAGCCGGGCGCGGCGGGTGCGCAGAAAGTTCCCCAACTCGGCGGGTGTGTCCATGGCAGGTGAGTCCATGGCGCCAGTGTCCGCCATCGGGCGGGCGGCAGCCTGTCCCTGTCAGTACCAGGGTCCGGGGCCCGGGTGGTGGCGTACGGGGCGTCGTCGCGGTGTGGCGAAGACTGTTCCCTCAGGGATACCGACCGCTTAGTATGTCGCTGGCGAGGGGGCCGGTGTGCCCTCCGCCCCACCGCGTATCCAAGGTCTGTGGAGGCACCAGGTGAAGGCATGGCGCGTACACGCGAACGGCGAGCCGCGTGAAGTGATGCGGCTGGAGGAGGTGCCGGACCCGCAGCCGGGGCCGGGGCAGCTGCTGCTGCGGGTGCGGGCCGCCAACGTCAACTTCCCGGACGCGCTGCTGTGCCGGGGCCAGTACCAGGTACGGCCGCCGCTGCCGTTCACCCCGGGTGTGGAGATCTGCGGCGAGATCCTGGCCGTGGGGGAGGGCGCGGCCGGTGAGCTCGGTGCGCGGGTGCTCGCCCAGCCGCCGCTGCCCGCGGGCGGGTTCGCCGAGCTCGCGGTCGTCGACGCGGCGAGCGTCCGGCCGGCCCCCGAGGCCCTGGACGACGCCGAGGCCGCGGCCCTGCACATCGGCTACCAGACCGGCTGGTTCGGACTGCACCGCCGGGCCCGTCTCCAGGCGGGCGAGACACTGCTGGTGCACGCCGCGGCCGGCGGCGTCGGCAGCGCCGCCGTCCAGCTCGGCAAGGCGGCGGGCGCCCAGGTCATCGGCGTGGTGGGCGGCGAGGACAAGGCCCGCATCGCCCGCGAACTGGGCTGTGACCTCGTCCTCGACCGGCGCTCCGACGACATCGTCGCCGGCGTCAAGGAGGCCACCGGCGGCCGCGGCGCGGATGTCGTCTACGACCCGGTGGGCGGCGAGGCGTACGCCAAGTCCGTCAAGTGCATCGCCTTCGAGGGCCGCATCATCGTCGTCGGCTTCGCCGGCGGCGCCATCCCCACCCCCGCGCTCAACCACGCGCTGGTGAAGAACTACGCGATCCTGGGCCTGCATTGGGGCCTGTACAACACCAAGGACCCGGCCGCGGTCGACGCCTGCCACGAGGAGCTCACCAAGCTCGCCGCACAGGGCGTCATCAAGCCGCTCATCGGCGGACGGGTCCCGCTGAAATCGGCCGCCGACGCCGTACAGCGGGTCGCCGACGGCACCTCCGTCGGCCGCCTCGTCGTGGTCCCCGGGGCGGAGGAGGCGCGATGACCGACGCCGACGACCTGCGCCGGCGCACCGCCGAGCTGCTCGCCGCTCACCCTCCCGCCATCACTCAGCGGCTGGACTTCCTGCGCGCCCGCTTCGACGCCGGGCTCGCCTGGGTCCACTTCCCGAAGGGCCTCGGCGGGCTGGACGCGCCACGTTCCCTGCAAGCCGTGGTGGACGCGGAACTCGACGCCGCCGGCGCCCCCGGCAACGACCCGGGCCGGATCGGCATCGGCCTGGGAATGGCCGCACCCACCATCCTGCAGTTCGGCACCGACGAGCAGAAGCAGCGCTTTCTGCGCCCGCTGTGGACCGGCGAGGAGGTGTGGTGCCAGCTGTTCAGCGAGCCCGGCGCCGGCTCCGACCTGGCGGCGCTGGCGACCCGCGCGGTGCGTGAGGGGGAATCCTGGATCGTCGACGGCCAGAAGGTCTGGACATCCAGCGCCCACCTGGCCCGCTGGGCCATCCTGATCGCCCGGACCGACCCCGATGTGCCCAAACACCGCGGCATCAGCTACTTCGTGTGCGATATGACCGACCCCGGCGTCGAGGTGCGTCCGCTGCGGCAGATCACCGGCGAGGCCGAGTTCAACGAGGTCTTCCTGACCGGCGTCCGGATCCCCGACGCGCACCGCCTCGGTGAGGTCGGCGCGGGCTGGAAGGTCGCCCAGACCACGCTGATGAACGAGCGGGTCGCCATCGGCGGCGCCCGCACCCCGCGCGAGGGTGGCATGATCGGCATCGCCGCCGCCGACTGGCGCGCCCGCCCCGAACTGCGCACCCACGACCTGCACCAGCGGCTGCTGAAGCTGTGGGTCGAGGCCGAGGTCGCCCGGCTCACCGGTGAGCGCCTGCGCCAGCAGCTCACCAAGGGCCAGCCGGGACCCGAGGGCAGCGGCATGAAGCTGGCCTTCGCCCGGCTCGCCCAGGAGATCAGCGGCTGGGAGGTGGAGTTCCTCGCCGAGGACGGTCTGACCTACGACGACTGGACGATGCGCCGCCCCGACGGCGTCGACTTCACCGGCCGCGAGGCCGGCTACCGCTATCTGCGCGCCAAGGGGAACTCCATCGAAGGAGGCACCTCGGAAGTGCTGCTCAACATCGTCGCCGAACGTGTGCTGGGCCTGCCGCCCGAGCCGCGCACCGACAAGGATGTCGCGTGGAAGGACCTCCCCCGATGACCGCCGAGACCCTCCCGTCGAGCGCCCCGACGCCCGACCCCGACCTCCTCTACTCCGAGGACGAGGACGCGCTGCGCGCCGCCGTACGCTCGCTGCTCGCCGACCGCAGCGATCCGGCCACCGTGCTCGCCGGCCTGGAGTCGGACATCCCGTACGACACCGCCCTGTGGCGCGCGCTCGCCACGGAGATCGGCACCGCCGGGCTGCTGGTCCCCGAAAAGCTCGGCGGGCAGGGCGCGAGCGCCCGCGAAGCCGCCGTCGTACTGGAGGAGTTGGGCCGCTCCGTCGCGCCCGTCCCCTATCTGACCAGCGCCGTCATCGCGGTGACCACGCTGCTCGGCTGCGACGTGGACCGGGCGGAGGTCGCCGAACCGCTCGCCGGGCTCGCCGAGGGCCGCACCGTCGGTGTGCTCGCGGTGCCGTTGCCCACCGCACCGGGCGGGGTGCCGGACCCGGCCGTACGGGCCGATGCGGACGGAGCGCTGACCGGCCGGGTGACCTCGGTCGCCGATGCCACGGCCGCTGAGCTGCTGCTCGTCCTGGCCCAGGGCCCCGACGGCCCGGCGCTCTACGGGGTCGAGGCCACGGCGGACGGCGTACGCACCGAGACCGTCACCCCTCTCGACCTCACCCGCCCCCTGGCACACCTCACCTTCGACGGGGCCCGTGGCCGCCTCCTGGCCCGCGGGGACCGTGCCCGTACCGCCGTCGAACGCGCACTGCTCACCGGCGCCGGGCTGCTCGCCTCCGAACAGCTCGGGGTCGCCGAATGGTGTCTGAGCGAAACCGTGCGCCACACGGCGGAGCGCACCCAGTTCGGCCGCCCCGTCGGCTCGTTCCAGGCGCTCAAACACCGGATGGCCGCCCTGTGGCTGGAGGTCGCCTCGGCCCGCGCCGCGGCCCGTCACGCCGCCGATGCGCTGGCCACCGGCAGCCCCGACGCCGCGGTGGCGGTGGCCGTCGCCCAGGCGTACTGCGCGCCGGTCGCGGTCCGCGCCGCCGAGGAGTGCATCCAGCTGCACGGCGGCATCGGCATGACCTGGGAACACCCGGCCCATCTGTTCCTCAAGCGGGCCAAGAGCGATGAGCTCGCGCTGGGGTCGCCGGGCCGGCACCGGGAGGCCCTGGCGGGACTGGTCGGGCTGAGCGCGCCGTAGGGCCGCGACCCGCGTGACCGGACCGGTGCGGTCAGTCGGTGACGGCGAAGGTCCTGCTGAAGCCGCGGACCGCGCCGTCACCGGTGGTGGCCACCTCCAGGAAGTAGGAGCGGCCCGGTGGCACCTGCGGCAGCGTCACGATCACCTCGCCGGTGGGCCGGGCCGGCGCCCGGGACGCGACCAGACCCAGCCGCTGCCACCGGCCGTGGCCCGTTTTTGCGTCGAGCCAGATGTCCACCTCCTCGCCCGTGGTGTTCTTCCAGGCCACGGCGAAGCTGCCGTTCGACTTGAAGTCGACACCGGGCTGCGGGGCGGTCACCTCGATCCGCCCCGCCGGGGGCTCGGCAAGCGGGTCGGCGCCGTCGCGTGCGGCGGCGGCGCCCAGGGCGGAGGTGGCGGCACGCGCGGCCGAGCCCGCATGGCCGGAC
>NZ_QUAC01000431.1 GCF_003389455.1 Streptomyces inhibens | reverse complement strand
GCCACCCCACCGCCCCCACGCCCACTTCCAGCCCCAGCCGTCACCCCCGCGCCACGCCCACCCCCACGCACACCAACCGCCGAGCCCAAGCCGCGCCCCCCGAACTCCGCCTGCCCCAGACCGCCGCCCCCCGCCGCGTACTCCTCCCCCTCGCCGCCGTCATCCTGCTCGGGGACCCACATCCGGGCGAGCTGCGGCAGCACCCGCGGCCCGGCGAACCAGTGGAGATCGTCGGGATGGCAGACCAGCACCGGCGTACGCGTCGTCGGACGCAACACCCCGGCCTCCGAGACCCGCCGCCCGACCAGCGAATTGACCAGCGTGGACTTGCCCGCCCCGGTGGATCCGCCGATCACTGCGAGCAGTGGGGCCTGAGGAGACCGCAGGCGGGGAATCACATAGTCATCGAGCTGAGCGAGCAGCTCGGCCCGGTTGCGCCGGGCGTAGGCAGCGCCCCGTAGTGGCAGCGGAAAGCGGGCGGCGTCGACACGGTCGCGCAGAACGGACAGCGCGTCGATCAGCCGGGGTCGTACGTCCAAGGTCGCCACATGTGCAGAATGCCCAATTTCGTTGGGTTTTTGAAGCGTATAACCCCTCGTGCGCGCCGCAAGAACCCTGACAGAACGGGATGAGTGGCGCATGGGACGTTCAGGACAAGTGAGACACAGGCATAACGAGTGCACAACACCCGCCGCACGAGACGCCAAAAGCGATGCAGGATTCGTACCTGCCTGCGATTATCGGGACCGCTTCACTGAACCTCCACAACGTGCCACGGAGGTGAAGCAACCGGGACGAGGCACCCGGACCTCTATCCTTGTCCGCGGTCCGTGATCCACGTCCACACCCGGCCCCCGTAGCTCAGTGGATAGAGCAGGTGCCTTCTAAGCACTTGGCCGCAGGTTCGAGTCCTGCCGGGGGCGCCAGGCCAGACCCTCCCATTGGGAGGGTCTTTTTGCTGGTCAGGGTATGTGTGAGCACGCATGCAGAAGCGCCGGACCCGCCCCGGATCATCACGGGGAGGGGCCGGCGCTGTCCGACTGTCACCGGGGTTCTGCGGGTGGCCACGGAGAATGCGCGGTGGAGTTCTCCGTGGCCGGGGGGTCAGCCCTTCGAAGACACGTCCGGCAGATACCCTCCTGCCTCAATCCGCCTCTTGAGATCCTTGAGGTGTCCGGAGACGCAGCGGGCGTAGACGGCAGGCAGCACAGGGACGCTGTCGCCGCCCACTCCGCGACCTGCGCCGGCGGGACTCCGTTGTTGAGCCGGTGGGACAGGCGGGTGTGCCGCAGGTCGTATACGTTCTTGCCGAGCGGAGAGCTGCACCCCTCGGAAGTGAGCGCCTCCTTCCGCGCGGTCCGTCACGTTTGGCAGATCACGGAGCCTGCGAGTCCCCCCTTCTCGCCCTGGAGCAGACCGTCGCTCGGCTTCAGCTCCTCCGCGGCGCCTCCCATCCGGCCCTCGCAGTCGCCTACGGCCAGCGGGCGAAGAATCGCTAGCAGATCCAGAACATGGGCGGGGCCCTGGCCAGGGCGTAGTGGCTGTCGGGGTTTGGGCTAGGGGTGGGGTGGGGGCTGGTTGGTGAGTGGTGAGGGGTAGTTGGGCAAGGTGATGGCTGTGGAGAGGTCTTGGCCCTGGGCCAGCATGGTGGTGAGGGTGGCTGGGTCGTTCAGGGCGGTGTTGCGGGCGTCTATGGCTTCCTGGGTGGTGGGGGCCAGGAATTCGCCGGTGCCGCGGCCGCCTTGTTGGCACTGGGTTACGTAGGGGCGGAGTTTTTGTTCGTAGCGGGCGAAGGCGGTGTGGTGGTCGCCGTCGGCGAGGGCCAGTTCGCCGGCCAGGATGTAGGCGCCGATGACGGCTGAGCCGGTGCCCATGCCGCCGACCGTGGCGCCGTATGCGGCGTCGCCGAGGAGCACCGTGCGGCCCGTGGACCAGTTCGGGACGTCGGCCCGGCTGATGGAGTCGAAGTAGAGGGTGTCGGCGCCCCACAAGGTCTCGATCAGCTCTGGTGTGCGCCAGCCTGCCCCTTCGTAGGCCTGGGCTATTGCCTGCTTCTGGGACTTGAGGTCCCGGCGCTCGTAGGGCAGTTCATGCTCGGAGGCGAAGACGCAGAAGGCTTCGCCGGTGTAGCCCGCGTCGTTGGCGCGGCGGGGTGTGCGGCCGACGGTGGCCAGGCGGCCGGGTTCGGAGTAGCCGACCGGGCGGGCGGCGAGGTCGCCGGCGGTCTCGGGCAGGTCCCAGGCGGCTACGTAGTAGCCGAGGTGGCTGACGAAGTCGCTCTCGGGACCGAAGGCCAGTCGGCGGACGGTGGAGTGCAGGCCGTCCGCTCCGACGACGAGGTCGAAGGTGCGTGGCGCGCTCCGTTCGAAGGTGACATGGACGCCTTCGGGGGTGGGGGTGAGGGAGGCGATGGAGTCGTTGAAGAGGTACGCGGGGGCGTGGCCGCCGTCGGTCGGGGCCAGGCTGTGTTCGTAGAGGATGCGGGAGAGGTCCGAGCGGAGTATTTCGACCTCGCCGGCGGCGAACTCGGGGGGTAGCGCCGCTAATTGGTCGCCCTCGCTGTTGATGAAGCTCAGTGCGGTGCCGGTGCCGGTGTGGTGGGTTTTGATGTCGTTCAGGACGCCCATGCGTTCCAGGACCGTCAGCTGCGCTGCACCGCGGAAGTCGACCGCGAAGCCGCCGCCGCGCAGGGCGGGGGCCACCTCGATCACGGTGGGCCGGAAGCCGTAGCGGCTGAGCCAGTAGGCCAGGGCGGGGCCGGCAACGCTGGCGCCTGAGATCAGGACTGTGCGGTGTGTTCGGTCGGGCTGGTGGGGTTGGTTGGTTCGGGTTGGGGTTGGGGTTGGCGTTGGGTCTGTGGCTGCGCGCCTTGTTGTCGGTTGGTGTGTCATCGAACGCTCCCCTCGTCGATCCGTCGTCACGGCAAGAGAAACTGTATCCGATGGACGCTATTTCGTGTACCCTGGACACAGTTTTAGGATGCGGGGGTGGCTGGAGACGACGAGAAGAGCAGCGTGTTCGGGGATCAGGCGGGCAGCGTCGAGCTGCTGTGGGGCGGGCGTGAGCGGCCCAGTCGTGGCCCCAAGCCGGCGCTGAGCCTGGAACGGATCACGCGTACGGCCATTGCCCTTGCCGATGCCGGCGGGCTGGGGGCGGTCTCCATGCAACGGGTCGCGGGCGAACTGGACTTCACCAAGATGTCCTTGTACCGCTATGTGCCGGGGAAGAGCGAACTGGTCGCGCTGATGATCGATATGGCGATGGGCGAGCCGCCGGCCGCGCCTTCGCCGGAGGCCGCCGGCCGGCCGGGCGACGGCGGGTGGTGGCGGGTCGCGTTGCGGGAGTGGGCGGAAGCGCTGGCGGCGGTGTACCACCGGCACCCGTGGCTTCTGGGCGCGGCCGTTGGGCCCCGGGTCATGGGGCCCAACGAACTCGGCTGGACGGAGCGCGCGGTCGCCGCCCTCGCGGACACCGGGCTGACCGGCGGCGAGCAGCTCGACGCCGTCGTCGTGGTGAACGGCCATATCCGGGCCATCGCCCAGGTGTCGGCCTCGATGGGCCTGGACAGCGCGCGGGCGAAGGAACCCGAGCAGGTCATGAGCGCGGCGCTGAACGAGCTGCTCGTCGGTCGCACCGATCGCTTTCCGGCGGTCAGCGCGGCCGTCGCGTCCACCGGGGCCGACGACACCTCACGCGACCAGGCATGGGAGTTCGGCCTGGAGCGCATCCTGGACGGGCTGGAGGCCTATATCTCGCGTGGGCGAAGAGGCTGAGGGCTGTCCCTTCAGGCGCGGGGAGCGGGCAAGGAGTGCAGCCAGTCGAGGAGGAGGCGGTTGACCTCGGCGGGGCGTTCCTGTTGGACCCAGTGGCCGCAGCCTTCGAGGATGTGGGAGGAGGAGAGGCCGGGGAGGGTGATGGGGAAGGCCTTGATGGCGTCGGCCATCCAGGTGGTGGGGGCGTCGAGTTCCCCGCCGATGAAGAGCGCGGGCTGGGTGAGCGGTGCCCCGGCCCAGGCGGCGAGGTCTTCCCAGTCGCGGTCGACGTTGCGGTAGCGGTTGAGCCCGCCGGTCAGGCCCGTCCGCTCGAACTCGTCCACGTAGAAGTCGAGATCGGCCTCGGTGAGCCAGGAGGACAGGGTGGTGGTGTCGGTGGGGAAGCGGTCGGAGAGTTTGCCGCCCGGGGCCACGGAGAAGAGGTTGACGTGGCCCTGGCCGGACGGTGACTTCGCGTCGCCCGAGAGTCCGGCGTAGAAGCCCGCGAGCCAACCACGGACATCGGGTTCGATCTCCGCCTCCGCCCGGCCCGGCTCCTGGAAGTAGTTGATGTAGAACTCCTCGGTACCGCCGAGCCGCGCGAAGGCTTCGGTGGGCCGGATCCCGCCCCGGGACGCGTAGGGCACGCTCATCAGCGCCACGGCCGTGAAGAGATCGGGCCTGAGCAGCGCCGTATGGGCGGCGATGGGTGAGCCCCAGTCGTGGCCCACGATGATCGCGGTCTCTTCGCCGAGGGCGCGCAGCACGGCGACGTTGTCGGCGACATGGGCCAGCATCCGGTACGCCGACACCTCGCGGGGCTTGGAGGAGCGCCCGTAGCCGCGTACGTCGATGGCGACCGCCCGATAGCCGGCGGCGGCGAGCGCGGGGAGTTGGTGGCGCCAGGAGTACCACGACTCGGGGAAGCCGTGGACCATGAGGACCAGGGGGCCGGTGCCCTGCTCCACCAGGTGGATACGGCCGCCCGGGGCCTCCACGGAGCGGTGGATGACGGCCGGCGGCGGGGTGGAGGGGCCGGACGGGGAGTCGGATGGGGAGGCGGACGGGGAGGCGGACGGGGAGTCGGATGGTGTGGGCGTCGGCTTGGCGGACTGCGACATGCATCCTCCCTGGGGAGTTCGGCGACCTTGGCTCGCGGCGCTGATGGCGGTGGTGGCAGTGGTAGCGGTGGTAGCGCTGGTAGCGGTGGCCTTCGGCCATGGCGGTTGGGCGACTACCGATGACCGCTGGCCAGCGGTCGATGGCCGATGACTACGGCACGGGGCAACGGATCGTCAGGGACCTTGGCCATCAGAGCCATCGTGGCCGCTCCGCCACGATGATGGGACGTGATCACGGCGAGCGCGACAATTCTTGCCGGAGTGGCAAAACGGTCGAGGCCCGGCAGCCCGCCTGCCGCCACCAGCCACCAGCACCCACCCCCCCACCTACAACCGCACCGTCCTCCTCGGCTGTTCCTTGGCTCCCGTCAGCAGCCCGTGCAGCGTGGCGAATTCGTCGACGCACTTGGCGGTGCCGTTGACCACGCAGTCCAGGGGCTGGTCGGCGACCATGACGGGGACGCCCATCTCCTGGCGGAGTCGCTGGTCCAGGCCGCGGAGGAGGGCGCCGCCGCCGGTGAGGGCGATGCCGCGTTCGATGATGTCGCCGGAGAGCTCCGGGGGACATTCGTCGAGGGTGCGGTGGACGGCGCGGACGATCGCCTCGACCGGTTCGGCCAGTGCGTCGCGGATCTCCTCCTCGGTGATCTCGTGGATCCGGGGCAGGCCGCTGACGTGGTCGCGGCCGCGGACGGTGTAGGAGGTGCGGCGTTCCGGTTCGCCTTCCTCATCGACGTCTACCGGGGTCCAGGCCGCCGAGCCGATGGCGATTTTGATGTCCTCGGCGGTGCGCTCGCCGATGGCGAGTGAGTGCTTCTTCTTGATGTACGTGGCGATGGCGGCGTCCAGGGCGTCGCCGGCGACCCGTAGGGACTGGGAGGTGACCAGGCCGCCCATGGAGACGACGGCGACCTCGGTGGTGCCGCCGCCGATGTCCACCACCATGCAGCCGACCGGCTCGTCCACCGGGAGGCCGGCGCCGATCGCGGCGGCCATCGGCTCTTCTATGAGGTGCACTTCGCGGGCCCCGGCGCCCCGGGCGGAGTCGATGACGGCGCGCCGTTCGACGCCCGTGATGCCGGAGGGGACGCAGATGACCACCCGCGGCCTGGAGAAACGGCGGCTGGGCAGGGCCTTCTTCATCAGGGCGCGCAGCATCCGCTCGGCGGCGTCGAAGTCGGCGATGACACCTTCCTTGAGGGGGCGCATCGCGGTGATGCCGGACGGCGTGCGGCCGATGGTCCGTTTGGCCTCCGCACCTACGGCGATGACCTCGCCGGAGGCGTTGACCGCGACGACGGACGGCTCGTTCAGCACCACGCCCTTGCCGCGGGCGTACACCAGGGTGTTGGCCGTGCCGAGGTCGATGCCTATGTCGTACGTACCGGACGAAGTGCTGGACGCCATGGGGAGTTTGTGTGCTCTCTCGCGACAGGGTGGGGACATTCCTCGGGCATTGCGTGGCAGACAACCCCATTGGATGCCAATGAGGATCATTGCGGGCAATTAATAAGACTACTGGGGCTGCGGAATGGTTCCCGTGGACAGCGCCTCGGCCAGGTCGTCGAGGGCGTCGAGCAGCAGGTCCGCGACGCGCAGTGCGACGCCCTCGCTCTCGGCCTCGGTGTCCCACTGCTCCCATACGGCGCGCAGCGCGCTCCAGTTCAATGGCTCCCCGTCCCGGACGGCCTGCACGGCGCGCTCCAGCGAGGGGCGCAGTTCGGCGGCGAACGCGGCGGCGCCGGCCGAGGGTTCGGCGTCCTTGTCGGGGAGATGGGCCTCCAGGATCATGGTGACCCGGCCCATCGTGGCCAGCGCGGCGCTGGCCGCCTTGGCCGAGGTGAGCGACAGTCCGCGGTGGCGTACGGGTTCCTTCTCGGCCCGGGCCTCGCTCTCCTCCCAGGCGAGGCGGGCGGCGCGGGCGTCCAGCAGGGCCTCGCGGACCTGCCGTGGGCGGCGTTCGGCGGGGTGGGCGCAGGCCTCGAACACGGCCAGTGCGTAGCGCCCGTTGGCGGCCAGCCATGCGGCGAGGCGGTCGCGCAGCTTGGGGGTCTCCCAGGCGGGGAACAGCGCGTACGACAGCATCGCAAGCAGTCCGCCGGCGAGGGTGAGCACGATGCGTTCCTGGACGGTCTGTTCCCAGCCCTCGCCGGCGATGCCGAGCAGGAAGACGACATAGGCGGCCACGCATGCCGAGGTCACCGAGAAGCCGGTGCGCATCAGCAGATACATGAGCCATACGCAGACGACGGCAAGGCCGGCGCTGACGTACTCGCCGGGGTGGGCGAGCGCCATCACCGCGCCCCCGGCGGTGACGCCGACGAGGGTGCCGGTGAAGCGGGCGACGCCGCGGGAGTAGGTCTGGGCGAAGTCGGGGCGCATGACCATGACGGAGGCGAGCGGTGCCCAGTAGCCGTGGCCGAACGGAAGCGCGGTGCCCAGCAGAAAGCCGGCGGCGGCGACCGCGCAGACGCGCAGGGCGTGCCGGAAGATGTGCGAGGACCAGCGTGCCTCGCGGTGCAGGGCGCGCAGCGCGGCCGGCACCAGTCGGGGGATGCTGGGGCGCAGCAGATGGCCGCGTTCGGCCTCGGTGGTGGGGCGGGTGGCCTGGACCGGCTCGTCGGTGAGTTCGACGGCGTCGGCGAGCAGGGAGATCAGGCGGTAGGCGGCGCGGCGGGCCGCGCCCTGGAGCATCGGGCCGGTTGCGGGGACTTCGAGGGTGGCCATCGCTTCGGGCGGCAGCCGGACCGGTTTGGCGTGCCGTACGGCGTGCGCGACGGCGTCCAGGACGGTGGCCGCGGCGCCGAGCAGGTCGCGGGCGCGGTCGCGTTCGGGCCCTTCCAGGGGGGCGCCGATGACCGGGTCGGCGAGTGAGGCGAGGAGCGGCCGGACGCGTTCGGCGAGGCCGCGGGGGCCGTGCAGCTGGGCGGGGCGGCGCTTGGCCTGACGTGGGGTCACGGCGGAGGCCAGCCGGGCGTCCATCAGGGGCGAGGGGTCGAACGGGGCGACGGGGTCGTGCCGCAGCCGCCGGGCGTAGTCCGCCTCGGCGGCCAGTGCGTCGGCGAGCGCATCGCGCTGGATGCCCCAGGGGCGGACCGGGAAGACGACGATGAGGGTGGCCTGGACGAGGCCGCCGAAGAAGATCAGCGCGGCGTGTTCCAGTGCGCCGAGGACGGATGTCGGCAGGGTGACGGTGACCAGCATGATCGCCACGGTCTGGGTGCCGACCAGTCCGGAGATCGGGCCGACCGCCCAGGCCATGCCGGCGAGGAAGGTCCAGCCGGCGAGCAGCAGGACGAAGGCCGCGACATGGGCGGCGGCCAGGTAGCCGAGGAAGGTGGAGACCGCCAGCGCGCCGGCGACGGCGAGCGCCAGTACGGGGCGCGGCCGCATGCTGCGCTGGAAGGTGACGATGCCGGCGGCGAAGGCGCCGAAGGCGGAGGAGACCGCGAGGGTCGGGTCGCCGCGCCACAGGCACAGGCCGATGACGATCGCGACGCCGGCCGAGCCGCGGACGGCGATCAGCGGGGTGAGCTTGGTCCGCTCGATGGCCAGCCCGGAGCGGGCGGCTTCCTTGAGCGCACGCGACCAGGTCATAGCGAGAGGATAAGGGCCGAAAGCGGAGGTTCCGGAGTGGTCGGGGCGGGCCTTGTCCGGCGTCTCCTGCCCCCCTCCCACCGGGAAAATCCCGGTAAACCGCCCTTCCGGTGCGCGTAAACATCCCAGGTCACCAAGGGGATGCCCGGATTCCGGGTGAGTGGTGCGAGCAAGCCGACACCCCGGAAGGGAAACCACGGCCCGCCCGGGCTCCCTCTTGCTGGTCAGCCGGGACAGCTCCCGGCGTGTTCGGCAAGGAGAAGGCCCCGTGCGCAAAGCACTGTTCCATCCGGTGATCGCGCTGATCGCCCTGACCGTTCTCGTCGGTACGGCCGGCTGCGGCACCAGCGCCTCCCAGGCTTCCCCCGTACGGTTCGGTGGCCCCAAGACGGGGGCCGCGCTGCATGCCACGCCACCGGGGAAGCGGTCGCTGGTGCAGTGGCCCACGCATCCGATCAGCTTCGAGGAGGTGAGCCGGGTCGGCGGGGCCGGCGAGAACACCCCGATAGCGGTGACCACCTTCCACGGTCCGAAGTCGGGCTTCACCGGGAAGGTGTGGGTGTGGGCGCCGCCGGAGTACTACGAGAAGCGGAACGCGAACAAGGGCTTCCCGGTGATGGAGGCGCTGCCCGGCGCGTACGGCTACCCCGTGAACTACTGGATCGGCTCCGACCTCAAGCTGGAGGAGAACCTCGCCCAGTGGTCCAAGAACGGCACCAGCCTGCCGTTCATCGTCGTCATGCCGGTGCTCAACCCCAATGACAAGCAGTACTACGACGGCAGCGACATACCGGGCCAGCCGAAGATCGGCACCTGGCTCAGCCAGGACGTGCCCGATCTCGTACGGCAGAACTTCCGCACCCTCAAGACCCGTGACGCCTGGGCGATCATGGGCTCCTCGTCGGGCGGGTTCGCGGCGTTGAAGAACGTGCTCCAGCACCCGGACACGTTCAAGGTGGCGATCCCCAACGGGCCGGACATCGTGCCCGACTCACCGCTGTGGAACGGCCACGCCAAGGAGGAGCGGGAGAACAACCCGGAGGTGCTGGCCCGCCGGCTGATGGCGCGCGGCGGTCCGGAGGTCTACCTCGCCTTCCAGGACGGCTCCCGGGAGTACACGGTGCTGCCGAAGGTGCGGAAGTTCATCGCGCAGTACGGGCACGGTCCGGTGCGGACCCGGCTGCAGATCGTGCCGGGCGGTACGCACAGCGCCGCGACCTATGTGCAGGGCCTGGGCGAGGGCACGATGCGGTGGGTCAGTGCGCACATGCAGGGGCCGACCGCCTGACGCCAAGGGTTGCGGTGGCCGGCAGGACGGATGTTCGCCCGCCGGCCACCGGCAGCGGCGCGTGCGCCGTCAGGACACCACGTCCTTGCGCGCGAAGCCGCGGAACGCCAGCGCGCACAGCACCAGCGCATACGACACCGAGACCGCGGAGCCCTGGATCATCCCGGACCACTCCATCTTGGGCTGCAGGGCGTCCGCCCAGGAGTACTGCCAGTGGGCGGGCAGCACGTCGCGCCAGTCGCCGAGGGCGGTGACCTGGTCGAGGACATTGCCGACGATGGTCAGGCCGACGGCGCCGCCGACCGCGCCCAGCGGTGCGTCGGTCACCGTCGACAGCCAGAAGGCGAGCGCCGCGGTGACCAGTTGGCTGACGAAGATATAGCCGACCACGACAGCCAGCCGCGGCACCGCCTCACCCGCGGACAGCGCGCCGCCGGTGGGCAGTTGCAGCGGTCCCCAGCCGTACGCGGCGATGCCCACGCCCAGTGCGACCAGTGGCAGCAGCAGCATCGCGGCGGCGCTGAACAGCAGCCCGACGGTCAGCTTGCTCAGCAGCAGCCGGGCCCGTGGGACCGGCGCGGCGAGCAGATAGCGCAGCGAGGACCAGCTCGCCTCCGAGGCGACCGTGTCGCCGCAGAACAGCGCCACCGGGACCACCAGCAGGAAGCCCGCGGAGACGAACAGCACGGTGGCGGCGAAGTTGCCGCCGGAGGCGGTGGCGCTGTCCATCAGGGTGATCCGGCCGTTGCTGCGGCTGCTCGGGTCACCGCCGATCGCGAACGCCGCCACCAGCACGAACGGCAGCAGCGCCAGGATGGCGGCGATCACCAGCGTGCGGCGGCGCAGCAGCTGGCGCCGGGCCTCGACGCGCAGCGGCAGGGTGCGGCGGGCGCGGTAGCCCGGCGCCCGTGCCACGGGGGTCGCGGTCATCGGTCACCTCCGATCAGGGTGAGGAAGGCGTCCTCAAGGCGGCGGTGCGGGCCGATACGGTCCACGGGGATCTCCAGCCTGAGGAGCTCGGCGAGCAGTTGCGGGGTGCCGGCCGGGTCCGCGAGGCGGACCAGCAGACCCTCGTCGGCGCGTACGGCGGAGGCGACGCCGGGCAGCGCATCGACCTTCTCCACCAGGGCGTCGGAGAGCGGCTCCGTACCGGCGACGCCGACCAGCAGGGTGTCACCGGAACCGGTGATCTCGGCGACCGGCCCGGCCTGCACGAGCTGCCCGCGGTCCATGACGACCAGATGGGTACAGCTCTGTTCGACCTCGGACAGCAGATGGCTGGAGACGATGACGGTGCGTCCGGCGGCGGCGTAACGGATCATCACATCGCGCATCTCACGGATCTGCGGCGGGTCCAGCCCGTTGGTCGGTTCGTCGAGGATCAGCAGATCCGGCAGGCCGAGCATGGCCTGGGCGATGGCCAGGCGCTGCCGCATGCCCTGGGAGTAGGTGCGCACGGCGCGTTGCAGGGCGTCGCCGAGGCCGGCGATCGCCAGCGCCTCGTCGAGATGCGCATCGGCGGCGGGCCGCCCGGTGGCCTGCCAGTACAGATCGAGGTTGGCCCGGCCGGACAGATGCGGCAGGAAGCCGGCGCCCTCCACGAACGCGCCGACCCGCGACAGCACCGGGGCGCCCGGCCGGATCGCCTGCCCGAAGATCCTGATCTCGCCCTCGTCGGGCGTGATCAGGCCCATCAGCATCCGCAGCGTGGTGGTCTTGCCGGCGCCGTTGGGCCCCAGCAGGCCCAGCACCTGGCCCTTCTCGACGCGGAAGGACAGGTCCCGTACGGCGTACCTGTCGGCGGACTTGGCGTAGCGCTTGCTCAAGTCGCTGATCTGCAGCGGGACTTCGGCGAGCGCCGGGTCGGGGGCGGGCGCCACGGTCCTGCGGCGGGCGGTGAGCAGCAGCAGCGCGGCGATCACCGCGGCCGCGGCGGGCAGCGCCCAGGTCCAGGCGGGCAGCGGGGCGGCCGCGCTGCGCACCTGGGGTGCGGTGGGCACACTGATGCCGCCGTCCTTGAGGGAGACGGTGTAGGTGGCGGGCTCGGCCGGTGAGGCATAGCCGAGGTCGGTGGCGGACAGCACCAGCCGCAGCCGGTGGCCGGCCGCGAAATCATGGTCGACGGCGGGCAGTTGGAGCCGCACGGTCCTGCCGTCGTGGGCGTCCTCGACGCGGTACGGCGTGACGAGCTGGGCGGGCAGCACCTGGCGGCGGCCGTCCGGGGCGACGTCGTAGAGCTTGGCGAAGAACACCGCGTCCCGGGAGTCGGCGCGCACCCGCACGGTGGCGGTGGGGCTGCCGGTGAGGTGGACGGGGTCGGGCAGCGGCGCCGATTCGAAGCGGGCGTACTGGCCGGGGAAGTCCAGGGACAGACCGCCCGCGCCGAGGGCGGAGAGGTTGCCGAGCGCGCCGACGCCGGGCACCGCGGAGATGGCGGGCGGTCCGGCGCCGGCCGGGTTGCCGAAGGTCTGGGTGCGGCCGGCCAGCCGGATCCGCCGTGGATCGTGGTCCAGGCCGGCATAGCGGTCCGCGCTCGCGCCGCGCAGCCGCACCGCGCCGTCGGTGGAGTCCACTCCCCCGGTGCGGCTGATCCGGAACGCGGGCCCGGTGTCGGCGCCCTTGTCGCCCTTCAGATACCGGTCGAACCAGGCCTTCGTACGGGCCTGGAGGCGGGCGGTCTCGCGGTCCCCGCCGTCGTGGCCGCCCGCGATCCAGTCGACGTCGACCGGCGCGCCGTTCTTGCGGATCGCCTTCTGCATGGCGTCGGCCTGGTCGAAGGTGAAAAGGGAATCGGTCTGGCCCTGCATGATCAGGGTCGGCACCTTGATGCGGTCGCCGACGGCGGACGGGCTGCGGGCCTCCAGGAGGCGGCGGGCCGCGGCGTCCGGCTTGCCTGCGACGGCGACCCGCTCGTACATCCGGCACAGCGCGGGCTCGAACTTGCCGCAGCCGCCGGACGTGACGGGCGCGGCGCCCGGAGCGCCGGTGGGGGCGCCGGCCGAGCCGGTGGTGAAGAAGATCCCCGCCCACAGCTTCTTGAACACGCCGTGGGGGAAGAGGGCGTCGGCGAGGTTCCAGTACGTGATCTGCGGGGCGATGGCGTCGACGCGCGGGTCGTGACCGGCCGCCAGCAGGGAGATCGCGCCGCCGTACGAGGCTCCGGCGACGCCCACCCGGGGGTCGCCGGCCTTGTCGAGCTGCACCTCGGGCCGCTTGGCCAGCCAGTCGATCAGCCGGCTGACGTCGGCGACCTCGCCGTCCGGGTCGTTCAGTCCGATCTTCCCGGTGGACTTCCCGAAGCCGCGCGCCGACCAGGTGAGGACGGCGTAGCCGTCCCGGGCCAGTTGCTGGGCCTGGGCCCGCAGATCGGCCTTGCTGCCGCCGAAGCCGTGGCCGAGCAGCACCGCGGGGCGGCGGGCGGTGGAGCCGCCTCCGGCTGACCCTCCCCCGGCGGTGAAGAAGGAGGTGTCGATCCGTACCTGCTTCTTGCCGCCCGGCGTCCCGGGCATGGTCAGCAGCCGGTCCTCGCGGTGCACGGGGGGCGTGGCGTCCGAGGAGGCGGCCGCCCAGGTGCCGCCTCCCATGAGGACGGCCAGCGCGCCCACCGTGGCATACAGGCGCCGTCCGCGCAGTCTGAGACCTCGGAGATCCATACCGTGAATCCTAGGTACGGGCCGGAACGGGCGGCCGGTACCCCGGGCTGAACCCGGCGGTCTCCCCTGGGAGTAGGGTTCGCCGGTCTCGTACCACGAACGCGGTACGAGACCGGCCGGGCCAGGCCCTACCGCTCGGGCGCCGTCACACGGAACCGCGCCAGCCGGTCATCACTGCTCCAGCGCTCCAGCCCGGCCTTTTCCAGCACGCGGCAGGAGGCCGGGTTCGACAGCTCGACGTCCGCGCAGACCGTGTGCACGCCCGGCGCGGTGAACGCGAACGCCACCAGGGCGCGGGCCGCCTCGGGCGCATAGCCGCGTCCCCGCCGGGACGGCACGATGCCGTACCCGAACTCGACCGAGCCCTCGTCCGGCGGCCAGAACAGCCCGATGGCGCCGACCACCAGGCCGCTCGCCCGCTCGATGATCTGCCGCTGGCCGTACGGGCCGCGCGCTTGCGGGTGTTCGGCGGTGAAGCCGGCGATGACCCGGTCGCCGTCGGCGGGGAAGTCGGCCGCCCAGTGCGGCTGCCGGGTCCCGGTGACGACGGCGGTGGTCTCGGCGCCGGACCACGGCCGCAGTACGAGGCGGTCGGTGAGCAGATCCGTACCACTGGAAGAGAAGGAGGAGAAGGAAGGCGAAGAAGAGGGAGAGGACACTCGTCACTCCTGGTCGTTTTCGGCGACCGGGCCGTGCTGGGGCGCTCGGAGCTCAGACTTGCGGCTCCGGCTTCCCGCTCAAACGGCCCGGACAAGGGCATGCTGATGACGCGTCCGGCGGACCATATTCATCAACCTCCCTTGTCGCAGCAGTGATTGCGCTCGGGGCGCACCGTCGCACCATAGCGATCGGCGGGCGCCCGGGCACATGATTTTTCGGCCGTGGGCCGTCAGTACCGTCAGTACTGCGGCGGTCCGAATCCGCCCTGCGGGGGCGGCGGGGTGCCGGGCGGCATCGGCGGGGCACCGGCCGGCGGCATCGGCGGGCCGCTGAACGGGGGCACCGGGCCGACCGGCGGCTGCCAGGCGGG
>NZ_QUAC01000434.1 GCF_003389455.1 Streptomyces inhibens | reverse complement strand
GGGCGGCCGGCGCCGCCGGTGGCCCAGGCGGCGCCGGGCCCGGCGAACCAGGCGCCCGCGGTGCCGGCAACTGCCGTACTGGTGAAGGCTCTTCGCGAGAGATCGGTCATGTAGGCGCCTCCGGTTCTTGTCCCTGAACTCCTCCCGCATAGTGCAGCCAGGCTTCAGCTTGCGGAAGACCCCCGGCACCAGATACATCGGATGACGGCGCGCCAAATGCAGTGGTAGTCGGGGAAATTACGGGATCGCCCGTGCGCTGGCGTGCGGATACCTCGGATGTCAGGGCGGGGCGTCCGGACCTCCGCCGCGCCGGACGGTACGTCGCCGGCGGTGGCCTCGCCCGGCCTCTCGGCCCGCGACCGGCTCGCCGAGTACGGGCGGCATCGCGGCCCTGCTCGTGGACGATACGAACCGGCCGCCGTCCCCCTCTACCGCTCGCTCGGCCTGGCCTACCGTCCGCTGGGCGCGGCCCGCGTCAGCTCTGCCACATCCGGGTGAGGACCGCGTTCACCGCGTCCGGGCGGTCCTGGTGCGGGGCGTGGTCGGCGCCTGCCACCCGGACATGACGGGCGCCGATCACCTCGGCGAGATACTCCCCGCAGGCCACCAGCGCATTCCCGGTGAATTCCCGGTAGTCGGGGTGCGCGGTCTCCCATGTCCCGTTGATGACGGTCTTGGGCATGGTGGCCTTGGCCAGCGGCCCGAGCGGCAACTGCGCATCCCATACGGGCCGTTCGCGCATCGCCGACCGCACCGCACGCAGCAGGCGCGGGGTCGTCTCCGGCATCGGCAGGCCGTACGGCTCGGTGGACCGCCGCAGATGGTCCTCCGGGCTCAGCCCCTCCTCGACGCCGCCGAACGAGGCCCGGATCCGCTCCAGCGCCGCCGCCACGACGGGGTGCCCGGCCGCGGTGCGCAGCGGGGACGGCTCGATGAGGGTGAGCGACTGCACCGCCTCCGGACGGGCCGAAGCGGCCAGCATCACGGCGGCGGCGCCGTAGGAGTGGCCGACCAAGTGCGCGCCGTGGCCGAGGAGTTGGCATACGTCCTCGGCGTCGATCGTGTAGTCGCTGCGCTCGATGTCCGGGCTGTCGCCGAAGCCGCGCCTGTCGACGAGTTCGAGGCGGAACATCTCGGCCAGCGGCCGCTGCCCCGCGAAACAGTGGGTGCCCCAGCTCATCGTGCCGTGCACCAGCACCGCCCGCGGCGCACCGGGCGTCGCCTCGTCCCACACCGTCACATGAAGCGGCTCACGGCCCCGAAATGGTTCATCGTTCATGCGCCCTCAGCCTAGAACCGGCCCGCCCGCCTGGCAGCCCCCGATCACCCCCTCGAAGGTCACAATCCGGCCAGCTCCGCCAGCACCTGAATCTCCGTCAACTCCTCGGCCCCGCCCTCCACATCGTCGTGATCGGCGCTCCACAGCGCGCTCTCCACGCCGCGCGCCACCGACCAGGCGAGCAGCCGCGCCGGATCCTCGCCGAGTGCCTCGGCGACCAGCGCGTAGCGTGCACGGAGCACCGGCCGGGGGTCCGGGTGGGTGAAGGGGTCGTCGATCTGCATCAGCAGTGGCCACGGGTCGTACGCCGGGTCGCCGACCATCGGCTTGGCGTCGATGGCCAGCCACGGCCGGCGCTCGGCCGCGAGTACGTTGCCCGGGTTGAAATCGCCGTGCACCACGACCTCGCGGGCCGCCGTCGACGGCAGCTCGCGCAGCAGATCGGCGCCGAGCGCCACCAGCCCCGAGTCGTAGCCGGGCCGCAGCCGCAGCATCAGCTCCTGGAGGATGTCGGCCCATTCGGCGCACACCGCCGCCACCCGCTCCAACTCGCCGTCGGGCGGGGTGGGCGCCGCCCACAGCTCGCGCAACAGACCTGCGGCGAGGGCGAGTTGCTCGGTCGGCGGCAGTGCGGTCCGCCCGAGCTGGGTGCCGGGGGTGCACCGTTCGAGCAGCAGCGCGCCCCGCTCGTGGTCCCGGCGCAGCAGCCGTACGGCGCCGTTGCCGCCCCAGGCGTGCAGCGCGGGGCCCTCGCCCTCCGCCTCGCGGTGCGGCCAGGCCACCTTGAGCACGGCCGGCTCTCCGTCGGGCCGCTCGGCCGGCGCCACCCAGGAGCAGCTTCCACCGTGGAACGGGGCGCCGAGCCGTAGCTCCCAGCGCTCTTCCACCTCCCGCACGATCCCCGGCAGCCGGTCGAGCCAGGCTCGCCCGGACGCGGTCCGCCCCATCTGCGCCACCACCGGGAGGCCGGCGGGGAAGCGGTCGGTGTCGTACGGAGTGTGCGCCATCCGGGCGGCGTAAGGGGGGCCGCGGCTGCCGTGGGGCCGTATGGGGGAGAGCGGCAGACACCGACGTATGCGGGCAATTCTCCACATAACCGGCTGATATCTGTCGGGCATGAGCGCGTACACACGGTATGCGGCAGCCGTCCTGCTCGCCGCGCTGGCCATGGGGTGCGGTGGCCCGCACTCCGTCCCGCGACCGGTCCCGCGGTCGACGCCGGAATCCACCTCGCGCGCCCACGCGGGCGCCCCCGTCGCCGGGTCCGACCGGCTGTCCTTCACCCTGGTCGCCTCCGGGGACATCCTCCCGTCCCACCCTGAGGTGCTCGACACGGCGCAGGACGACGCACCCCACGACGGCTACGACTACCGGCCGATGCTCAAGGGCGTGCAGCCGGTCATCTCCTCCGCCGATCTGGCGTTGTGTCATCTGGAGGGGCCGCTCGGACCGCTGACCGGACCCTTCACCGGCTACCCCGTTCTCCAGGCGCCGCCGCAGATCGCCACCGCACTCAAGGCGACCGGCTACGACTCCTGCGCCACCGCCTCCAACCACGCCCTCGACCATGGCGTCCCGGGCGTGCGCCGCACCCTGGAGGCCCTGGACACGGTCGGGCTGCGGCATACCGGCTCGGCCCGCGACGCCACCGAGGGCGCCCGCCCGGCGCTGCTGCGGACCCCCGGCGGCGCACGGGTGGCCCAGCTCTCGTACACCTATGGCACCGAAGGCGGCCGCCGCTCGGGGATCGCACCGTGGACGGTGAATCTGCTCGACGAGAAGAAGATCATCGAGGATGCGCGGGCGGCCCGCCGGGCCGGCGCCGATGTCGTGGTCGTCAGCCCGTACTGGGGCACGGAGTACCGCACCGCGCCCGATGAGCGGCAGCTCCGACTCGCTCGGGCGCTCACCGCCGCCGAGACCGACGGCCGGCCCGACATCGACCTGATCGTCGGCACCCACGCACACACCCCGCAGCCGTACGAGAAGGTCAACGGCACCTGGGTCGTTTACGGCCTCGGCGACCAGATCTCCGGCGTCATGAAGCAGCCGCGCGGCAACTGGGGCACCCTCGCCCGCTTCCGGTTCGAGCCGCCCGACCGGCCCGGTGAGCGCTGGCGGGTCACCAAGGCCGAGTACATCCCACAGCTGGCCGAGCAGGAGCCACGGGTGCGGATGCGCAATCTCGCCACGGCCGACGGCCACCGCCAGATCCGTAAGAAGATCGGCAAGGCGGTGCTGAGCCGGGGCGCCGCGGCCGACGGGCTGACGATGGGGAGCTGATCCCGCGGCCCCCACAGGCGCCGCGCCCTCCTCGCGTACGCCCCCGCCGCCCCGGTGTGAAACCCTGGTGAGGCACCACATCGGCCAGGCGAGGGAAGGAACCGGAGGGCAGTGAACGAAAGTGCGGCCGTCCGGCCCCGCAATCCGCGCGGACAGGGCGAGCGTCTGCGGGAGGAGCTCCTGCGGGCCACCGAGCGCCTCCTGGAGGAGGTCGGCAGCGAGGACGCGCTGTCGCTGCGGGCGGTGGCCCGTGCGGCCGGCGTCGCCGCACCGAGCATCTACCGCCACTTCTCCGACAAGACCGAGCTGGTCTGGGCGACCCTGGAAGTCAGCTATGAGCGGCTCGCCGCGGCGATGGCCGAGGCCGCCGCGAAGGCCGACGACGACCCGGTGGCGCGGCTGCGCGCCCAGCTGCGCGCCTACTGCCGTTACGCCGTCGCCCACCCCGCCACCTACCGGCTGCTCTACGAGACCCGGCAGACCCCGGTCGGCCCCGAACGGCTCGCCGGACACCCGGCCGGGCTGCTGGTACGCAGCTGGCAGCAGGCGCTGACGGCCTGTGAGGACGCCGGATGGCAGGTGCGCGGCTCGCGGTCCGAGGCGCCGTATGTGCTGTGGTCGTCGGTGCACGGGCGGGTCATGCTCTGGCAGGTCATGCCGAGCCCCAAGGACGCGACCCGGCTGGACCGCTTCGTGGACGAGATGCTGCGGCTGCTGCTGGAGCGCTGAGCCGCGCTTCGGGCGCCGGGCCGCCGCCTGCCGCGCCGATCTTCGCCCCGGGGCTCCGGGCCGCTCACCTGAGGAATCGTCACCCACACCACCCCCGACACGCTTACCTGTGCATTACACATGTAAGTTTACGGGTGTTAGGTGAACGTTCGACTCTCCGGCGCACGCCCCTGCCGGCGTGCGCGCACGAACCGAGATGAGCGAGATGACACTTTCCACCGCCCCCGCGCCGCTGCCCGTGGAACCCCCGAGCGGCTGCCCCTTCGACCCTCCCGCCGCACTGGGCGCCCTGCGCACCGAGCAGCCGATCTCCAAGATCTCACTGCCGGACGGCAGTTGGGCCTGGCTGGCCACCCGCTACGCCGATATCCGGGCGATCCTCGGCGACACCCGCTTCAGCTCCGACACCACCGTCCACGGCTACCCGCTCAGCGGAATGACCGGCGGCGCCAACACCGACAACCGCGGCTTCATCCGCAGGGACCCGCCCGAGCACACCCGGCTGCGCCGGATGGTCACCCGGGAGTTCATGGTCAAGCGGGTCGAGGCGCTGCGCCCCGAGATCCAGCGGATCACCGACGAGCTGTGCGACGCCATGGAGCGCCGCGCCGGCCAGGACGTGGACCTCGTCGAGGAGTTGGCGCTGCCCGTCCCGTCACTGGTCATCAGCCTGCTGCTGGGCGTCCCGTACGACGACCACGCCATCTTCCAGCGGCTCACCGGCACACTGCTCTCCCGCACCGTCCCCGACGACGAGCGGGAGACCGCACGGCTCGAACTGCGGGACTACCTCGACCGGTTGGTCACCGCCAAGGAGGCGGACCCCGGCGATGACATCCTCGGCCGGCTGATCGTCGAACAGCAGCGAACCGGCGAGATCACCCACGACGAGGTCGCCGCCTTCGCCGCGCTGCTCCTGATCGCCGGGCACGAGACCACCGCCAACATGATCGGCCTGAGCGCGCTGACCCTGATGCGCGACGAGGAGAGCGCCGAACGGCTGCGCCAGGAGCCCGCCCTGATCCGCGGTGCCGTCGAGGAACTGCTGCGCTTCCACAGCATCATCCGCAACGGACCGCGCCGGGTCGCCACCGCCGACATCGAGATCGACGGGCACCTCGTCCGGGCCGGCGAGGGCGTCGTGGTGGCCGTAGCGTCCGCCAACCGCGACGAGAGCGTCTTCGCCGACGCCGACCGGCTCGACGTCTGCCGCCCCAACGCCCAGCACCACGTCGCCTTCGGTTACGGCATCCACCAGTGCCTCGGCCAGGCGCTCGCCCGGGTCGAACTCCAGGTGGTCATCGGCACCTTGCTGCGCCGCTTCCCCACCCTGCGGCCCGCGGTGCCCCTGGAGAAGATCCCCTTCCGCACCGATATGTCGATCTACGGCTGCCACGCGCTGCCCGTCACCTGGTGACACCGGGCCCGCCGCCACGCGATCGTGGACCCGGCCCGATCCCGCTGTCCGCAAGCCCAACACCACACAAGCTCAACACCACACAAGCTCAACACCACACAAGGCCAACACCACAAGCTCAACACCACGAGCCCAACACCGCAATCCCGACGGAAATCCCCCACGGAGCCTTCTGCCATGAAGATCACCCTTGATGCCGACAAGTGCTGTGCCGCCGGCCAGTGCGTGCTGATCGCCCCCGAGGTCTTCGACCAGCGCGACGAGGACGGCGTGGTGGTGCTGCTCGACGCCGAACCGCCCGCCGAGCAGCACGACGCGGTCCGCGAGGCGGCAGCCATCTGCCCGGCCGCCGTGATCGAGGTGCACGCATGACCGCCCGGCCGATCGCCGTCGTCGGCGCCTCGGCGGCCGGGCTCGCCGCGGCCGAGGCGCTGCGCCGCTTCGGCTGGCGCGGCCCGCTCACACTCATCGGCGACGAGCCCCATCTGCCCTACGACCGGCCGCCGCTGTCCAAGCAGCTGCTGCACGGCGCCTGGGAGCCGGAGCGGCTGCTGCTGCGTACCGAGGAACAGCTCGACCCGCTCGACCTCGACCTGCGGCTCGGCACCCGGGCCACCGGCCTCGACGTGGCCACCCGCACCCTCACCCTCGACGGGGGAGAGCTGCTCGACTGCGCCGGCGTCATCGTCGCGACCGGCGTCGCGGCCCGTACGCTGCCCGGCGCCGACCGGATCGCCGGTGTGCACACCCTGCGCACCCTCGACGACGCGCTGGCCCTGCGCGGCCGGCTCGCCGGCACCGGCCGACGGCTGGTGATCGTCGGAAACGGCGTCCTCGGCTGCGAAGCCGCCGCGGTGGCACGGGAGTTGGGGCACGAGGTCACCCTCGTCGGGATCGGGGCGATACCGATGGCCGAGGCGGTCGGCACCGAGGTCGGCGAGCTGCTGGCCGAGGAACACCGCGCCCGGGGCGTTCAGCTCCTCACCGGGGCCGTGGACGGATTCGGGACGACGGCGGACGGGGCGGACCCGGCCGGAACGGACGACGCGCAGATCACCGACGTACGGCTGGCCGACGGCACCCGGCTGCCGGCCGACCTCGTCCTGCTGGCGATCGGCTCCCGGCCCGCCGTCGAATGGCTGGCCGACCCGGCGCTGGACACCACCGACGGGCTGCGCTGCGACGCGTACTGCGCAGCCGCCCCCGGCATCTACGCCGCGGGCGATGTGGCCCGCTGGGACCATCCGGTGCACGGCCGGCCGCTGCGCTTCGAGCACCGGATGAACGCCACCGAGCAGGGGATGGCCGCCGCCCGCAACCTCCTGGCCGAACTGGCCGCCGAGGCCGCCGCCTTCGCACCCGCCGAGCCCGCGGACAGCACCCCCGGCCAGGAGCGCCGCGCCTTCGCCCCCGTGCCGTACTTCTGGTCCGACCAGTACGACATCAAGATCCAGGCGTACGGGCTGACCGCGGGCGCCGACCGGGTCGAGACCACCGTCCTGGACCGGACGGCGCGCCGCGCCCTCGCGCTCTACGGCCGGGGCGGCAGCGCCGTCGGCGTCCTGGCGGCCGGGCTCCCGCCCCGCCAGGTCCGTGCGCTGCGCGCGGTCATCGCCACCCCGCTCCCCTGGGAAGAGGCGCGCGAGCGGGTCCGGGCCGCCACGGCGGCAGGCTGACGGTGCCCGACCACGGAGGGCTGTGCCCGATCATGGAGGACTGTGCCCGATCATGGAGGGATGGCCGACTCGTTCGTACGGGTGCGCGGCGCCCGTGAGCACAACCTCCGCACCATCGATGTGGACATCCCGAGGGACGCGCTGGTCGCGTTCACCGGGGTGTCCGGATCGGGCAAGTCCTCCCTCGCCTTCGGCACCATCTACGCCGAGGCGCAGCGCCGCTACTTCGAGTCGGTGGCGCCCTACGCCCGGCGCCTGATCCACCAGGTCGGCGCGCCCAAGGTCGAGGACATCACCGGCCTGCCGCCCGCCGTCGCCCTGGAACAGCGGCGCTCCGCGCCCACCTCCCGCTCCTCGGTCGGCACCGTCACCACCCTCTCCAACACCCTGCGGATGCTGTTCTCCCGCGCCGGCGACTATCCGCAGGACGCGACGGAACGACTCGACTCCGACGCCTTCTCACCCAACACCGCCGCCGGCGCCTGCCCGGAGTGCCACGGCCTGGGCACCGTCCACCGCGTCACCGAGGAGTCCCTCGTCCCCGACCCGGCGCTGTCCGTCCGCGAGGGCGCCATCGCCGCCTGGCCCGGCGCCTGGCAGGGCAAGAACCTCCGCGACATCCTCGCCGCCCTCGGCCATGACATCGACCGGCCGTGGCGCGAGCTGCCGCCGGCCGACCGCGACTGGATCCTGTTCACCGACGAACAGCCCGTCGTCACCGTGCACCCGGTCCGCGAGGCCGGCCGTATCCAACGCCCGTACAAGGGCCAGTACATGAGCGCCAAACGCTACGTACTGCACACCTTCGCCGACTCCAAGAGCGAGGCTCTGCGCAAGCGCGTCCAAGGGTTCATGGTCGCCGAGCCCTGCCCGGTCTGCCACGGGCGGCGGCTGCGCCCCGAGGCGCTCGCCGTGACGTTCGAGGGCCACGACATCGCCGCGCTCGCCGGCCTGCCGCTCGGCGCCCTCGCCGAGCTGCTGCGCCCCACCGCGGAGCGCACGGACGAGGAGGCGGCCCCGGCGCTCGCCCGCGACCTGGTGGCCCGTATCGAGGTGCTCACCGAACTCGGCCTGGGCTACCTCAGCATGGACCGGCCCTCGCCCACCCTGTCCGCGGGCGAACTACAGCGGCTGCGGCTCGCCACCCAGCTGCGGTCCGGCCTCTTCGGCGTCGTCTACGTCCTCGACGAGCCGTCCGCCGGACTCCACCCGGCCGATACGGAGTCCCTGCTCGCCGTGCTGGGCCGGCTGAAGGAAGCGGGCAACTCGCTGTTCGTCGTGGAGCACGACATGGACCTGGTGCGGCGCGCCGACTGGCTCGTGGACGTCGGCCCGCTGGCCGGGGAGCACGGCGGGCAGGTGCTGCACAGCGGACCGGTCGCCGCGCTCGCCGACGCCGCCGACTCCGCCACCCGCCGGTTCCTCTTCGCCACCGAACCGCCCGTCGAGCGCACGCCCCGCACTCCCTCGGGCACGCTGACGCTGCGCGGAGTCACCCTGCACAATCTGCGCGGTCTGGACGCCGCCTTCCCGCTCGGCGTCTTCACCGCCGTCTCCGGCGTGTCTGGATCGGGCAAATCGACGCTGGTCACCCGCGTCCTCGCGGAAGCCGTCCGCGACCACCTCGGCACCGGCGACGACCAGCGCGAGGCCACCGACACGGACGGCGCCGACACCGGCCCGATGGCCCGCGCCCAGCTCACCGGCGCCGAGGGCCTGGAGGCGATCGACCGGCTGGTGCGCGTCGACCAGAAGCCGATCGGCCGCACCCCGCGATCCAACCTCGCCACCTACACCGGGCTGTTCGACGCGGTACGCAAGGTCTTCGCCGCCACCGACGAGGCCCGCGCCCGCGGCTACACCGCCGGACGGTTCTCCTTCAACGTCGCCGCCGGCCGCTGCGAGACCTGCCAGGGCGAGGGCTTCGTCGCCGTCGAACTGCTCTTCCTGCCCGGCACCTACGCGCCCTGCACCGCCTGCCACGGCGCCCGCTACAACCCCGAGACCCTCCAGATCACCTACCGGGAGAGGACCATCGCCGACGTACTGGCGATGACCGTCGACGCCGCCGGCGACTTCCTCGCCGATATCCCCGCGGCCGCCCGCAGCCTGCGCACCCTCCAGGAGGTGGGCCTGGGCTATCTGCGGCTCGGCCAGCCCGCGACCGAGCTGTCCGGCGGCGAGGCCCAGCGCATCAAGCTCGCCACCGAACTCCAGCGGACCCGCCGCGGGCACACCCTCTACCTCCTCGACGAGCCCACCACCGGACTGCACCCCGCCGACACCGAGGTACTGCTGCGGCAGCTGCACGGGCTGGTCGACGCCGGCCACACCGTCGTGGTCGTCGAGCACGACATGGGGGTGGTCGCGGGCGCCGACCATGTCATCGACCTCGGACCGGGCGGTGGCGCGGACGGCGGCCGGATCGTGGCCGCGGGCACGCCGGCCGAGGTCGCGGCGGCGCCGGGGAGCCGTACGGCGCCCTACCTGGCACGGCGGAGGGCGCGGCCGGACGCGTCGTGAGGGTCGGCTAATGTACGCAGGTCAGATCACCAGGCAACACCACCGCGCAGCACTGCGCAGCACCACGAAGGGGGCACCTCTCATGGCAGACATCGAGAAGGCCAGGGCGGCGTTCGACCGGTTCGACGCGGACGGCGACGGCCAGGTCACGCCGGACGAGTTCAAGCGGGCGATGGCCGAGATGGGCGACCCGTACGTCACCGGCCCGGTCGCCGAGGCGGTCATCAAGGCCAAGGACACCGACAGCGACGGCCGGATGTCCTTCGACGAGTTCTGGCAGGCCCTGCAGGACTGACGTCCGCGCTCCCTCCGTGCGCAGCCGCGGCAAAGCCCGGAACGGGTCGTCCTGGGACGCCCCGCCCGGGCCTTGGTCGCTTTTCTGCTGCGACGGTGGTCTCAGCGCCGGCGAGCCGGCTGCTGCTGCGCGGCCGCGGTGCCCACCGGCGGCGGCGCGGCATGATCGCCGGTGCCCCAGCCGGACGGCTTCGCGCCCACGGTGAAGGACAGTTCACGTCCCGAACGCAGCTCGTCGGTGGTCAGATAGGTCCGGTCCCGGTCGGCGCCGTCCAGACGGACCGACTGCACATAGCGGTGCGCGGACGACGTACCGGGCGCCGTGATGGTGAAGTGCCCGGCCGGGTAGTAGCGCCGGTCCAGCGTCAGCTCCACCCGGTCGAAGACCGGTGTGCTCAGCCCCCAGCTGTCGGTGCCCGGCTGCACGGGGAACACCCCGATCGAGGACAGCACCATCCACGCCGACATCGTCCCGAGGTCGTCGTTCCCGGTCATTCCCGTGGGGGTGTCGGTGAACAGCGTCAGCGCCGCATGCACCACATCCGTGGTCTTCCAGGGCCGGCCGGTGGACAGATAGGTGTACGGCGCGATCAGATCGGGCTCGTTCTGCGGGTTGTACTTGTCCGCGTTGTAGTAGTCGTACGGGCCGTTGACCCACACCTCACGCGCCGTCCTGCGCGGATCCGCCAGCAGCTGCTGGTAGGCGAAGAAGGAATCAAGACGCTCATCGGCCTTGTCCTTGCCGCCGATCAGCTTCAGCATCCCCGGCAGATCCTGCGGAACCAGCCACTGGTACTGCCAGGACGTGCCCTCGTGAAAGCCCTGGCTCTTGGCCGGGTCGGCCGGCCCGGTGAAGGCGCCCCGCTCGTCCCGCGCCCGGAAGAATCCGGTCGAACTGTCAAAGATCTTGCGGTAGTTCTGGGCCCGGGCCGCATACCGGTCGGCGTCCTTGCCGTGCCCCAGATCGCGCGCCATCTGGGCCAGCATCGCATCCGACAGGGCGTATTCGAGGGTCGCCGAGGCGCCGTGCTCGAAGTCGGAGTCGCCCGGCTTGGCGTGCGGGCGGTCCTTGATGAAGGGGGCGAAGCCGTCCTTCAGATACTGCGCATTGGCCTCCCGCCCGACGGCCGGCGAATCGGCCGGCGGCACCCCGTCGGCATTCTTCTTCAGCGCCGCGTACGCCTCCTCCTCATGGCCCGCCAACAGCCCCTGCTGATAGGCGTTGGTGAGGAACGGGGTGACCGGATCGCCGGTCATGATGTTCGTTTCGACCGTTCCGTAGCCCCATTTGGGCAGCCAGCCGCTCTCCTTGTCGATCCGCAGCACCGACAGCGCCATATCGCGTGACTCACGCGGCGCGAGCAGCGCCAGCAGCTGCGCCTGGGTGCGATAGGTGTCCCACAGGGACCAGTTCTGGTAGTAGCTGTGCCCGCCGTACTCGGAGGTCCGGTGGGTGCGCTGGTCCCAGCCGGTGTACCGGCCGTCCACGTCGCTGCCGATGTTCGGCGCGAGGAAGGACCGGTAGAGGGAGGAGTAGAAGGTGCGGCGCAGCGTCGTGTCGCCGCCCTGCGTCTTGACCTGGGCCAGCCGCCGCTCCCATGCCGCGTTGGCCGCGGCCTTCGTGCTGTCGAAGGAACGCCCGCCCTCGGCGCGCAGATTGCGGGCCGCGCCCGCCGCATCGACATAGCTGAGGGCTGTGGTCGCCTCGACCGTACGGTCCTTACGGGTGTCGAAGCGGGCGTAGGCGCCGTGCCGGCCGGTGGCGGTGGAGTCCTTGGATCCGGCGGTCACCTTGTCACCGTCCCAGGTCCCGTACGAGGAGAACGGCCGGTCGAAGCGGGTGAGGGTGTACACCGTGTAGGGCTTGGTGTCCTGGCAGAAGCCGCGGCCCGTGATGGCCGTGCGGATGGTGCGGGAATCCAGCACCTCGACCCGTGTGGAGACCGTCTTGTGCAGCGACTGGCCGGCGTTGAGCAGGACGTTGGCCTGGTCGGTGGCCGGGAAGGTGTAGCGCTGTTTGCCGGTGTGGGCAGTGGCGGTCAGCTCGGCGGTGATCCCGCCGTAGGACGTCAGCCCGACGCGGTAGTAGCCGGGGCGGGCCGACTCGTCGTCATGGCGGAAGGCGGCGGCGTACTTCGCATAGTCGGTCTCGGTGATCTCGCCCGTCGTGGGCAGCACCGGCAGATCACCACCGAGCCCGCAGCCGACGCCGGATATGTGCACCGAGCTGAAACCGCGGAGGTGGTCGTCGTCGTAGCTGTATCCGGTGGGGTGGCCGGTGTCAGGAGAGAGCTGCACCATGCCGAACGGTACGGCGGCACCGGGGTAGGTGTTGCCGTCGTTCTGGCTGCCGATGAACGGGTTGACCAGGTCGGTGAGCGGGCCGCCTGGCGGCTCGGCCTGCGCGGTGGGGACCGCGAGCGCGCTCCCGATGAGCGCGGCCGCCAGCACCGCGCCCGCGGTACGCAGCCGGGTGCGACTGAGCCATGGCATGGATCCAGACCTCCGGGGGTTGTTGCCGAACGGGCGGCCGACGAGGGCATGCGGAGGGAGAGTGGAGGGAGACACGGATGACCTCGCGGGCCGACAACGTTGTCAGAGCGCGCTCATTCTTGGTGCCGGGCAGGTGCGCGTCAAGGGGCGGCGCGAGGGCAACTCCGAAGCGCGGCCGAGCACTCGATAGCCTTCCACCGTGCCGCAGCCCGACGAGACCACAGCCCCGCCAGCCCCGCCCCACCGCATCGCCGCCGACTTCGTCCGGTACGCGGTGGCCCTGGAGGCACCCGAACTCGCCTGGGGCTACCTGCACGACCGGCTGACCGCCGAGGACGCCGTCCGGCTCGCCTTCCTGCGCCGCTGCGATCTCGGGGCGCCCGGCGAGGCGTTCGCCCGCGTCCACGCGCGCGGGCCGGACGACGCGACGGAACTCGCCGCCGTATGCCGGGAGATCCTGGGCGACGACCCGGAGGACGCGCGGCGGGTCTGGGACCACCTGGCGCTGAGCCGGGATGCCTCGCGCGCAAGCAGCGAGGGCGGCGGTGCCGGCGACGGTGCTGCCGGCGGCGGTGCTGACGGCGCCGCCGCCGTCGAGGCCTCCCGGCGCCAACTGGCCGACGGACACCGGGAGTTCCTGCTCGACCGGGCCGCCTCCGGCCGGGGCATGAACTGGCAGGAGAGCTCCGCGCTGCTGGGGACCGACCGGCCCGAAGAGGTGGACGCCGCGTTCGACCGGGGCGAAGAGCTGGTCGGCGTCGCCGTGATCGGACTCGCGCTCACCCACCCGGACGCCGCGGCGATCCTGCCGAGGGTCGCGCGAGCCCTGGACCGCGCGCTGGAGACGTCGGACCCGGGGCTCCGCCACCAGGGCATCGTCGCGCTCGCCCATACCGCCCGGCTGCATTGCACCGTCGACCGCCGCTGTCTGGACCTGCTGCGCCGCTGCCCGCGCGGCAACGAGGCCGACCAGGATCTGTGGGGGTATGTGGCTCGCCGCTGGCTGCCGTGGTGGTTGTGGCGGCATCAGCTCGGCGAGCGGCTGAGGTGGCTGTCGCTGCGTAGGTGAGGGTCCGTCATCCGCAGTCGCAGACCGGGCGCCAGAGCCAGCGTGACCGCGACCGAGGCCGCCGCCAGCACCGCCATCGCGGTCGCGGGCGAGGTCCACTGGGCGACGCCACCCGCGAGCGCGGCGCCCACGCCCTGCATGGTCAGCATGCCGGAGGAGTGCAGCCCGAGGGCGTGCCCGCCCAGCTCGTCCGGGGTCAGTGAGAGCAGCCGCTCCTGTAGGGGCAGGCTCGACGCGTAGCCGGCCGTGGCGAGCACCACGGCGGCCACCGCGAGCGGCAGCGCCGGGCGCAGGGCGAAGAGCAGATACGGCACGGCCAGCAGCAGACACAGCGGGACGCAGAGCCGCTGCCGCCACCGCTCAGGGATCCATCTGCCGGTCACCATGTCCCCGGCCAGCATGCCGAACGCGCCGCAGGCGAAGAGCAGTCCGGCGTGCCGGGGCGCATAGGGGACGTAGAGGGACTCACAGCCGACGATCAGCCCGTTGGGCACCCAGAGGGCGAGGAAGACGGTACGGCGCGGTCCGGCGGACCACAGGCGCACGTTGGTGCGCCAGGTGTCGGCCACCGACGGCCGCCCGGTCGCGCGCGAGGGCCGGCGGCCGAGGCCGTACCGGGCGACGGCCGCGGCGGCGCAGTGGAGCGCGGC
>NZ_QUAC01000430.1 GCF_003389455.1 Streptomyces inhibens | reverse complement strand
GGCGGCCCGGCGGTGGCCGCGGGCCGTCGCCGCGCCGGCGCCGCCGGCTCCCTGCAGCCGTACGCCTCGTACTGGTTCCCCGACTCGCTGCCGTCGGGCACACCCGGGGACGGCATCACCTGGCGGAGCCTGAAGGCCTGGACGCCCGGGAACGACCGGGATCTGGCGTTCAACACGGCGACGGTGCCGCTCGCCGAGCGGTTCACCCCGGTCCCGGCGAACACCACGGCCCGCGCCGGCCAGGCCCGGATCAGCGCGCTCGCGGCCTTCGACCACACCGCGGGCAACCCGTCGCAGGGCTCGGCCACCGCGGACTACTACGCGCCGACCCACTGGGCATACCTCGACGAGCTGGTCTTCTGGGGCGGCTCCTCGGGCGAGGGCCTGATCCTGGCGCCGAACGCCCCGGTCGTCGATGCCGCGCACCGGAACGGCGTCCCCGTACTGGGCACCGTCTTCCTCCCGCCGGTCGCCTACGGCGGGCAGTTGCGCTGGACCCGCGACCTGGTGCAGAAGGACGCGGCGGGGCGCTTCCCGCTCGCCGCGAAGCTGGTGCAGGTCGCCACGGCGTACGGCTTCGACGGCTGGTTCATCAACGCGGAGACCGATGGCGGTGACGCCGCGCTGGCCGCCGACATGCAGGCGTTCCTGCGGGCGCTGCGCGCCGCGGGCGCCGGGCACGGGCTGCGGATCACCTGGTACGACGCGATGAACCGGACCGGCCAGGTCGGCTGGCAGGGCGCGCTCAACGAGCTCAATCAGCCGTTCTTCCAGGACACGGCCGGACCGGTGGCCGACTCGCTGTTCGTGGACTTCCGCTGGAGCGCCCGGCGGCTGGCGGACTCGGGCCGACTGGCCGGCCAACTGGGCCGCAGCCGGTACGAGTTGTGGGCCGGTGTCGATGTCGAGTCGGCAGGCTGGGACTCCGACACCGACTGGGACGCGATCATCCCCGGTGACGGCGACCACATCGTCTCGTACGGCTTCTACCGGCCCGAGTGGACCCTCAACCACCTTCCCGCGGGGCGTACCCCGGACCGGTTCCATGCCGCGGACGACCGGTTCTGGTCCGGCGAGGGCCTCGATCCGACCAGGCCCGGCGGCACGGACGGCGGCTGGCGGGCGCCGGCCACCGCGGTCGCCGACCGTTCCACGCTCACCGCGCTGCCGTTCGCCACCACCTTCAACACCGGTCATGGCCTGCGCTGGTACGAGGACGGCTCGGCCACCTCCGACGCCCCCTGGAACCATCTGGGGCTACAGGACCGGTTGCCGCCGAGGCGCTGGGTGGTGCGGACCGCAGGCCAACGCCCGGACGTCGCACTGGACTTCGCCGATGCCTGGCGCGGCGGCAGCAGTCTGCTGGTGCGCGGCGCGCTCGACGCGCCCGCCACGCTGGAGCTGTTCCCCGCCCGGCTGCCCGCCGGCGCCACCACGGTCCTCGATCTCACCCATCGCGCCGACCCGTCGTCGGGGCCGGTGACCGTCGAGGTGGCGGTCGCACGGCAGGATGCGCCGGCGCCGGGCGAGCCCGCCCCGTACGCCTATCTGCCGGCCGGCACCGTCGAGCCGGGCGACGGCTGGCGCACCGTCTCCGTGCGGCTCGGTGCGTCCGGCGCCGGCACCCTCCGTGCGCTGGGTGTGCGGCTGACCGGCCACGACGGCGCCGCGGTGGCCTGGCGGCTGGGGGCGCTCGCGGTCCACGACACCGCCGGGTCCCCCGCCGCACCCAAGGGGCTGAAGGTCCTGGACACCGCCACCGCGGACGGGGCGGTATCGCTGCGGCTGAGCTGGCAGCGCGCCACCGGTCCGGTGCGCCACTACGAGCTGCACCGCCGGCTTCCGGACGGCAAACGGCAGTTCCTCGGCGGGACCTGTGGCACGGCCTTCTACGTGCCGGGCCTGCGGCGCGTACAGAACGAGCCGGCCGCCCGGCTCGAAGTACGGGCCGTGCACGAACTGTTCACCGTCTCGGATCCGGCGAAGACCCAACTCCCCTGGTAATTCGGGGCCGTCACCGCACATCCGCCGCCGCCACGCACCCTCAACGCTACGGAGCCCCTCGTTATGCATGACGATCGCGCACTGATCGAAGCCCGTCTCAAGCGTGTCCTGGACGAGCGCATCCGGCCCGCCCTGTATCCGGAATCGGTTCCCCTGGACGTCGCGGCGTGGGTCGCGCCGGGTGAGCCGGTGGCCGTGGCGGAGGGCCTGGCCGCCCCCCACACACCGGTGGCGGTGGGCCACGCCTGGGGCGCGCCCTGGGGCACGACCTGGTTCAAGGTCCACGGTGAGGTGCCGCTGGCGTGGGCGGGCCGCACCGTGGAGGCGGTGCTCGACCTGGGCTTCGACGAGCGGATGCCGGGCTTCCAGTGCGAGGCGCTGGTCCATCTGCCCGACGGCACTCCGGTCAAGGCGATCAATCCGCGCAATCAGTGGGTGCGGGTGGGGGCGCCGGTACGGGGCGGCGAGCAGGTCGAGTGGCATCTGGAGGCCGCGTCCAACCCCGTCATCCTCGACGTCCATCCGTTCCGGCCCACACCGTTGGGCGACCGGGAGACGGCGGGCAGCGAGCCGCAGTACCGGCTGGCGCGGATGGATCTGGCGGTGTTCGACACCGAGGTGTGGGAGCTGATCCAGGATCTTGAGGTGCTGGGCGAGCTGATGATGGAGCTGGCGGTGGACAGCCCGCGGCGCTGGGAGCTGCTGCGGGCGGTCGGCCGGGCGCTGGACGCGGTGGATCTGCAGGATGTCAACTCGACCGCGACGGCGGCTCGTTCGGAGCTCCGTGAGGTACTTGCGGCGCCTGCGGGCGCCTCCGCGCACCGCATCAGCGCGGTGGGGCATGCGCATATCGATTCGGCGTGGCTGTGGCCGCTGCGCGAGACGGTGCGGAAGGTGGCCCGTACGACGTCGAACATGACGGCGCTGCTGGAGGACGAGCCGGAGTTCGTCTACGCCATGTCGCAGGCGCAGCAGTACGCCTGGATCAAGGAGCACCGGCCCGAGGTCTACGCCAAGGTCAAGAAGGCGGTCGCGGAGGGACGGTTCGTACCGGCGGGCGGGATGTGGGTGGAGTCGGACACCAATATGCCCGGATCGGAGGCGATGGCCCGGCAGTTCGTGCACGGCAAGCGGTTCTTCCTGGAGGAGTTCGGCGTCGAGAACGATGAGGCCTGGCTGCCGGACACCTTCGGTTTCGCCGCGGGGCTGCCGCAGATCATCAAGTCCGCGGGCTCGAAATGGCTGCTGACCCAGAAGATCTCCTGGAGCCAGATCAACGCCTTCCCGCACCACACCTTCCGCTGGGAGGGCATCGACGGCACCCGGATCTTCACCCACTTCCCGCCGGTGGACACCTACAACTGCCAGATGGCGGGCCGCGAAATCGCCCATGCGGCACGGAACTTCAAGGACAAGGGCGTGGCCCGGCACTCGCTGGCGCCGACCGGGTGGGGCGACGGTGGCGGCGGCACCACCCGGGAGATGATCGCCAAGGCGCGCAGACTGCGTGACCTGGACGGTTCGGCGACCGTGCAGTGGGAGCGGCCCGCGGACTTCTTCGCGAAGGCGGAGGCGGAGTATCCCCATGCGCCGGTGTGGGTGGGTGAGCTGTATCTGGAACTGCATCGCGCGACCCTCACCAGCCAGGCGAGGACCAAGCGCGGCAACCGGCGCAGCGAGCAGCTGCTGCGGGAGGCCGAACTCTGGTCGGCGACGGCCGCGGTGGCGGCCCGGCACCCTTATCCGTACGCGGAGTTGGACCGCGTCTGGAAGACGGTGCTGCTGCACCAGTTCCATGACATCCTGCCCGGTTCCTCCATCGCCTGGGTGCACCGTGAGGCGGAGAAGACCTACGCCGCGGTCGCCGCCGAGCTGGAGGGCATCATCGCGGCCGCACTGGCCGCGCTGGCCGGCGGCGGCGGCGCGGAGCTGGTGGTGAACTCCGCGCCGCACACCCGTGGCGGGGTCGCGGCCGGGGCCGTGGCGCCGCCGGTGGCCGAGGGGCCGGAGGTGTCCGCCGTTGCCCGCCCGGCCGGCGGGTTCACGCTCGCCAACGGTCTGGTGCGGATCGAGATCGACGACCGCGGCCTGGTGGTCTCCGCGTACGACCGGACGGCCGAACGCGAGACCGTGGCGCCCGGCGGGGCGGCGAATCTGCTGCAGATCCACCCGGACTTCCCGAACATGTGGGACGCCTGGGACGTGGACGCCTTCTACCGCAATGTCGTCACCGATCTGACGGACGTGGACGAGGTCGTGCTCGGGGAGGCGTCCCCGGATGCCGCGACGGTGCGGGTCACCCGTACCTTCGGCGACTCCCGGGTGGTGCAGTCGCTGACGCTGGCGCGCGGGCAGCGGCGCCTGGACATCGACACCGAGGTCGACTGGCACGAGACCGAGAAGTTCCTCAAGGCCGCCTTCCCGCTGGACATCCATGCCGAACGGTATGCCGCGGAGACCCAGTTCGGGCATCTGTACCGGCCCACGCACACCAACACCAGCTGGGAGGCGGCCAAGTTCGAGGCCTGTGCGCACCGGTTCGTCCATATCGAGGAGCCGGGCTGGGGCGTCGCGCTGGTCAATGACGCGACCTACGGTCATGACGTCACGCGTACCGTCCGCGACGACGGCGACCAGGGCACCACCACGACCGTCCGGCTCTCCCTGCTGCGCGCCCCGCGCTTCCCCGACCCGGAGACCGACCAGGGCCTGCACCGCTTCCGCTATGCGCTGGTCCCCGGCGCCGCCATCGGAGACGCGGTACGCGAAGGCCATCGCATCAATCTCCCCGAGCGGCGGATCACCGGCGCCGGAGCGGTGGCGCCCCTGGTCACGGTCGACAACGACGCGACGGTGGTCACCGCGGTCAAGCTCGCCGACGACGCCGGCGGGGACGTGATCGTCCGCCTCCACGAGGCACACGGCGGGCGGGCCCGCACCACCCTCACCACCGGCTTCGAGCTGGCCGACGCCGTCACCACCGACCTGCTGGAGCGCCCGACGGATGACGGGCCGGCGCTCGAACGGCACGGGAACACGGTCCGGATGCGGCTCCGCCCGTTCCAGATCGTCACCCTGCGGCTGAGCCGGGCGGGCGATCGCTAGGGGACGCACGGGCCCGGGGCGGCTCTTACGCCCTGGGCCCGCCGAAGCGCGACCGGGCGTCGCGGCAGGTGTCCCTGCGCGTCTCGTGGCGCCGCTCACGCCCTGCGGCGCGCCCGGGCCGCTGGCCGCGCTTGGTCTCCTTCTCGCGGTCCGCGGCCCGGCCGTACGCCGCTTCCGGGCCCGGATCGCGACTTGGATCCAGGCCCAGCATGTCCATCAGCAACGACAGATCGTCCGCGTCCCGCGCCCGGCCGGCCAGCGCCTTCCTGGCGAGCCGTCGCTCCTTGTCACTCGGCACGGCGCGTGGCGCGGTGTCGTCGGCACTGCGGTGTTCATCGCTCACCGCTGCATTCTCGGCCGGACCGCGCCGCCCTGCCCGTCGAGCGGGCCAAAGGGCGCCCGTGGAGAACGCCGCGGACCCAGGGGGCCGAACGGGTGAGCCGGCCGCCGCGGCCCGGCGCGCGGCCGGGGCCCGTCCGTCGGATCATGGCCGGACGGGCCCCAGGGAACCTCCACCGCCCGGTTTCCCTCTTTATGGGCGCTTGTACTTGATCACCCAGTCCCGGAGTCACCGTTGAAACACCCCTACGCCGTCGCGCTCGCGGCCGCCCTCGTCGCTTCCTCGGCGCTGCTCACCGGCTGCTCGGAGAACGGAGACCCGGTCGACTTCAATGCCGGCGCCAAGAACGACGGCGCCACACAGGTCAGGCCCGTGGACGACGACACCCTCATGCCGACCGGCCCCAAGAGCGACTTCCGGGTCACCCGGACGCTGGACGACGGCACCCGTATAGGGCGGGCGACGCTCAAGGGCCCAAAATCCGGTGTCACCGGGAGCGTCTGGGTCTGGGCCCCGAAGGAGTACCAGGACCCGAAGTACGCCAAGAGCGGGTTTCCGGTGCTGATAGCCCTGCCGGGCGGTCTGGGCAGCCCGAAGGAGGTGGGCGGTGTCACCAATTACTGGGTCGGCGGTGACATCAAGCTGCAGGAGAACATCACCCGGTGGACCGCCGAGCGCAAGAGCCTGCCGTTCATCGTGGTGATGCCGATGCTCAACCCGGACACCCGTTACCACGACGCCAGCGACATCCCCGGTCAGCAGAAGATGGGGACCTGGCTGACGGATGATGTCGTCAATCTGACGAAGGCCAACTTCCGTACCTTCAAGTCGCGGGACGGCTGGGCCTTCATGGGGTCGTCCTCGGGCGGGTTCGCCGGGCTGAAGTCCGTACTGAAATACCCGGAGAAATTCAAGGCGGCGATAGCCAGCGGCCCGGACATCGTGCCGGATTCTCCGCTGTGGGCGGGCCACCAGGCGGAGAAGGACGCCAACAACCCGGAGAAGCTCGCGCAGCGCCTGCTGCGGAAGGGCGGCCCGGACGTCTACCTCGCCTTTCAGGCCGGCAGCAGGGAATCCCCCGCGGTCACCGGCTCCATAGAGAAGTTCCGCCGGACCTACGGCAAGGGCCCGATCCACACCACCCTGCAGCTGATCCCCGGTGGCCGGCACAACGCCTGGGACTACCAGAAGGGCATGGAGGCCGGTTCGATCAAGTTCATCAGCGACCACCTGAAGGCCCCGATACCGAGCTCCTGAGCCGGGCGCCACAACGGCCGGGGGCGCCGGACGCCGCCCTCTGCGCGCGGATGCAGATCGCCTGGCAGGGGGTGATGCTGGAGTCGTGGGGGGACTGTGGTGAGGAGGACGAATCATGTCCATGATGGACAAGATCAAGAGCATGCTGAAGGGCCACGAAAGCCAGACGGAAAAGGGCGTCGACAAGGCCGGCGACATGGTCGACGACAAGACCCAGGGCAAGTACAAGGGGCAGGTCGACACCGGCCAGGACAGGCTCAGGGACGAATTCGGTGGCGGCAAGGGCCCGGATCAGCCACCGCAGCCCTGAACCAGCGGCTCGCCCGGCGGCGGCTTGAACATCGTGACGGCGTGCGGCCGCCCTTACCGCCGGGGCGGGCGGTAAGGGCGGCCGGGTCGGTGTGAGCGCTGCGGGGCTCAGGTGCAGGAGGTGAAGTTCGGGCTGGTGTTGGTGATGTAGAGGGTGGCGCCGCCGCTGGGGTCGTCCTTGAGCGGGACGGTGATGGTGTCGTCGGCGGTCCAGGGGAAGCCGGTGGTGTCGAACGTCCAGGTGCCGGTGACCTTTTTGGCCAGTTCGGAGAGGGTCACCCAGCCGTACTGCTTGGCGGGGACGTTGACCGTCACCTGGTTGTTGACCGACCGGGAGCCTTCCCAGACGTGGGAGTAGTGCAGCGTGGAGCTGACCATCGCCTGCAATTCGCTCCCTCCTCCTGGGACTCCGACACCGGCCGAGAACTGCGTTCCCATATCGGCCCCGATGGAGTTCTGCCAGCCGCTGGTGTCGTTCACCGCGAAGCCCTGCTGCACCGTGTCAGCGGTGTTGTTGAACCACACCGAGGACGCGCAGACCTTGGGCAGCGGGGCCGCCGGGGACTCGGCCCGGGTCGCCCAGGAGCAGGTGGCGGTGTCCTTCTGGCACTGCTTGGCGGCGTGGTCCACGGCGAGGTTCCACGCGTCCGGCGCGCTGGCGGCGCCGACGGTCCACTGCTGTGGCTTGCTGTTGTTGCAGGTGTACTGGTCGGTCCAGGCGTCGTTGTAGTTGGCGCCCATCAGCAGGTCCAGGCAGGTGTTGTCGCCCTGGTGGCGGATCATGAACGTGTCCTTGGTGGACCCGACCGGCTGCAGGTACCACTTCTGGCTGGCCACGCCCCGGCAGGTCTGCTGGCGCAGGGCGGGGGTGAGCCAGGCGAGGTCGATGCACTTGCCGGTGTCGTTGTTGACGATGGTGAAGGAGGAGTTGGATTTATCGACGTTCAGGTGCCAGGACTGGTGGTATCCCGGCGTGGAGTTGGTGACGATGTAGACGCCGTCACCGGTGTTGCCGTTCTGCACATCGAGGTTGCGGCCGTTGCTCAGCGAAGTGAAGGTCAGCTTGTCGAGCGCCGGGGCGCTGCTGCTGTTCGCGCGCGGCTCGGCCACCGCGGGGGAAGCCGTGATCCCCAGGGCTATGCAGCACGCGGCGAGCGCGGCCGCTAAGGCCCGCAGCCAGCTACCGGTGCGTCTGAGACGTGGCGTTGATGTCACGTGGTGAAGTCCTCTCTCGTCTTTCGTTTCTCATCGGGGCGCAGGCCCGTCGTCGGGGCCGGGCGCATCCCTCATCGGGGTCAGGCGGAGGTGAATGCCGCTTCCAGGCGCGGCACATAGTCGGTCAGGTCCTGGTCCCAGCACCCCCCGTTGTGTCCGCCGTCGCAGTGGTCGCCCCAGCCGGCGCCGTTGCCGTAGTCCACGTAGTGGTACGGCATCCCCAGGGCGTCCAGGCGGTCCTTGACGTGCTGCGACGCCGACCGGGCCCAGAATTCCATCTCGGTGGCCCGGCCCGCGCCGTCGCCGGTGTAGAGCGCGATGCCCATGCCGCGCAGCCGGTCCATGTGGGTGGACGGATCCACCTGATTCCAGCGCCGGTCGGCGTTGAAGACCGGATACGGCGAGCCGAACACCGCGTCGCTGGAGACCGCGGGCCCGAAGTCGAGGCCGCAGTGCTGTCCGGGGCCGGCGACGGAGCCGCAGAAGGGCGCGCCGATGTTGGTCAGCGTGGCGACCACCGCGGCCCGGATGACGGCCTCGTCCATGGACAGGTCGACCGCGCCGGAGAAGGCCGCGACCTGGCTGAACAGCTCGGGGTGGGCCTGGGCGTAGTGCAGGGAGCCGAAGCCGCCCATCGAGATGCCGCCGACGGCCCGGCCCTTCTTGGCGGCGACGGTGCGCAGGTTGGCATCGATGAACGGGATGACCTGCTCGATGTGGAAGGTCTCCCAGTTCTGGGCGCCGGCGGCGGTGTGCTGGTCGAGCCAGTTGGCGTACCAGCCGCGCAGGCCGCCGTCCGGAATCACCGTGATCATCTTGCTGCTCGCGGTGAGGGCGGAGAACGCCAGGGCCGGGTCGGCCGGGCTGTCGGCCGCGCCGTGCAGCAGGTAGAAGACGGGGTAGCGCTTGTCCGGCCGCTCCGCGTAGTCGGCGGGCAGCAGGATCCGGATGCGGTGCTCACCGGCCACCTGGGCGGTCTTCACGGTGATGACGAAGTTGGTGGCGGTTCCGTTCGCGGTGCCGACCTGGGTCAGGCCGAAGCCGTCGGTCAGCTTCGGCGGCGCGTCCGGCGGCGCGGCGTGCGCGGCGGGCATGCCCAGTATGAGGAGGGCGGCGGCCAAGGTGGCGACAGCCGCCCTGGCACACGACAGGACTGGTCTCATCGAAGGGTCCTCGGATCGGTGGTCGCCAGGGGACGAGCGGTCCGTGCGACCGGTCGGCGACAGTCTCCTGAAAGCTCTCCCGGCAGCGCCATAGGGTGCCCCGGCGCAACTGGGCCACTGGCGCACATACGCCTACCAGGGGGTACGCTCCGGGCGTCGAAACCGCTTTCGACACCAACGCGGCGAAGGGGGTTGTCGTGTACGACGTTCTGGACCCGGAGTCCGAGCGCGGACGGGTCTACCGGTTCCTGGTGAGCCACCCGGGCGCACCGGCCGGTGCGCTCGCGGCCCGGACCGGTCTGAGCGAGCGCGCGGTCCGGGAGCTGCTCAAGGAACTGGCGGCCGAGGACATGGTGATGACGGTCGATCAAGAACCCGGCGCCTGGGAGGCGTTATCGCCGCTGTACGTGATGGAGTCGCTGCTGCAGCGTGACGCGGTGCGGCGGGCCGGCCTCCGGCAGACGGGGGCGGAGCTGGAACGGCTCTACCAAGTGGCCCGGCGGGAGAGCGGCCAGTACGGCGCACTGGAGGTCGTCGAGGGTGCCTCGGGCGTGCTGGCAGCCGTCCGACGGCTGCAGTACTCCGCCCGGCGCGAGATCCGGGTCGTCGATGTGCCGCCGTACACCGGCGCGCCGGACTACTACCCGAGCCAGGAGCAACTCCAGCTCGAACGGATGGCCTCCGGCATCGCCTACCGCGTGATCTACCACGGTTCCGCCTACGACGATCCGATTGCGGGCCCCAACATGGCGCGCATGATCGAGGCCGGCGAACAGGCCCGGACCCTGGACGAGGCACCGCTGAAACTGGCCCTCGGCGACGACGATCTGGCCGTGCTGACGCTCGCCGGGGACGACCGCTCCGAGGTCATCGCCCTGCTGATCCGCCCCTCCGGCCTGTTCCGGGCGCTGTCCAACGTCTTCGAGGCGCTGTGGAGGCTGGCCGTTCCGGTGTCGGCGGCCGGCATCGGCACCCAGATCGACGCCCGCGACCGCCAGATCCTCACCCTGATGGCCAGCGGCGCCACCGACGAGGCCATCGCCCGCCGCCTGGGCCTGGGCCGCCGCACCGTGGTCCGCCGGGTCTCCGCACTGCTGACCCGCCTGGGCGCCACCACCCGCTTCCAGGCAGGCGTCCAGGCGGCACGGCGCGGGTGGCTCTAACGGCGCCTGGGCAGGCAAACTCCGTTCCGGCGTACCACGTACCCTTGCCACGTGACGATGCACAAGTCCGTCGACGTGAGTGCCGACGCGATGATTGACGACCTCAGGACACTCGTCGAAATCGAGTCTCCCTCGCGCGATCTCGACGCCTTGACGGCATCGGCCAAGGCTGTCGCCGCGGTCATCGAGAGCCGCCTTGGCGGGCAGGCCATCCTCGTCGAGAGCGAAGCCGGGCCGCACGTCCACTGGTCGGCTGGTGGCGATCCCAAAGTACTGATCCTCGGTCACCATGACACGGTGTTTCCGCTCGGCACCCTTGAACGCCGCCCGTTCATGGTCGAGGACGGGCATGCAACCGGCCCCGGGGTCTTCGACATGCTTGGCGGTTTGGTGCAGGCCCTTCACGGCCTGGCGACGCTCGATGACCGGTCAGGCGTCGAGATCCTGGTGACCGCCGACGAAGAAGTCGGCTCCCGCTCCTCTCGGGCTCTCATCGAAGAACGAGCCCTTGCTTGCGGCGCTGTGCTTGTGTTCGAGGGCGCCGCCGAGGGCGGAGGCCTGAAGACCGGCCGTAAAGGCTGCGGCACGTTCCAAGTCTCCATCGCGGGCCGGGCGTCGCACGCAGGCCTTGAGCCCGCAGCCGGGGTCAACGCCCTGATCGAAGCATCACACCAGGTACTGGACATCGCAGCGCTCGGCCGGCCCGACATCGGCACGACCGTTACCCCGACCGTCGCGTCCGCAGGGACCCTGGACAACGTCGTTCCCGCAGAGGCGACCGTCATCGTCGACGTCCGGGTCGAGTCGGCCGACGAGAAAGAGCGCATCGAATCTGCGTTCGCGGCACTGGCTCCGCATCTCGATGGGGCGGAGATCGCGGTGCAGGGAGCCATCAGCCGGCCCCCGATGCCCGAGTCGGCGTCGGCCGAGCTCTTTGCGGTGGCCAAGCGGCTGCTTCCCGACCTCGAAGGCAAGGCGGTCGGCGGCGGAAGCGACGGCAACTTCACGGCCGCACTGGGGGTGCCCACACTCGACGGCCTTGGAGCAGTCGGGGGCGGTGCCCACGCCGACCACGAGTATCTGGTGATCGAAGCCATGGCCGAGCGGGCGAACCTTGTTGCCGGACTGGTGAACGCGATTCGGAACACCTAGCAGATCGACGAGATCGGCCCGTTCGTGCAGCAGCCACCGCCATTACGCTGTACGGATGATCACCGCGTCGCCCGCCCGGCTCACCCCCGATGTTCTGATGCGCCCCGCGGTGCCGGAGGACGCCACCGGCCTCGCCCGCGCCTATACGCGCAGCCGTGGCCATCTCCGCCGCTGGGAGCCGGAGCGGGACGAGGCCTTCTTCACCCCGGCCGGGCAGGCGCAACGGCTGCGCAGCCGGCTTGCCGAGCAGCGCGCCGGGCGGGCGCTGCCGTGGGTCCTGGTCCGGCAGCCGGACCGGGGCGCGGCGGAGGCCGATGAGCCGGACATCGTGGGTGCGATCACCCTCTCCGACATCGTGCTGGGCCCGCTCCGCAGCGGGCACGTCGGCTACTGGATCGACGTGGGCCAGGTGCGCCGAGGTCTCGCCTCCGCGGCGGTGACCGCGCTCTGCGCCGCCGCCGATACGGAGCTGGGCCTGCACCGGCTGCAGGCCGGCACCCTCGTCGACAACCTCGCCTCACAGCGTGTGCTGACCAAGTGCGGCTTTGTCCCGTTCGGCGTCGCCGAGAACTATCTCCACATCAACGGCGCCTGGCGCGACCACCGGCTGTTCCAGAAGATCCTCAACGACCGACGCCCGTGAGAGAGGTCCAAAGGCCGCGCCCCACGCAGCGGCGCCCGCCCCCGGGCAGGGAGCGGGCGCGGCTGCGGGCGGGGCCGGCCGGGCGTCATGCCAGCCGGATCTGCTCCGCCTGGGGGCCCTTCTGCCCCTGGGTGACCTCGAAGGTCACCTTCTGGCCCTCCTGCAGCTCGCGGAAGCCCGTGGCGTCGATGTTGGAGTAGTGCGCGAAGACATCGGCGCCGCCGCCGTCCTGCGCGATGAAGCCGAAGCCCTTCTCCGAGTTGAACCACTTCACTGTGCCGGAAGCCATATCCGTCTCCTTCGTTCAATGGGCTCGAGTCGGCTTCCGCGTCCTGCGGAACCCGGAGGTGATCGCCCTGGTCCGGAGACGCACTGCACAGCAAGAACGCCCGTGAATGCGACACGGGCGTCCGGCACTTCGGAACCACGACAGCTGACCTGGACGCTACACCGCGCAACGCCCGGCGGGGAGCACAACCGGGGCTGACGCGTCGCCCTTCACCGGGCAAGGCCATCCCACGTCCTCCGTATCCCTGACCGATCGCACGGATGTGCGGTGATCGGCGGCGCGGCCGGCCGGACTCAGTCCGTCTCCTCGCTCCCGGCTTCGCGCGGCTTGCGCCGGCGCCACCACAGCGCGGTGCCGAGCCCGGCGGCGGCGATGACCCCGACGGCTCCGGCGGCCGACACGAACCACCAGTGGCGCGTACGGGAGTCGGCGTCCGCCTCCGCCTGCGCCGCGCCGGCCGGCTTGCGCAGCGAGGTGACCGGCTGCGGCTGATGGGCGACCTGCTGCGGCGCCCCGTAGCGATCGCCGGGTGCCATGGTGGGGAGCATGGCCACGGCCGCGGCCCGGGGAGCCGCCTCGAATCCCCAGTCCAGCAGGCCGCGGGTCTCCTCGTAGACGGCGTTCGAGGCGCCGGACCGCGGGTTCATGAGGGTGACCAGCAGCGTCCGGCCGTCGCGTCTGGCGGCCGCGATCAGGGTGTTGCCGGCGTGGCTCGTATAGCCGTTCTTCACCCCGATCAGGCCGTCGTACGGGCGCACGCCGTGCGAGCCGACCAGCAGCCGGTTGGTGTTCTGGATGCCGAAGGCGTCCGGGCCGCCGTCCTCCGGGAGCTCGGTCTGTTTCGTCGACGCGAAGTGGGCGAAGTCCGGGTTGGTCAGCCCGGCCTGTCCGAAGAGCGACAGGTCGTAGGCGGACGAGACCTGCCCCGGTGTGTCGAAGCCGTCAGCGGATTCCACCCTGGTGTCGCGGGCGCCGAGGCGGCGTGCCGTCTCCTGCATATCGTCGATGGTCTTGTTCCAGCCACCGTTCATCGCGGCGAGGGTGTGCACCGCATCGCTGCCCGAGCGCAGGAAGACGCCGTACCACAGGTCGGCGACGCGGTAGGGCATGTCCTCCTTGAGGCCGGCGAGCGAACTGCCCGCCTCGATGCCGGCCAGGTCCTCGGTGGAGACGGTGTGCACCGTCCCCTGGGAGAACTTGGGCAGCACCGCCAGGGCGAAGAGCGCCTTGAGGGTGCTGGCGGGTGGCAGCGGCCGATGGACGTCCTTGGCCGCGAGAATCTTGCCGCTCTCCAGGTCCGTCACCATCCACGACAGCGCGGAGACATCCGGCGGCTCGGGCACGTCCGGCTGCGGCAGGAACTGCACTCCGCGCCGGTCCAGCCGGCTCCCGGCGTCGGCCGGATCGGCCGGGTGCGCACCGGACCGCAGGTCGTCGATGCCGTGCGGGCCATCGGCGACCGCAAGGCCGGGCGCGACCAGCAGGCTCGCGGCACAAACGGCCGCTGCGGTCACGACTCTGACGGAGGCCCAACTCACGCTCGACATGAGGCCACGCTAAGAACGACCTCGGCCGGGCGCCGGTTGGCGTACTCCATCCGATGCGGGCCCACCCCGACTGCCGTACGCGGCGGGCCGGGCCCGGCGGAAATGACCCGCCGCGCCCGGCC